>CALEHF010000264.1 GCA_937876125.1 uncultured bacterium
AATCGTCCACTTCTTCTCGGTGCCGCCCTCGAGCTTCACCCGCAGCGGCCCCTTGCCGAGCGCGGTCAAGAGGGGCGCGTGACGCGGAAGGATGCCGACCCGGCCGTCGAGGGCATGGGCCTCGACGAAGGTCGCTTCGCCTTCGAAGGCGCTTCCTTCGGGGGTCAGGATTTGGCACTGCAACGTCGCCATGGTGTTCAACTCTCAGTCAGTGAACTACTTCGCCATCTTGTCGGCCTTCTCGGCCGCCTCTTCGATCGCACCGACGTACAGGAACGCCTGCTCGGGCAAATGGTCCCACTTGCCTTCGACCAGCTCCTTGCACGAACGCACGGTATCCGCGACTTCGACGTACTTGCCCTTGAGGCCAGTAAACGTCTCCGCGACGGTGAAGGGCTGCGAGAAGAAGCGTTCGATCCGGCGCGCGCGGCCGACGAGAATCTTGTCGTCTTCCGACAGCTCGTCCATGCCGAGGATCGCGATGATGTCTTGGAGGTCGCGGTAGCGCTGCAGAATCTGCTGCACTTGGCGCGCAGTGTTGTAGTGCTCGTCGCCGACGACCTGCGGATCGAGAATCCTGCTGGTCGACAGGAGCGGGTCGATCGCGGGGTAGATTCCCTTTCCGGAAATCCCCCGGTCGAGCACGGTCGTCGCATCGAGGTGAGCGAACGCCGCCGCGGGCGCCGGGTCGGTGAGGTCATCCGCGGGGACGTACACCGCCTGCACCGACGTGATCGAGCCGTGCTTGGTCGAGGTGATCCGCTCTTGCAGCTGGCCCATCTCGGTCGCCAGGGTCGGCTGGTATCCCACCGCGCTCGGCATCCGCCCGAGGAGCGCCGACACTTCCGAACCCGCCTGGGAGAAGCGGAAGATATTGTCGACGAAGATCAGGACGTCGGAACCCGTCGAATCGCGGAAGTACTCCGCCATCGTCAGAGCCGAGAGCGCCACGCGCAGGCGCGCGCCGGGCGGCTCGTTCATTTGTCCGAAGACCAGCACGGTGCGGTCGAGCACGGTGAAGGTGGTGCCATCGGCGGTCGTGACGACCGCCTCCTTCATCTCGTTCCAGAGGTCGTTCCCCTCGCGGGTCCGCTCTCCGACGCCGGCGAAGCAGGAGTATCCACCGTGCTTCGTCGCGACGTTGTTGATCAGTTCCTGAATCAGAACGGTCTTGCCGAGTCCCGCCCCTCCGAAGAGGCCCGTCTTTCCGCCCTTCGAGTACGGAGTCAGAAGGTCGACGACCTTGATCCCCGTCTCGAAGACCTGGGTCGACGGCTCGAGATCCTCGAAGCGCACCGCTTCGCGGTGGATCGGGCGCATCTCTTTCGTGGTGACCGGCGGCAGTTTGTCGACCGGCTCGCCGAGCAGGTTGAACACGCGACCGAGGACTTCCAGGCCGACCGGGACCATGATCGGGCTTCCGGTATCGACGATCGGTGTGCCGCGCACGACGCCGTCGGTCGAGGCCATCGCGATCGCGCGGACCCGGTTGCCGCCGAGGTGCTGCTGAGTCTCGAGCGTCAGTTTTCCGCCGCCCAATTCGAGGGTCAGAGCGCTGTAGATCTTCGGCAGCTGTCCCTCGGGGAACTCTGCGTCGATCGTCGCGCCAATCACCTGTACTACTCGACCGGTGCTCACGGTTCTCTCCGTCCATCACCCTCTGGGCTCCGTCGCACGGGAGCGCTCTGGGGCTCTTAGATTTCGTACGTCGGTAGCGCGCAGCCACAGGACTCGATTGGTCCCGGGTCCGCGCGCGGAGCAGGCTCCTAAGTAACCGAGCCGCCGATCACTTCCAGGATCTCCTGGGTGATGCTGGCTTGGCGCGTCCGGTTGTAGAGCTGCTTGTATCCCTTGACCATTTCATCCGCGTTGTCGGTCGCGTTCTTCATCGCAACCCGGCGCGAGATCTGCTCGCACGCCGCTGCTTCGACCAGCGATTGGAAGAAGCGCGTCTTCAAGGAGACCGGGAGCAAGCGACTGAGAATCGTCCCGGGATCGGGTTCGAGAATGAACTCGGTCCCACCGGTCGACTCTTCCGCCTTCTCACTCTCACTCTCGCCCCCCGCACCGAGGGGCAACAGCGGCCGCTCGACGGGGTACTGACGCGAGCCGTTTTCGTAGTGGCAGACCACGATGGCGAGCGCGTCGAGCTCGCCGGCTGCGTATCGATCCAAGAGCGGCTCTAGGATCTCCTCCGCCTGCTCATAGGTCGGCTTGTCGTCGATGTGCGTATACGCTTGGGCAACTGCACGCTTCAAGTACTTGAAGCGCGCGTTGCCCTTCTTGCCGATCATGTGGATCTCGGTCTCGGTGCCTAGGGCGCTGTGACGATCGATCCGCTTCTCGGCCATCTTCAGGACGTTGGTGTTGTATCCGCCGCAGAGTCCGCGGTTCGCGGTGATGATGATCAACGCCTCTTTGCGAATCTTCTCGGGCACCCGGAGGAGCGGGTACTCCGCGGCCTTCTCGGGGTCGGACGCGCCGCGGCCGAGGTCGCGCAGCATCTCGCCGAGCTTGTCGCCGTACGGCTGCACCGCCTCGATACGCTTCTGACACACGCGCGACTTCGCCGTGGAGATCATCTCCATGGTGCGCGTGATCTTCTTCGTGTTCGTGATCGAGCGAATCTTGTTCTTCAGCTCGCGTGCGGTTGCCACTCGGGCTCACTTTCGTTCAGAAACAGCGTCGGACAGCACAAACCCAGAAGAGAGAAAGCAGGTTCTAGACTGAGACGTAGTCCTTCTTGAAGTCCTCGACCGCCTTGTCGAGCTTGGCTTCAGTCTCCTCCGTCATCGAACCGGTGTCGTCGATCTCCTTGAGGATCTCGGGGAACTGGTCGCGCATATGGCTGAGGAGCTTGGGTTCGAACGCGGCCAGCTGGTTGACCGGCAGCGAGTCGAACTTACCGCCACCCCCGCACCAAATGACGATCACTTCTTCCGCGATCGGCATCGGCTTGTACTGGGCTTGCTTCAGGATCTCGACCATGCGGAAGCCGCGGTCGAGCTGAGCTTGGGTCGCTTTGTCGAGTTCGGTTCCGAGCTGCGCGAACGCTTCGAGTTCGCGAAACGCGGACAGGTCGAGACGCAACGTACCGGCGATCTTTTTCATCGCCTTGATCTGCGCCGCACCACCCACGCGCGACACCGAAATTCCGACGTTCACCGCCGGGCGCTGCCCCGCGAAGAACAGGTTCGGCTCGAGGTAGATCTGACCGTCGGTAATCGAGATCACGTTGGTCGGAATGTACGCCGACACTTCTCCTTCTTGCGTCTCGATGATCGGCAGCGCGGTCTGAGAGCCGCCGCCGAGGTCATCGGAGAGCTTCGCCGAACGCTCGAGCAGGCGGCTGTGCAAGTAGAAGACGTCTCCCGGGTACGCTTCGCGTCCCGGCGGGCGCCGGAGCAGAAGCGACAGTTGGCGGTAGGCCGCGGCCTGCTTCGACAGGTCGTCGTACACGCACAGGGTGTGTCCGCCCTTGTACATGAAGTACTCCGCCATCGCGCAGCCAGCGTAGGGCGCGATGAACTGAAGGGGCGCGGGGGCCGACGCCGGAGCGCTGACCACGATGGTGTAATCCATCGCGCCCTCTTTGGTCAGGCGGTCGACCACGCCGGCGATCGTCGAGCCCTTTTGGCCGATGGCGACGTAGACGCAGATCACACCCGAATGCTTCTGGTTGATGATCGTGTCGATCGCGATCGCGGTCTTGCCGATCCCTCGGTCGCCGATGATCAGCTGGCGCTGACCGCGGCCCACCGGAATCATCGAATCGATCGCTTTGATCCCCGTGAGAAGCGGCTCGTGGACCGACCTGCGGTCCGCGATGCCGGGCGCGGCCGATTCGACCGGACGGTAGGTGTCGGTGACGATCGGCCCTTTGCCGTCGACTGGGTTGCCGAGCGGATCGACGACGCGCCCCAGGAGCGCTTTGCCGACCGGCACCTGCATGACGGTTCCGGTGCGCTTCACCTCATCGCCCTCTTTGAGGTCGATGTACTCACCGAGGATCACCGCCCCGATCGAGTTCTCTTCGAGGTTGAACGCCAGGCCCTTCGCGCCGTTCGAGAACTCGAGCATCTCACCAGCCATGCAGTTGGTGATGCCGTAGATCTGCGCGATGCCGTCCCCGACCTCGAGCACGGTCCCGACCTCGTCGACGGTCAGCGCGGCTCCGTAACCCTCGATTTCCTTCTTCAGGACCGAGGTGATCTCATCTGCGTTCAATTTCATCCGAGTAGGTTCCTCCCGAGTCGAGGGGTGCTCATCGCTTCCCTGACATATTTGAGCTTCGTGCGCAGGGAGCCATCGATGACGGTGTCGTCAAAGCGCACTGTCATGCCACCCAAGAGGGTGGGATCCACGGTCTCCGTGGCGACGATCTCGCCCCCGAGCCGCTCCGCAAGGAGCGTGACGAGGCTCTGCCTCGCGCTACCGGAGATCGGCATCGCCGAGGCAATCTGGACGTGCTTGCGTCCTCGCGCTTGGTCGAGGATCTCACCGAAGCAATCGGAGATCTCGATGAAGAGGGTTTGACGCCCCTTGTCGATCAGCAATCGAAGCATGTTCAACACCGGCACCGCCACTTTGCCCGACAGCGATCTCTCGAGGACTGACTTCTTGTCCCCGCGAGGAATCTTCGGGCTCTCGAAGAACGCCCGCAGCTGGCGGTCCGACTCGAGAGCCGTCGCAAACGCGGTGAGTTGGTCCGCGAACGCGTCCCCCTCGTCCGCAGCCTCTGCGATCTCGAGGAGCGCTCGCGCGTACGTATTGGACGCGGGATGTCGCTTCTTCACCTGCCCCATGGGTCGGGCTCCTTCGATAGACGACTCATGCCTCCTGTCGCAGAGACACCGCGAAGCGGCGCGCGACGGCGGCGAGTCAGTCGCCCAGTCAGTTCTTCAGTTCACAGTTCCGTCAAAGAAACCGTTGCGTCAAAGAAACAGTTGCGTCAAAGAAACGGTCGCGCTGAACGCCCGTTAGTTGTTCGCTTTGTATTGGTCGATGGTCTGTTGAACGAGTTGCTCTTGGTCGTCGACTGAAACGGCATGACCGACGAGCTTCTCAGCGATAGCGACCGACAAGTCGACCGCCCGCTTGTGAATCTCGATCACGGCGTTGTCTTTTGCGCGGTCGATCTCGGTGATCGCGCGACCCTTCGCTTCCTCAGCGGCTTCGCGGGCGTCGGCGATGATTTTTTCTTTCACCGCTTCGGCGTCGCGTTTCCCTTCGGCGACGATCTCGTTGGCATCTTTCCGCGCGGCAGCCAGCACTAGCTCTTGCTCCGCTTGGAAGCGCTTCTGCTCTTCCCGCATCCGATCGGCCGCCTCGAGGGAGTCCTTGATCTTCGCTTCGCGCTCATCGAGCGCTTTGATGATGGGACCCCAGGCGATCTTGTAGAGGATTCCAGCGACGACCAGGAAGATGACGACCGCCCAGATCGAAGTCGCGGGCACGATGTCGAGGAGGCCACCCTGCGGAGCGTGGGCCGCCTCTTCGGCGTGCCCCGCATCCTGAGCGAGGAGGGGAACACCCGCGAGGAGCAGAGCGATCGCAGGGCTAGATCCGAGAACTCGCGAAGCGAGCTTGCCCGCCATTACTCGACTCCTGCCACCGTCTTCGCGATCTTGATGATGTCGCTGTAGATCAAGAAGCAGACGACGACTCCGAAGAGAGCAACCCCTTCGACGAGCGCCGCGGTCAACAGCATGGCGCCACGGACGTCACCGGAAGCCTCGGGCTGACGCGCAATGCTCTCGCACGCAGAGCCGGCCAGGCGACCGATCCCGAGTCCAGCACCGATCGCGGCGAGACCCGCTCCGATGCCTGCGCCCAAGAGGCCGTTCGTCAAGAACGCGGGCATGCCTTCGGCGGCCGCAAGCAGGGGGGAAAAAGCTAAAAACAGGTCCATGGGAATTCCCTTTCAAATCACCCGCTCGAGCGGGCCGCGCTTCCTGGGTCGAAGGAGAGTGTTCACGAAGTCGATGGTGGAAGAGCGCCAGTGTGTTGCCCGCGTCCCGATTTCCAAAGACGCGGTAGCCCTGGCTGCGTTCCTCCTCCGTGAGGTTCTCAAGTGTTCAATTGAAGAAGTGTGATCCACTCTCGCCGACTCTTCGCCCCGAGCTGCTAGTGCTCTGGGTGAAGCGCCATCGAAAGGAAGACTGTCGTCAAGAATGTGAAGATGATGGCCTGAATGAAGGCCACCAAGAGTTCGAGGAAGTTGAGAAACACGGCTCCACCGGCGGCGACGACCGCGACGATCGCGCCGGGGAAAAACCCCTCGACCGCGGTGAAACCGACCACGACGGCGAGCATGATGTGCCCCCCGACCATGTTCGCGAAGAGGCGAATCGCGAGCGCGGCCGGCTTGATGCAGTGGCCCAGCATCTCGATGGGGATCATCAGCGGCCAGAGGAACCACGGGCCGACCAGAAGGTTCGCCTTCCAGTAATTCACGAACCCGTTGCGGCGCATTCCTTCGACTTGGTAGACCACCAGGCTGATCACGGCGAGGGCGACAGTCACACTGAAATTGCCGGTCGCGGTCTTTCCGACCACGGGCAGCATCCCGAGCAGATTGCAGAAGAGAATGAAGAAGAAAAAGCTCCAGAGGAGAGGGAGGTACTTGTTGGTGTCCTTGCCGAGGAACGGCTGCACCATTTCGTCACGGACAAACAGGAGCATTGCCTCGAAAAAGTTCCCGAGCCGCCCCGGGCTGTCGCTCGCGATGCGTTTCGCGACCAGCGGGAAGACGATCAGGCATCCCGCCCCAGCGATGAGCATGAACACCACGTGCCACGAAATGCCCAGCGCGTCGAGCGCATGAATCTTATGGTCCATGACGTGCGAGAGTGGATCGCCGCTCGCCAAGGTTAGGAAGAGCGAGTTCATTCTTCCGCGTTTCCTTCGGTCATCTTGTCTTCGGTCACTTTGGAAGTCTCGTCAGGAACGGAAGACTCGGCGACCGTCCTCTGCAGCTCTCCCGACTGGAGAGCCCGATACAAGGTCAGCACCTCGACACCTAACACCAGCCCATAAAGAGCTGTGGTCACGAGCAGCGTACGCCGACCCCACTCACTCCCGAACACCCCGTACACCAGTGCTTGACTGGCAGCGAGGACGAAAAGACGTCCTATCAGCCCCAGCATGACGACACTCATCAGGGCCTGAGGCCGGCAGACCAGCGCCTTTCGCAGGCTCTGGAACCCAGCCACACCCATCAGGCAGCTTGCGAATGCCGCCCAGGAGACCGCGGCAATCACGCCGCCGGCCGAAGCTTCCGCCCAAGAGTCTCGGAGGAACAGGACCGCGATGCCCGAGCAGACGAGAACCGATCCGACCATACGCAGGAGAAAGGTACGAGCGATGCTCACGACTCCTCCTCTTTTTGGTCGTCACGCTCGTCGACGGACTCACGCGTTTTCGCAGCTCGTTCGCGGTCTGCGACGCTCTTCAACATTCCCCCTTCGCGGAGGAGCGTCGTGAACATCGAAAACAGCCCGAGAGCGACCCCTCCAAGAACTCCCCACGGCGCGGTTTTGAAGTGACCATCGATCCAAATCCCGGCCCAGGCCAGAACCCCAAAAGTGATCACTACCTGGAGTCCGAGGGAAGAAGTGCGAACCCATTCGCGTGGGGAGCCGCGACCCTCTGGAGAACCGTCACCGCGTTCCTCAGGAGACTCACCCGGAGCGCCAGAGTGCATTTCAGCCCCCGTTCCGAGTCGATTCCACTGATGATGGCGGAGAGACTACCCATCGCCCTTTGAAAAGGCAAGGGAACCAAATCGAATGAAAGTGCCTCTCGTCGGGGGCGCGGCCATCTACGCCAAACCTCGACCCGAGAAGGACTTACGAAGCTCGTTTCGCCGACTCTTCTAGGGGTCCCCGAGGCCGTCGAGCACCTCTCTGATGAGCGGATCATCCGGGGTCATCGTCTGCCCCCTCTTTGCAACCTCGCGCGCCTTGTCCAGCTCGCCGAGCTTCCAGTGGCAGTACGCGAGGCGCGGGTACACCTCGCGCACCGGCGGCTCATCGCCGACGAGCATGATCTCGTACTCGCGCTTCGCGAGACGGAACGCGTTGGTTTCGAAGTACGCGCGCCCGAGCAGGCGATGGGTCTCGACCTCGTAAGGATTGATGTAGGGCGCGTCCCACGCCGCCTCGATGACCTTTTCCCAATCCTCACCCGCCGCGTAGTAGTTGCCGACCTTCATCCGGGTGGGGAAGTCATCGCGATCGATGCGAATCAGCTGCTCGAGGACCGCCACCGCCTCCGCTTCGCTTCCCTCATCATCGAGGAGCGCGGCGAGCTGATGGTAGGCATGGGGTTTGTTGAAGTAGCCGCGAATTCCGAAGGGATGAATCTCGATCGCTTCACGCAGGAGTTCCTTCGCCCGGGCGTAGTTCTTCTCTTGGGTCTCGATGATCGCTAGCCCCATCCGCGATCGGTACGGGTAGGTCGTCTTCCCTTTGATCGCCTTCTCGAACTCCCGGCGAGTCGTCCGCGGCTTCTTCTGTTGGAAGGAGAGGTACCCCTTGAGCGCAGCGAGATCGGCGTTGTCGGGGTCGAGTTTCTCGACCGTTCCCATGACCAATTCCGCATCGGCTTGGCGACGGTTGAACAAGTAGGCCCAGGCGAGGCGCATCCAACCCGCGGCGTCTTCGGCGTGGTCCTCGGTGTGGTAGCGCAACGCGTTGATGCTCTCCTTCGGCCACTGGGGACCGAGCCCGAACGAGTCGGAGAGCTCGCGAGCGTACTTCGCGAAGCGCTTGTCGAACGCGGGCAACGAGATGTCGAGCACCTCTTGGAACACTCCGGCGGTGTCCTTTCCGCTCCGGTAGACGTCGAGCATGCGCAGGATCGCGTCGTATCCCCACTCGCGTTCGATGAAGTCACAGGTCGCGCCACTCTGGTAGTAGCTGACGAGGATCTGGCCCGGGTAAGTCGGGCGCGTGAATCCCTTCTGGATGTCGGCCATGCCGAGGATTCGATCGGCGTGCACCGCCGTCACCCACTCATCCGCGTAGATCCTCTGCCAACGCTTCTCGCCCCGCCCCTCTTCGAACACGCTCAAGCCCTCCCCGAACCAGCGGGGAATGCGGTGCCGCGCCTTGTGAAGCGTCACCACGTGAGCGAACTCGTGGACCGCGACCGCGCCCCAGTTGCCCGGGATAGCGTTTGGCGTGGTCAGCGTGACCATGCGGCCGAAGCAAACGCCCGAGGCGGCGAGGCCGGGAAGTCCGATCGACCGCGCCGAGAAGTACTTGTGTTGTGCGAAGTCTTCGACGGTGATCGGCCGCGTGACCGGCTCTTTGTACTCACGTTCCAGCCGCGCGCGCGTCTCGTACAAGAGCGGCTCGAGATACGGCATCAGGAACGGCGCCTCATCCTCGGGCATCCGAATGACGAAGTCGTCGTTCTTCTTCTCGATGAAGGTGCGATCGATCCGTTTGATCAGTTGCAGAGTATTGAACGCCCAGACGTTGAACGGATCGGCGTCGAACGCCTTCTGGGTGTACTCGCGCCCGAGCTCATCGCGGCCGGCGCGCAGCGCATTGATCCCCAACACCACATAGGCGGGCCAGTACTTCGGGTCGAGTTCGACCGCCTTCTGGGCGAAATCGGCGGCTTCGACGTAGAAGAAGCGATCGACCAGCCGCTCCGCGAGCGACCCGTAGAACGGCGCAGCGTTCGCTTTGGACTCGTCGACCTCTTTCTTGTACGCCGCAAATTCTTCGAGCTTCGCCGTCGCGAAGTAGAGTGCCGCGAGGCGCCCTTTCCGCCACAAGTCAGAAGGGTTCTGCTCGATTCCCTTTTGGTAGCTCTCCTCGGCCTCCGCCCACTCTTCGTCGTAGAAGGCGATGTCTCCCGTCAACATCAGCTGCTCGGGGTGGTTCGGATACGCCTGACTCGCCTGCTCGAGGTGTAGCCGGGTCTCTGCGAAGCGATTGCCGGGAAAGGCGTAGTCGGAGTAGATCGCGCGCGCCAAGCCGACGTGCGCACCCGCGTGATTCGGGTTCTTCTTCAAGGCGTCGGTGAAGTGGCTTCGCGCATCGGGGTAGTTGTACTTCGAGTAGAGGAGCCAGCCGGAGGCGACGTGGGCGTCGACCGACCCCTTATCGAGGTCGAACGCGGTCGAATAGAGCACCTGATACGCCTCTTCGTAGCGACCGAGCCCCTCCGCCGCCTTGCCCATCCAAACGAACGCCGAGGGAACCGACGCGCGCACTTGCCCCGCGGTCATCTCTTGGTAGATCGCAAGGACCGCTTTCCACTGCTCGATGGCGTCTTCGCGAAGCCCTTCGGCGTGGAGCACTTGCCCGAGCCGGGTGCGCGCCTCGACGAGCTTGCCATCGGCCCGCACCGCCTTTCGAA
Organism: uncultured bacterium; assembly: GCA_937876125.1. Taxonomy (GTDB): domain Bacteria; phylum Planctomycetota; class UBA8108; order UBA1146; family UBA1146; genus JAFMMO01. The sequence continues at coordinate 10,378 of CALEHF010000264.1, forward strand.
GGAGCACCTTCGCCTGTTCGAGATCTCCGCTCTCTTGGCGGATCGCTCCGGCCACGAGCAGGTACGCGGGATCCGAGGCAACGAACTGCGGCTGCTTCTGGATGAGTTCGAGTGCTTCCTGAGATCTGCCGGTCTCTCTGAGGAACCGCGCCCAGAGAAGCGGAAAGGCGTCGGGCTCTTCGAGGTACCAGTCCGCGATCTCGCCGTACTTCCCTACCTCGAGGAGCGCGACGAGCTCGGCGCGCTCATCGGTGGGTTGGTCGGCGCCTGGGGCTGGCTTCTCTTGAGCCGGACTGTCTGGAGCTCGACTGTCTTGAGCTCGACTGTCTTGAGCTCGACTGTCTTGAGCTCGACTGTCTTGAGCTGGGCCGACTCGCGGAGAGATCGGTCCCGCCAGCGCAAAGGCGCAGAGACCGAGAACCATGGCAACGGACAGGCGGCAGTTCGAAGGGATCAAGTGAGAACCTCGCTTTCGGGGCGGGGAGCCAGAATAGCCGGGTGCGGGCTGGGCGCCACGGCTCTCCCCGAGTGAGTCACGAATTGGTGGAGCCGGAGACGGGTGACTCGGTGCATTGTTTCGAATTTCGAGACGCGCACATCGGCTCGCTCTCGACTGCTATAGTGCGTCGCCCGGCTGGATGAGTCGTGCCACCTGTGCCGAAACCTTGCCACGCGTCCCGAAACCATGATTGCCGAGAGCGTAGGGGAACTCCCATGCCCATGACCGAAGCCCAAGCCCACCGCGCGGTGCGAGAGGGAATCCGCCGCAACCTTTGGTGGTCGAAGTTCAGTGCAGCGGCCTACGCGGACATGACGATCGCCGACCTGCGGGACGAGCTGAAAATCTCCCTCGGTAACGAGCTGCCGAGCGAAGGGTCGCGCCTCCTCGCCCTCGACGTCTCCATCCGTCGCCAGTTCCGGATCTCCGGGTGGAAAGTGCGGGTGCCAAGCCTCGCGTGGTATCGAAACCCCAATCAGCAAGGCGCATCGGTGGGTGCCATCGCCCTCTACGTGCTCGCTCGACCGCAGACTGAGCTTCCCGGGGACTGAGCTTCCCGGGGGACTGAGCGCTCTCCGCGTCATGGAGCCCATCGGCCGCGCGCCCTCACCCCGGTTGTTTATGCTCGAAATCTGCGGCAGTGGCTGTTCCGGTCCCTGAGCGTCCATCCGTGACGAAGATCACAGTTTGCGTACCAGATGTGGGAACCGCTCCTTCTCAGGGTAAAATCGGCCGGCTCTCGGGCAGATCTGACTATTTGTACGCTGACTTGAAAGGTGGGATGGTGACCACTCGAACGATCAAGGGGCTCGGATTCTCTCTGTTGACCGTGACCAGCACGCTCCTCCTCCTAGTCCTGCAAACTCCCGCGCACGCAGGCGGACACACGTGGCGCGTCAACGAGGTGTTCAGCAACTCAGACGGCACGATTCAATTCATCGAGATTCGTGAATGCTGCGGGCTTCCCAACGAGACCGGCCTCAGCGGGCACAGCGTCCGGAGCGCGGCCACCGGCATGCAGTTTCCGCTCACCCAGAACCTTGCCGCTGGAACCACGGCGAACGCGCACATCCTGTTCGGAACCGCGGCGTTCGCCGCACTCCCCGGTGCGCCAGCCCCCGATTTCATCATCAACGACAACTTCATCGGCCTGAACGGCGACACCATCAACTACTTCCCGAACGGTGGGAGCGATATCGCCTTCCTCGCGGGAGAGCTTCCCATCGACGGGGTCTTGTCGCTCCACGACGATGGTGCGGGCTTCCTCGTGCTCGCGAACACCCCGACAAACTTTCTCGGGGTGACCGCGACGATCGATGCGGGGGGCAACAACCCGATCCCGGAAGTGTCGCTGGACTTAGGCGCAAGCGCGGCTCCCGAAGGGGGCGGTGCGCATGGGGTAAACGTGGTGCTCGGTGGACTCGGGAGTGGCAACGCCACCACCGAAGCGATCACCGTCATGGTCGCCGATAACGGATCCGGAACCGCGACCGCGGGGAGTGACTACTCCTCGTTCGGCACCCAATTGGTCACGATCGCGATCGGAGCGGTGGACGGCGATCTCTTTCCTGTCACTCTCGACGTGCTCGACGACGCGTTGCCGGAAGGGAGCGAGACGGTCTCTCTCGATCTCGTTTCAGCCACCGGAATGAGCGCCGTCCTTGGCGCCACCATCGCTCACATCGTCACGATCCTCGACGACGATGGTCCCCCGCCCGCGACCGAGTTCATCCGGGGCGACATCAACCAGGACGGATCGATCAACATCGCCGACCCGATCCGTGCGCTCGAAGCTCTGTTCGTGGGGAACCCGACCACCTGCAACGCGGCGGAAGATCTGAACGACGACGGCAACGTCAACATTGGCGATCCGATCTATCAGCTCGGGAGCCTGTTTTCTATGGGCGACCCGCCGCCCCCACCGTTCCCTGGGTGTGGGCTCGACCCCACCCCCGATGCGTTGATCTGCGCCTCGCATACGCAGTGTCCCTGAAGTGAGTCGCGTCCTTGATGTGATTCGGATTTCCCCAACTCAGCGGCGCTCTCGAGGAGCGTCGCTGAGTTTCGGTTTGTTGCTCGGGCTCCTCACTGGGGTCGTCGCCAGCGGGTGCGCTCCGCACCCGGTGAACACGACTCACCCACCCCAGCTCACTTGCGCCGACTGTCGCGCGGCGCTCCCCGTCAATGGCTGGTGCACCGTGTGCGAGATCGGCTACGTCGCCGCGGTCCGCATCCGTTCCCACCTCATGCATGAGATGCTCGATGCCCACGGCCACGACATCACCGATTGGACCCACGACTGTCTCGACTGCGCCGAGCGAATCGAAACCGACGGGTTTTGCAGCCTCTGTGGTTTCGGATTCGTCGACGGCAAGCTGTACTTCACCGCGCTGACTTGGAGCCTCGGCCTCGGCTCCGTGATCGACCTCGCCGCGAACGACTGTGCCGTGTGCCGAGACCGCTCCGCCGGGTCGTGGTGGTGCGATGAGTGTCGCCGAGGAATCGTCGGGAACGTCGCATTCACCGACGAAAAGAAGTTCGAGCGAGCTCAGACGGAGTACCGCCGACTCGTCGCCGCGCTGACCTCTCTCGAGAGGTGCGAGGCGTGCGCGATCAGCCAGTTCCAGGGGATCGAATGCCCCGACTGTCGCGCACGCGAACGCGCCGGGGAGTGAACGCTCGGGCACCCTCTTCCCGCAACTCTTGACTTCACTCTGACCTCTGTCGATGCTCCTCTCGTGCACGAGGCTCTTCGCCAGTCTTGTGCATCGAAAGGCGGAGGAGTGATGAGAGACCACATGCTGATCGACACCAACGGGGCGTTCGTTCGACTCCGCCAGACCCTCACTTTGATGGGCGTGCTGTTGCTCGGTGCGGCTTCCATCAGTCGTGGCCAAGAGCCGCCTGCCACCGACGGAGAGACCGAAACAAGCACTCTCGACGATGAGGACGAGCTCGAAGAAGAGGAAGAAGCCCCCTCGCGCGCCCTCCTCGAGTGGTGGCTCGAAAGCCTCGCCATCGACGTGAAGACGATCGAGGGCGCGAATGGCGGGGTCGGGATCGACGTCGAGTGGGAGAAAGAGATCGCCGAGCTGTATCGCTCGGTCGGCGATACCGACTTTGGGTTGCTGGCGAGCCTCGGGATCGACGGCCGCTTCGGAACCGCCTCAGAGAGAGACGACAACACCCCGCGCTCCCTCGAAATCACACCACAAATCTATACCCACTGGCGGGTGGCGGACCTCGGCGAGTTCGATCAGACCATCGATCTCGGCGTCTCTCCCGCGAAACTCGAGGCCGATCAAGACTTCGACACCGTGAACTACGGCTTCGAAACCTACCTCGCCGCCCCGATCCCCTACTCGTGGTGGTTCGCACGGGGAATCCATCGCCTGTTCGGCGAGCCGACCCGCCCCCTCGTGAAGCCGATCACGGCGCGCGCCGGGTGGACGATGATCAGTCGGATCGAGGATGAGCAGGACCGCGATACGCGCGGGAGGTTCGAGGTCTCCCTTTCAACGCGCATCTTCTTACGCGACACGGTCGGCGTCACGATCGATGCGCGGCACTACTTCGAGGAGGGGGGGAACGACTTCGGCTTCGTCGAAGTGGAGGCGGATCTGCCTCTGAGCGAGAACACGCGCCTCGAAATCTCCTACACCGACGGGCGTTTGCCGCTGTCGCCAGATGCATCGCACACGCTGTCGCTGGGGGTTTCGCTCCGGTTCTGAGCGCCCGTGGACCGATTCACACCTCCTGGGCCATCCCCCCTCGACCCGGTCTATCGATTCCCGCTACGATCCGAGGGACCACTGAGCTTTCCGACTGCTTCTGGATCCAAGCCCGAAGGGACAGAGACCCCGTGCCAGCGAAGAGGATCGAACCCGGGCTCTCCCCCACGCGACAGAGGCTCCACGAAATCATCTTCGAGGCGGACACCCCCGCCGGGAAGCGGTTCGATGTCGTGCTCCTCTGGGCGATCGTCATCTCCACCGGCGCGGTGATGCTCGAGAGCGTGGAGGAGATCAAGGCCGCCCACGGCCCTCTGCTGACGACCGTCGAGTGGGTCTTCACGGCGCTCTTCAGCGTCGAGTACTTCCTTCGCCTCTGGTGCGTCCGTCGCCCCGCTCGCTACGCCCGCAGCTTCTTCGGGCTGGTCGACCTCGGGTCGATCTTGCCGACCTACCTCACCCTCTTCATTCCCGGCGCCCAGCCGTTGATGGTGGTCCGCGCACTCCGTCTGCTCCGCATCTTTCGCGTCTTCAAGCTCGGGCACTTTGTCACCCAGGGCGATTCGCTGATGCGCGCGCTCCATGCGAGTCGCGTGAAGATTACGGTGTTCCTCTTCGCAGTCATCAACATGACGCTGATCCTCGGCGCCGTGATGTATCTAGTGGAGGGGGGGAGTGCGGACAGCGGCTTCACCAGCATCCCGAAGGGGATGTACTGGGCAATCGTGACGATGACCACGGTCGGCTACGGCGATCTCACGCCCCAAACCACGCTCGGGCAGTTCATTTCGGCGGGAGTGATGGTGCTCGGGTACGCGATCATCGCGATCCCCACCGGCATCGTCAGTGTGGAGATCGCGAGAGCGGTGCGGGCGGAGATCTCGACGCAAGCGTGCCCGACCTGCAGCCGCGAGGGGCACGACCCAAACGCCGTCTATTGCAAGCACTGCGGGGCGCGGATGGGACATTCGTGAGCTCCCGAGCCAGCCATGGCGTGGTTCAAGTGCCGCATTTTTCCAATTCAGCCGCCCAAAGAGAACCTATCCTGCACTTTGGTGAGGCGACGAGCGCCTCTCTACAGAAGAGGTGACTGATGAATCGACGCGTCCTCTGCCTTGGTGCCCTAGCCCTCCTTTGCGGCTCCGCGTTCGTGGGCGGCGCCGATCCGGCGCCCCCTTCGGTCCGCTCCCTCGAGTTCCTCGCCGGAGACTGGGAGGCGAATAAGTGGGGCGGTGATTTTCGAGCGCACTACTCGACTCCCGCGGGCAAAGTGCTCTCCCACAGCACGCAGCACAAAGACAAGACGCTCGCGTTCTACGAATTCGAAGTGTTCGAGGTGAAGGACGGGAAACTCACTCTGACCCCCTACCCCGGCGGAACTCCTGCCGCTCAGTTCTCGGCAACCAGCATCGTGAAGAACAAGGTCGTGTTCGAAAATCCAAAGAAGGACTTCCCGACCCGGATCGTCTACGAGCGACCCTCGAAGGATCTGCTCCGCATCACGCTCGACGACCCGCACCACGAAGGTGGGAAGTCGGACGTGTTCGAACTCCAGCGGGTTGTGCGCTGATCCGTTCTTCGAGATCGAGACTCGACAAACAAAGAGGCCGGCGCCGCGATGCGAAGACGGTTCCGGTCGGGCCCGCCGCTTCGGCCAAGAGAAACGTGAAGGCGCCGCTTCCGCACCCGATGTCCGCGCCCACCGTCCCCGGCTCGACCCCGAAGGAGTGCGTGAGAACGTAGTCTCGGAGGGGGCTGTCGCGATGTTCCGGCGGAACCTGGCCGGCGAGGGGCGGCGCGTTCGCGGGGTAGACCTCGAAGCCGCCTCGCTCCACGAACCAGAGGGGGGCATTGATCGAAGTCACTCTGGCGGGGCGCTTCGGGTCGGAGTCGGAAGCCTCCATCTCCCACCCCTTCGGAGAAGCCAAACCGGCGGAATTCGCCGCTCTTCCAAGCACCGGCTGCGGGCCCTTCGAGGGGCTTACCGTTCCCCTCGAAGGAGCGTCCGCCGCGCAGCCAGCGATCCCCACAACAGTCCCAAACGTGCAGCAGAGAAGAAGTGCGCGTAACTGACCCGCCAGCCTCGGTCCCCCACCGATGTTCCTTTCGCAGTTTCGCATCTCACTCCCCTCCCTTGCCCCTCGCCCGGACCCTCGAATTTACCGGCCCCATCCTTGCCACTGACAAACTTCGTCCCTTTGCCGCATCGGCGGCCAGCATCCTACTCTTCGATGGCGGCGCACTGCTCCTTCGAGGGGCAAACCGACTCGGGGGGGGAGACCTCCGAAGATCCCACTTGGGATACGCCACTACGATTTCCCTGGCAGACGCACCGGTCGCTCTCCGAGAGGGAGCCCCCCGTCGGCGACGGTTTCGGTTCACTCACAGAACCCGGGCCACCCGATGACGACCGGGCGAGGAGGTGAGAATTGGCAGTCAAGTTCACCGAGAAGGCGGAGAAAGTTCTGCAGCTCGCGAACGGCGAGGCGCAGAGGCTCCAGCACGGCTACGTCGGAACCGAGCACGTGCTCTGGGCTCTTTTGCATCAGCCCGACTCGGTCGCGGTGCAATCGATCCTCCGACTTGACGTGAGCCCTGAGGACGTCCTCAAGGTCCTGAACGAAAGTCTCGGTCGAATTCCGAGAAGCCCGCGCGCCGAGGCCGGCGTCCTTCCGTACACTCCCCACGCCAAGCGCTGCCTCGAGCTCGCCCGCGAGCAGGCGGTGACGATGGACCAGTACTACGTCGGCACCGAGCATCTTCTGCTCGGGCTTTGCCGCGAGGACGAAGGGGAGGCGTCGCGAATCCTCGCCGAAAAAGACCTCGGCAAGGACAAACTGCAGAACGTCATTCAACGGATGCTCGGCGGTGACAGTGACACGCTCCCCGCCAAGATCATGCGGCGTCAAGGAGCGGCAACGCCGACCCTCGATGCGAACGGCACGGATCTCACCGACCTCGCGGCGCAAAACCGTATCGATCCGGTGATCGGGCGGGCGAAAGAGATCAAGCGGATCATCCAGATCCTCACGCGCAAGACCAAGAACAACCCAGTCGTCATCGGCGAGCCGGGCGTGGGCAAGACCGCGATTATCGAGGGCCTCGCCCAACGGATCGCTGACGGAGACGTGCCGGAGATTCTCGCGCGTCGCCGCCTCGTCTCCCTCGACCTCGCCTCGCTTCTCGCCGGCACCAAGTACCGCGGAGAATTCGAGAAGCGAATCAAAGCGATCATCAAAGAGGTGGTCGATTCGGGGAACGTGATCCTCTTCATCGACGAGCTGCACACGATCATGGGTGCGGGCGCGTCGGAGTCGAGCCTCGACGCTTCGAACATCCTGAAGCCGGCGCTGTCGCGCGGCGAGATCCAGTGTATCGGTGCGACGACCCTCGATGAGTTCCGCAAGCACATCGAGAAGGACGGCGCCATGGAGCGTCGCTTCCAGCCGATCCACGTCGAGCCGCCGAGCCGCGACGAGGCGCTCGAGATTCTGACCGGACTGCGCGACACTTTCGAAGCGCACCACCGCGTCCGCATCGCCGACGACGCCCTCGAAGCGTCGGTCGATCTCGCGATTCGCTACATCTCGAACCGCTACCTCCCCGACAAGGCGATCGACGTTCTCGACGAGGCCTGCTCGTCGGAGAGACTCGAACGTACGACTCGTCCCCCCGACGTCACCAAGGTCGAGACCGACATCGAGGACCTCGAGCGCGAGAAGAATGAGGCGGTCTTCGCCCAGGATTTCGAGCTCGCTGCCGAGGTCAGAGACCGCTTGGAGAAGTCGAAAGAGGAGAAGGAGCGCGTGCTCCTCGAGTGGAAGAAAGCGACCAAAGAGGTCGACGGCGCGGTCGACGCTGACGCCATCCGCCGCACGATCGCGAACATGACCGGCATTCCTGCTCAGAACATCCAAGAGGAAGAGAAGGATCGCCTCCGCCGGATCGAGGAGTACATCCACGAGACGGTGGTCAGCCAGGACCACGCGATCTCTTCGGTCGCAAAAGCAGTCCGCCGCGCCCGCGCGGGACTCCGCGATCCGAACCGCCCGATGGGCAGCTACATCTTCGTCGGCCCCTCGGGGGTCGGGAAGACGCTGGTCGCGAAGTCCCTCGCCAACTTCCTCTTCGGCAGCGAGGACGCGCTCCTGACCGTCGACATGTCGGAGTACATGGAGAAGCACTCGGTGTCGCGACTGGTGGGATCACCCCCCGGATACGTCGGCTACGAAGAGGGCGGTCAGCTCACCGAGAAGATCCGTCGAAAGCCGTACATGGTCGTTCTGCTCGACGAAGTCGAGAAGGCGCACCCCGACGTTCTCAATACTTTGCTCCAAGTTCTCGAGGAGGGCCGCCTGACCGACTCGTTCGGTCGCCAGGTCGACTTCCGGAACACGATCGTCATCATGACTTCGAACTTGGGTGTCAGTGAACTCGACACGCGCTCCCCGCTCGGTTTTGGTACCGGGGACGAGTCCGTGCACCGCGAGAATACACGCGACCATCTGCTCGAAGTCTTCCGTACGCACTTCCGTCCCGAGTTTCTCAACCGCGTGGACGAGCTGGTCGTGTTCGACCCGTTCACCCACAAAGAGCTCGGCGAGATTCTGAACCTAGAAGTGAAGAAGCTCGAAAAGCGTCTCAAGCACATTGAACTGTCGATTGCTGTGGACGATGCAGCGACGGAACTCTTGATCGAACTCGGATCTGGCCCGCATGTCGGTGCCCGCGGCATGCGCCGGGTGCTCGAGGAGCAGATCCAGGACCAAATCGCCGACCTGATCCTCGACGGACATCTCGTCGAAGGCAGCGGAGTGAGGGTCACAATGGACAAGAACGGAAAAATCCTCGTCGTCGTGAACGAGGAAAGGCCGGTCTCTACTGGAGCCGTCACGTAAGACTGCGGCTCGCCGGATACCGGTCATGGAGGCGCCGGCGTCCACTTCCCCTCGGGGTCGTGGGCGCCGGTGGTTTTTTTTGCCCGGTCGATCCGATTCATAGGCGACCCTCCAATGACCCACCCTCCCCAACCGGTACTCCTCTCTCGCCCGCCTGTGTGCTACCGTTCGCGGTAGTTGAGTCGGCCCCCCCGCCACGACCTCAGCTCTGAAACGGAGGAGCGAGTCGCAATGCAGTCCATCTATCGCGCGGCTCCTCGCTCCCCCGGCAAGGATGTCGCACTCGGTATCGCATTCGCGCTCACCTACCTCGTCCTCTCACGACTCTGCATTGCGACCGCCGAATTCCGGGGGGGGTTGCCATCGGTCTGGCCACCCGCCGGGCTCTCCGCCGCACTCTTGCTCCTTCGGGGCCCGCGCTGCTGGCCCGCGGTCGTGCTCGGCAGTGGGCTCGTCGTTTGGTCGATGGGCCTCGGGGCACCGACCATCGCGTTCAACTGCCTCGCCCAGCTCGTCGAAGTTCTGCTGTTCATCGGCATCCTGTCCCGCGTGCGCGCATTCGATCTCTCCCTCTCGCGCACTTCTGACGTCACCAAGTTGATCTTGTGGGCCGCGCTCCCGAGCACACTCATTGGAGGACTGCTCGGAAACTTGGGGTGGTGGCTCGGTGGCGAACTCGCCGGCGATCAGGTCATCCGCGGCGCTCTCCTGTGGTGGTTGCGGAACTTCGCGGGGATCGTTCTCGTCACACCCTTGATCCTCGTGTGGTGGCAACGCCCTCTTTGGAGCCGTTCGACCTGGGTGTCGGTCCTCACTCCTTCGCTCCTCTTGGCTCTGGCCGCGATCGGCGTCGGCCGCATCACGCCGCCCGCCTCCTTGGGGGCGCTGCTCGGACTCCTCACCCTGACGCTCCCCTTGCCCCTCATCGTGTGGGTCGGCTGGCGTCACGGCATGCACGGAATCACCGTGATTCATGTCGCCATGTTCGTCGTCATCACCGAAGCGGGCTACCAACTGAACGCGGTCTACGGTCGAGCGATGGTGGTCCCCCACGTCGAGATCGTCGTGTTCGAAGTGCTCGTCGCGATGATCGTCGTGGTCACCAGCCTGCTCCTCACGGCAGCGATTACGGAGAGGCGCGCCCTCGAAGCCTCGGCGCGCGTATCCCAACGTCTCGATTCCCTCGGGAGACTCGCCGGGGGAGTCGCCCACGACTTCAACAACATGCTCGCGGTGATCACCGCGAACCTGTGGATCGCCCGAGAGTCTCTCGCGGCAGAACCACATCCCGCAGATCCCAGCGCCCAAGAGCCGATCGAATTCAGCCTCGATCAGATCGAGCAGGCGGTCGAGCGTGCCGGCGGTCTCACCCGCCAACTTCTCCACTTCGGGAGAAAGGTCGGGGGGCGCGTCGAGGAGGTCGATCTCCCCGAGGTCGTCATCGAGATGAGGAAACTCCTCCACCACTTGGTCGGCACTCAGATCGAGCTCGAAGTGACGATCGATGATCCGATCGCGCCCATCCACATCGTGCGATCACAGGTCGAGCAGGTTGTCATGAACCTGATTCTCAACGCGCGAGACGCCATCACGGGAAGCGGCGAGATCATGATCGGCCTTTCGATGACGAACGACGTGAACCCCGAATCACCCCAAGTGTGCCTCACGGTGAGGGACACGGGATCGGGGATCGACCGTCGCCTTCTCGAGCGAATCTTCGATCCCTTTGTGACCTCCAAGGAGGATGGACGAGGGACGGGTCTCGGGCTCGCTACGGTCTACGGGATCGTCAAGAGCGCCGGGGGCAGGATTGCGGTGGAGAGTCTCGTGGGGTCGGGAACGATGTTCTCGGTCCACTTCCCTGCCGTCGCCACGGAAGTCGCGAAAGGTCCTCAAGAGGAAACTCAGAAGAAGAGTGAGGCTGACCGTGGGCCAGACACCAGCGAGGAGACGCGAGGAGTCTCGCCAGCGCCCGGGGCCGCGAAGATCCTCGTCTGCGATGACGACGACTCCGTGCGGATGGCGATCGAGGGAGTGCTCTCTTCGGCGGGGTACTCTATCGTCGCGGCCGGGCATCCAAAAGAAGCGCTTCGCATGCTGGAGGAGGATGAATCGCTCCCCGACCTCCTTCTCACTGACATTGTGATGCCCGATCTCGATGGCCACCAGCTGGCCGGCCGGGTCCGAACGCTCCACCCGAGTATTCGGGTTCTCTACATGTCAGGCTACGCCAACTCGGGACATGTCGAAGAATCACAATGGTTGACCAAACCCTTCTCCGCAAAGAGTCTGCTCAGCCGCGTGCGCTTCCTGCTCGATCCGGAGGGCACGAAGCGTCCGCGAGAACCCGAGAGGGGTTAGTCCAGCTCATCGAAGATCCGCGCACATTCGCGAAGACTCCGGCGCACTTGCTTCGGCCAGGAAGCTTTCAAGCGACGAAACTGCTTCGCCGCGAGCTCGAGGATCGAAGTCACAGTCGCGACCGCCAAACCTAGAGGATCGACACGCTGACCACTCGCTTCCACGTAGCCGGCGAGAAACGCAGCTCGGAATTGATCAACATCCGCGATCAACTTTCGTTGCCCCAGCATCCACAGTTGAGCGCAGAAGCTGCCGAGGTCGACAGTCGTGTCGCCCCACCCCGCCCACTCGACATCGAGAAGCCAATCCACGTCGGGTCCGACGACGATCTGCTCCGGATGGAAATCCCCATGGACCGTGCCGAACGGTCCGGCTTGGCACTCCTTCTCGAGCCTGGCGAGACGCCTGAAAATCTTCCGCGCGTTCAAATCCAGGTCGGCGGCGGCGAGGTCGAGGAGTCTGGCTGTCTCCGCATGGTCGCGGAGACGATGAGAGGTGTCTCCTGCCTCCTCGGAAAACGCACCACTCTGATGAAGGTTGGCGATGCGAATGCCCGCTCGTTCCGCGTACTTCACACCGTCTTCCCCCTCGAGGAGACTCGCGAGCGTGTCCCCCGAGATCTTCTCCATCGCGACGATCTCCAACTCGGGGATCGCGAACAAGACCCGGGGCACTTGCAAGCGAGTCGTCGTCCCGAGAGCTTCCCTGAGTCGGGTCGTGATCGAGCTCACGGTATGTGCGAGATCCTCCCGCTCGAAACGAAGAACCATGGAGATGTGCGCGGGGGAACTCTCGCCCGGGACGAACCAGTAACTATCGCAACTAGAGACGAGACGTCGCTCCGGTTTGTAGCGCAGAATTTGAATGGCAAACTGATCCGCATCGAACACCCACCCCGGGGGGACGAGCGCGCGCAGCTCGGGTTCCAGCTCTTTGGCGAGGGTCTTCGGATCTCGGATCCAGGGGAGGTGAGGCAACCGCGAGTCGTTTGGAAACTCGAGCCACACCGTGCGCAGCTCGGGGAACAACAGAATCTCGGGAATCAGTTGCCCGGGCACGATGGCAGCGGCATCGGAGCGTCTCACCTCACGCTCGAAGGTCGCCTCCGACTCACAGCGCGCATAGAGCGAAACCTGCCGCGCACTCGACGACTTCTCAGGAAGAAAGCGCACATCGACCGCGATGACCGCGTCCTTGCCGGGGTGCGCACGCAGATGCCGAAGTTCGCACGACTCGAGCTTGGCTCCCGCCGTGCACTCGGCGCGCAGTCGCTCGAGAATGGCACCTGGCCGCAGCAGCTCGCACAGCTCGGGTCCAAGGGATTCGGGGACGTGGAGCGCGTACGGCGTTCGAGCCCCGGACCCACCGGCTCTTTCTAGGGTCACTTTTGTACCTTGAGGAGGACGCGCTGCTGGTCGTATCCCGGGGTCCCATGACGTTCCCTGAGCTTGGTCTTCCGATGGCTCCCGACCACCGAAATCGAGGAGAACCCGGCGCGCTCGACGACGTCGAGCATGAAGGTGCGGGTCGGCAACATTTGGAAGCGCCCTGGCTTCTTGCTCTGACGGCGCACCAGCACCGCCTGGTCCTCATGCTCACGAGAAATTGCTTCGACATACTCGATGAACGCAAACTCACGGTCAATTCGAAGATCCGATCGATGGCCAAGAGCGGGTGACGCACGTGGTGGAGAACCGCGAGGAAGAGGACGATGTCGTGGGTTCCGATGTCAGCGGCGCGAAGGTCGAAGAAATCGCACGGGCGGAATTCGACGCGCGAACCTTTCCACCTGTGGATCAGATCGAACTTCTCCCGCGCCGCAGGGTGCTGATCGACCGCGAGAATCGGCGCGGCCCCGCGCGATTCGAGCTCGAAAGAGTAGAAGCCCTCGTTGCACCCGATATCGAGAACCGAGGTCCCCGTCAGGTCCGCGGGGAGGTCCATCATGGCGAGCTTGTCGGACTCCGAACTTCCCGTTTCGCCTTCCGTCGTCACCCCATCCGCGAGCGGGATGCTCTGATACCATTTCTGAGTTTGAATCTGTTCGAGGAGTTCGTCACGCTCGACCATAGTGAAGGTCCTTCCAAAGTAACGCTGCCCGCTCTCTCCCCCTCTCGGGGCGCACTCGATCCGACCAGGCCGCAGCCGCGCTCAGCAACCCCAGTGCCGCATTGGCAAACGCAGAGGGGGGGCCAGAGATGGAAGTTTCAGCTCCTCGGACCGCGCCCAGAGGGCAACACCTACTCCGAGATCGGTCAGAAACTACACCGGAGGGGGACGGAGCGCGGGCGAGGTTGCCCCAGAACGGAGGCCTCCTCGCCCACGCAAGCTCATTGTGCCATGGGCACAGCGAGAGCACAGCATCAGGAAACCGAGGATCGAGATCGGATCGGCGATGTGGATCGTTCCGTCGCCATCGCGTCCCGCGGCACGCTCACGGACAAGCGGCTCTCAGAAATGGCAGGCGGTCCGAGTGAGTTTCCCGGTAGCATCCTCGCCTTTCGTTGATCGCCCGCCCCAGTTGCCTATACTGTGGCGTTATCCCAGCCACCGACTGGAATTACGTCAGCGCCCCCCCAGGACCCTTGCCCGCTCGCCACGGGCACCTTGCGAGTCGCTGATCCAATCAGACCCCGTGACATCGACCGAGCGCGCAACCGTGCCGCACATCCCCACGGCGGTCCCCCCTGGAGGAGAACTAGTATGATCTTCGGGAAGATGTGGGCCGCCGTTCGCGCCCAGTTCAACAAGCTCGCCAACATGTTCTGGGAAGCGGATCCGATCGCCCAGATGCAGTACGAGTACGACATGGCCGTCGAACAGATGAAGGAGGGGCGCAAGGGGCTCGAGATCTATCGAGGGCTCGTCGAGCGCGTGTCTCGCCAAGTCACCGACGGCAGTCGTCACGTCGAGCGCCTCGAAGCGCAAACCAAGAGCTACCTGAAGATCGGCGATCGCGAGAGCGCCGCGAAGTTTGCGCTCGAGCTTCAGAAGCTCAAACGCGATCTCGCCGAGAACGAGTCTCAGCTCTCGATGCACGAGCAAGCGTACGAGAACAACCTCAAGAAAATCCAGCACGCGAACAAGTCCCTCGGTGAAGTGCGCCAGAAGATCCGGAAGTACGACGCCGAGCTGAAGATGAGCGAAGCAGAGGCGGAAGTCGCTGCGCTCGCCGAGAGCTTCGAGATGAACGTCACGACCGACTTCGGGCAGATCGAGCAGGTGATTCAGGACCGGATCGATGGGAACCGCGGCAAAGCTCGGGTTGCCGCCGACATGTCGAAGCGCGGGATCGCCGACATCGAGGCGGAAGAGCGGCTCGAAGCGTCTCTCGCCGATCAGGCCCTGGCCGACTTCGAAGTCGAGCTCGGCCTCGCCTCGCCCGAGACGACAACCATCGAAGAGGCCCCGAAGCAGCTCGGCAAAGAAGAGAGCTAGCTCTACTCCATTTCGACGACCGCACAACGCCACCACCGAGTGCACACCATCCGTAACATCAGGGGGGACCAACCTTGAGCGCTGGCAACAAACCAAAACCCGTCTTTTACATCGTGATGATCCTCGTCATCGGCGGCCTCGTCGCGTTGGCGATGAGCCAAATGGGCGACCAAAAATCAGACGAGGGCTCCGGTAGTTTCTCGGACGACGAACTCAAGGATCTCCAAGGAGACATCGAGTTCCCCGACGAGACCGGAATCACCACCGTTCAGGAATACGAGTTCGTCTCGACGACGCGCCTTCCCGAAGTGAAGGGAGTCTCCAACTACAAGGAGCTCACCGATCGCACGGTGAGATTTGCGATCAACGTGTGGGCGGGGTGGGGACCGATCATCCACGCCAACGGCGGGTTCTCGCCGGGGAAAGAGTGGACTTCGCCGGGCGGTGAGCCGTTCAAGGTCGAACTGGTCCTCATCGATGATCCCATCGCGATGCGGGATAGCTATGCGGCTGGGGAAGTGCACATCGGCTGGGCGACCCTCGACATGGTGCCGCTCTTCATGGAGTCGCTGAAAAAGGACTCGCGGGTCATGCCGCGGATCTACCAGCAGGTCGACTGGTCGAACGGCGGGGATGGAATCGTCGTCCGGAGTTCGATCCAGACGATCTCTGATCTTCGGGGGAAGACCGTAGTTCTCGCCCAAAACTCGCCGTCGCACTTCTTCCTCTTGAACGCTCTGATCAACGCCGGCGTACAGCCGAGCGAGGTCAGCTTCAAGTTCACTCAAGATGCGTTCCAGGCCGCAGCTGCCTACAACGCCGACAAGTCGATTTCCGCGTGCGTGAGCTGGGCTCCCGACATTTACAACCTGTCGGAAGTGAGCGGAAACAAGCTGATCGTGACTTCCGCGACGGCGAACAAGCTGATCGCCGACGTCTGGTTCGCCCGCGCTGACTTCGCGAAAGATCACCCGGACATCACCGAGGGACTCGTCCGCGGCATCTTCGATTCGATGATCGCGCTCGAGCAGCAGTCGGCCAAACAGGAGCTCGCCCAACTGATGTCAGACGGCTTCTCCATCCCGCCGGATGATTGCCTCGCCATGCTCGGCGACGCGCACTCGACGAACTATGCGGAGAACCGCGAGTTCTTCATGAACAAGAACAACCCGACCAACTTCGAGCGCACCTGGAACACGGCGTACTTCCTCTACACCCGGATCCGTGCGGTCACCCAAAAGGTTCCCTTCGACCAAGTGATGGATTACTCGATCATTGAGAAGCTCGGCAAGGAGGAGATCTACGCGAGCCAAACCTCCGATTACGGAATGGTGTTCGCGCCCGCGGCGGCGAGTTCATTCGATGTCGAGGACGAGATCCTCACCAAGACGGTGGTCATCAACTTCTACCCCAATAGTTGGGACATCTCGAAGGTGACCACGAAGACTGCGAACGGGAAGACGATCGAAGAGCTCTACGACCCGAATGCGAAGTTCATCATCGAAGAGGTGGGCAAGCTCGCCGGCCAGTATGGAACCGCGCGGATCGTCATCGAGGGGCACACCGACGCGTCGATGCGCGGCAAGGTGAACGCCTCCCTGGTCAAGGACCTCGCCATGAACCGCGCGAATGCGGTGAAGCAGGCGATCGTGCGCAAGTTCGACACCCTCCAGCCGAACCAGTTCTCCGCCACCGGCATCGGTTGGGACCGCCCCGCGGATCCCCAAGACCCGAAGAATCACGCGAAGAATCGCCGCGTCGAGATCAAGGTCTACCCCGCCGAGGCGGTGAAGTAACCGATGGCGCAACTCTTCCCACTGCGAGTTCGACCGGGCCGGGTGATGCGCTGGGCCCTCGGTACCTCGGCGGTCCTCCTTCTCTTCGCCGTGTGGGAATACCTCACGTGGGGCACCGAAGCCGAGTCGCGGATCGTCTCTCCGGTCACCCTTCCGAGTCCCCTCGAGGTGTACATGAGCATCGGGAACCTGCTGACGGAGCGCGATCTCCTGAAGGGAGTCTCCGCAACGTTGTGGCGGGTCTTCCTCGGCTTCGGGCTCTCGATCGCGGTGGGCGCACCGCTCGGAGTCCTCGCCGGCACCTGGCGAGGGATCGAAGCGTTCTTCGCCCCGTTGAGTCTCTTTGGCCGTAACATTCCGATCGCCGCGTTGATCCCGCTGACCGTGCTCTGGTTCGGGACCGAGAACTATCAGAAGGTGATGTTCATCTTCTTCGCCACCGTGCCCTTCGTGTTCGGGACTGCGGTGCAGGCGGTGGTCGAAGTGAAGGATCGGTACGTCGAGACGGCGCTCACGCTCGGCGCGAGTCGCGGGCAGGTTCTGAGAAAAGTGCTCTTGCCCCTCGCATTGCCCGCGATCTACACCGGGAACCGAATCCTGTTCGGTCTGGCGTTCGGCTACATCATGCTCGCCGAGGCGATCAACGCGAAACACGGCCTCGGTCACCTGATCATGACCAGCCAACGGCGCGGGCTGAACGAGCACATCTACGTGATCTTGATGGTGATCGGGCTCATCGCCTACGCGATCGATCGGCTGCTCTTCTACATCGAGAAGTCCCTCTTCCCCTACCGGGAGAAGTCATGAGCGGCGCCGACAATCCATCCTCGGCAGAGACCGAGACCGGGCAGCATCCCGCCCCAGCCGCGACCCCTGAGTCACCGCCAGTGGTCGAGTTCAAGAATGTCACCAAGACCTATGATTCAGGGACGATACGCGCGTTCACCGCGATCGAAAATGTGAATTTCACCGTGCCCGATCGACCGGATCACGGCGAGATGATTGCGATTCTCGGCCCGAGCGGCTGCGGGAAGTCGACGATTCTTCGCCTGATCGCGGGGCTCTCTCCGCAACACCCCGCGACGACCGGTGAAGTGTTGGTCAGCGGCACGCCGATCCTGGCCCCCGGAGCCGACCGCGGCATGGTGTTTCAGGCGTACACCTCGTTCGACAACCGCAACGTGTTCGACAACGTCGCGTTCGGTCTCGAGTGTTGCGGCGTCCCGCGAAAGGAGAGACGGGAGCTCGCGCGCGAATGGATCGTGCGCGTGGGCCTCGACCCCGATTCCGATGGAGACAAGTACCCCTACCAGCTGTCGGGTGGAATGCGTCAGCGAGTCGCGATTGCGCGCAGCTTGATCCTGCACCCGAAGATCATGCTGATGGATGAACCGTTCGGCGCGCTCGATCCCACCACCCGGACTCGGATGCAGGATCTCCTCGTCGGCCTGTGGCGCGATCTCGAGGCGACTGTCTTCTTCGTGACCCACTCGATCGAAGAGGCGGTCTACCTCGGCGATCGCATCTACATACTCTCCACCTCGCCGGGAACGATCCTGCGCGAAGTCGAGGTCCCGGCACCCGACCGCCCCGCGCGGGAGATGCAGCGTGAACCTAAGTTCGTCGAGTTGGTGTTCGAGATCCGCGAGATCATCGAACGGCTCGAAGCTCAGAACGAAGAGAAGCTCGGCGGGTAAACCCCGCTCTGAGGAGACTCAAAGCCGATGGCCAGACGCGCGAAAGCCGGACTCTGGAGCTACCTGTCCCAGGCGTTCCTGTTCCGGTGGAATCTACTCTTCGCGCTCGGCGGCGCGGCGGCCGCCGCATTGAGCCCCGCGCCAGAAGTGTTCCTGCCCCTCATCGGGGCTGTGGAGCTCGCCTACCTTGCGGGGGTCACCTCGATTCCGAAGTTCCGCTCGGCCATCGATGCCAAGACCCACGCCGCCGGTCAGGGCATCCCGCTGAATGCCGGGTCCAATCCCCAAAAGACGCTTCAAGCGCTCCTCACCGGACTCGATTCGGTGTCGCTGCGCCGCTTCGAGGCGCTCAGGCGCCGCTGCCTCGACATGCACTCCATCGCGCGCGGGGTCGGCGGGCGGGCGGGGGGTCGCGGACAACGCAAGGCGGAGCAGCTGACCAACCCTGGTCTCGATCGACTCTTGTGGACGTTCCTGCGGATGCTCTCCTCGCGCACCTCGCTCGAGCGGTTTCTCGATTCGACGGACGAAGATTCGATACGGCAGAAGTTGGCTGAAACGCGCGTGCAGCTGACCGAAGCAGAAACTGCGGTCGACGAGCGACTCATCCGCTCGCTGCGCGACAGCTTGGCCACGCGAGAGATGCAACTCGACAACTACCAAAAGGCCCAGAGCAATGCGACCTTCGTCGCGGTCGAGCTCGACCGCCTCGAAGCCAAGATTCAAACGCTCAGCGAGTTGTCCGTGAACCGGCAAGACCCCGACTTCATCTCCCGCGAGGTCGATTCGGTGGCGGCGAGTATCCAGCACACCGAAGAAGCGATGGAGGAGCTGCACCTCGTCGACGGTCTTCTCGACGATCTCGAAGAGCCCCCCGCGATCCTCGGCGCGCGCATGAAGGAGATCGAGTGAAGCCGGAACGCGGAACCCAGAAGCAGACCGAGCCCGCCGCGGGCGAGGCCGTCGCTCCCCTCGCTGCGGACGCGAAAGACCCGAACCTCGCCGCGGCGGATGCGATGCTCGGCGTCCCCAAGGAACGCATCCCCGCCTGGTACCCCGAGTGGGCGCGGCGACTCGCCGAGCTGTACTTCTCCGGCACGACCTCGGCGTTCGTCGTCTCTGGCAACGTCTTCGATCCGGTCGCGATGGAAACGAGCAAGGGGCGCGACTATCAACCCCTCGCCGGATTCCTCGCGGAGGAGCTGTTCGGCAGCTGGGACTTGGTGTTCTCCTACGACCTCGCCCGCGGCCTGCGCTGCGTCGCCGGATCGAACGGGAAACGTCTGAAGGACATGATCGCCCTCGCCAACCGAAAATATGGCGACATCTCGACGATCCCCCGCGATCCCGCCGCCGCCCTGAACTTCCTCGACAAAGTCGTGCAAAAGAACCTGATGGCGAAGGCGGAGGATCGCCTGAGCATCGCCATTGCGATCGATCATGCCTCGTACGTCGTGTCGCGCGGGGAGCCCGGGCACTTGAGCTCACGCATCGCGACCAACCTGGTCACGCTCCTCAATTGGGCGACCAGCCCGTACCTGAAACGCGTGAACATGGCGGTGGTCCTGGTCGACCCGAAGCACGCCGCGATCAACGAACGCCTCACGTCGAACCCGCACGTGGCGGCGATCGAAGTCGCGCTTCCCGATGAGGACCTGCGCCGTGGATTCGTCGAAGACCAGACCCAAAAGCTCGATCTCGCCTCCTTCTCCGACTTCGACGCCACTCAGCTCGCCGACCTCACCGCGGGGGTCTCGCTCGCCGACCTGGAAACTCTGATCCAATCGGCGCGCGAAGGAGGGCGACGCCTCGATGCCTCCCTGTTCCGGGCCTTGAAGAAGCGGCTCATCGAGCGGCAGTGCGAGGGGTTCCTCGAGTTCATCGAGCCGAAGTGGGGCCTCGACATGGTGGTCGGGCATGAAGCGGCCAAAGATCGCCTCCGAGAAGACGCCTCGCTCCTTGCGAAGGGTCGCCTCGAGACGGTCCCGATGGGTTACCTCCTGTGCGGCCCGGTCGGAACCGGCAAGAGCTTTCTCGCGCAGTGCGCAACCGGCACCTTCGGAGTGCCCTGCGTCATGCTGAAGAACTTCCGCTCGAAGTACGTCGGCGAGACGGAGGGGAACCTCCAGAAGGTGCTTTCGGTGCTCCGGGCGATGGGGCCGGTGGTGGTGATCATCGACGAGGCGGACGCGATGCTCGGCGACCGCGACCAGAGCGGCGACTCTGGGACATCGAGTCGAGTCTTTGCGATGATCGCGGCGCAGATGGGAGACACCCAATATCGAGGGAAGATCCTCTGGATGCTCCTGACGTGCCGCCCCGATCTCCTCCCGATCGACTTGAAGCGCCAGGGACGCGCCGAGGTCCACATCCCTCTCTTCTACCCGGCCGAGCAAGAAGAGCTGAAGAAGCTGTTCGTCGTCCTCGCGAAGAAGCTCGGAGCGGAGCTCGCCCCCGAGGATGTTCCCGAGATCCCCCACCTCGGCAATCTGAGTGGTGCGGATGTCGAGGGGATCGTCGGGAGGGCGCGGCGGCGCGCGCTCCTCGCTGGAGCGGACCGCATCACGAAGGAACACCTCGAGGCCACGCTCGCGCAGTTCATGCCCTCGACCGAGAACCTCGAACGACAACTGCAGGAGACCGCGGCCATCATCGAATGCACCGACAAGCAGTTTCTCCCGCCGCATGTGATCGAGCGACTCAAGAAGGTCGGCGGGCGGGCGAAGCTCGGAGAGCGCCTCACCGCGCTCGTCCAATTGGTCGGTCGATAGAACCCAACCCGGAACGAAACAACGAAGAGGAGGCCCCCGTGGCAAGAACCAGTTGGTTTGACGAGAGCTCCGAAGTCCCGAACCTCGCCCAGAAGGTTCAAGAACTCGAGTCGTTCACCGATGCGATGGCGGACGGGATGATCAGCAGTGATGAGCTAGATGCCCAGCAAGATCGACTGATCACTGCGATGAAGGCGGTCGAGGCGGATCTGAACGATACCCAGCATTCGATGGTGACGACGATGCTGGTCGAGATGACCGCGTATGACATCATGCGCACCGTGCACGAGCTCCAGAAGGAGCGGCTCAAGCTGAAGTTTGGGAGCTGATCTCGGGTCTCCGGTGCTCCAATGTCGACCACGAGCGTGAGGAGGCCAGCCGCGGCTGGCGTCAGAATCGTGGTCGCTGATTTACGGCGCCTAGGGGGTCGCCGCCGCCACCGCAAATGCGGCTGCGTCCGCAGCCGCGCGCGCACGCCCCGCGGCATCTTTCGCGACGCTATCGTTCCCGGAGTTGTTGAATGCGTCCGCCGCAGTCTGGGCGGCGAGCTCCGCCTGGGCGGCGCGAGAGCCGGCGCCGAGCAGATCTCCCCGTGAAATCGCATCGAGAGCGGACGCGAGGGCGTCCTCGGAGTTGGTCGCCGCTGCCACTGCGTAGCCGGCCTGCAGAACGTCATCGTTCTGCTCGGCCACGGTCTTGACGTTGCGATCCGCGGTGTCCGGCGCTTCCGTTTCCACCTTGTCGGCGTAGTCGACATCTCGCTGCTTGTCGAGATACTCGTTCGGATCGTCGATTACCTTCCCCATGTATCCCGGATCGTAGGTCCACGGATCGTAGACCGGGGAATCAGGGAGCAAGGAGAGCTTCGAATCCTCAAACTTGAAGTGCACGGGGCGGTTGTCGTCCCAGAGCACTCGGCGCATCGACACCCCGCTCGGGGTGTACGGCGGCAGAAGTGTTGCATCGAGAAGGTCGGAATCGAAGGACCAGAGCCGCTGAGGTGGAGAGTAGATCCCCGGTGCTCCCAACGGCGTCGTGGCGTACTGACTCTCGAAGAGGACCGCGAACGCCCCGCGGATCGTGAGCTGCTTCCCGGACCAGCTCTCATGCAAACGCACGATGTTCTCGAAGCCACCCGAGCCGTAGCCGTTGTCGATGACGTGACCGCCCACGAACGAGAGATTGAAGGTCGTGTTCGCCCCCGCCGGGAGTTTGCTCGCTGAAGTCCGGGAGTTGTCCCAGGCATTCGAAAGCAGGTTCACGGCGTCGGCGATCGCCGAAGCGGGCTTCTTCGCGATGGTGTTGTAGTCCCCTTGGATGTAGAGGGGGTTCTCCGTCACGACCGTCAACGGAGTCGGAAGAGTCGCGCCGTTGACCAGGCGAATTCCGTTCGGTTGGGTGGACGTCGAGTCGGTGCGGCGAGCGTAGATCAAACCGTTGGTCGGGAAGAAGCCCGACGCAGCGAGCAACCCGATGTCGATCTCGGTCACTGTGACAGTGGTCGCTTCTCTCGCATCCCACATCGTGGTTGACGTGACCACCCCAGCGGGAAGAAGGACCGGAACTCCCGCTGCGTTGTATGCCTGTTGGTCGACGAATCGGAGGCCCGCGTTCGTCTCGTAGTAGCCGCCGGCTTCGATCGTGGGTAGCTCGGGAACCCCGACCGCCTCGATCCCGTGGGAGCCGCTCTGAACGCCTCCCCCCCAGCTCGAAAGAGCACCTTGCACCCAACCACTCGAACTCGAATCGTTGGTGTCGGTGAGCTCGACGTAGTTGGTTCCCTGATACTCGCGGATGAACACCTGCCCGGGCGAGGTGGGGTCGACCACACGCCCCTTGAAAATCTGGCCGGTCGCTTTGACGTAGTCCGAGTCGATGGTGAGGGTCGCCGAAGTGTCGAGGTACAGATCGCCGTTGACGTGCACTCGACCCGCGACCGTCATGTCGGGACCCGGGCTCACTTGGCAGATCCCGTCATAGAAGATCGCGAACTGGAAGATCGGGGTGATCGAGAGGTCGACGATCCGGGAGATCCTGGAGGTGGCCATCCCTTCGTCCCAACGAGCAGTGATCTGGTAGGGCTGGGCGATCATGCGCACCCCGTCGTCGGCGAAACGCTCGACCGGAGCCCCGAGGGTCGTGGCGGTCCACGAGACCCTGCGCCCCCCAACGATCGCGACACCCGCGGTCGGCGGCGGTTGGAAGTTCGAGACTTCGTCGATCATCTCTTTCTGGGCGATCTCCATTGCGGCCTCGGTGAGACCGATCGCGAGCGTCATGTCCAGCTCGTGACGCATTGTCTTGGCCTGCAGGATCGTCGTCGTCAGCGTGCCGACGAGCAGAGTTCCGACGATGACAGAGAAGGCGAGCGCCATGATCAGAACGGTGCCGCGTTCGTTGGGTCTGAGTTGGGCGGCGGGGATCGGCACAATTTCTTCTTCCTGGCGAGAGGACCAGGGGAGCGATCTTCCGTGTTCGGGGGCATTACGGCGTCGCTGCACTGATCGCCTCCCATGCGGCAGTCTCAGCGGCGCGTGCCCGCTTGAGAGCGTCAAAAGCCTCGGGACGGCCCCCTGAATTGTCGTAGGCAGTCTGAGCTTCCTCTGCGTAAAAGGTAATCCAGTCGGCAGAGGATCTCGCCGGCCCGAGCGTCCCGCGCGCGATCTTGTCGAGCGCCCAAACCAGCTCGCTCTCCGCATTCGAAGCCGCGGTCTCCGCCTGTTGAATGGAGACCTGCTGCGCTGGGGTTGCGGTATCGCCCGACTGTTCAGCGACAGTTTTCGTGGTTCGGTCGGCGGTATCGGGCTCTTCCGCTTCCGCCTTGTTCGAGTAGTCCACTTTTCGTTCTTTGTCGAGGTACGCGTTCGGGTCGTCGATGATCTTGCTCAGGTATGAGCCGTCGTAGTTCCACGGATCGTAGACCGGCGTTTCGGGGAAGAGCGAGAGCTTGGAGTCATCGATCTTGAAAATGATCCGCCGGTTGTCATCCCAGTACACTCGCCGCATGTAGACCCCGCTCGGGGCGTAAGGCGGGAGGAGCGCCGGGTCGAGAAGATCGGGATCGAACGAGAAGACCCGAGTCGGGTCGACGAACGCCGAAGCGGAGAAGGGGCTCGTCGCATACTGGCTCTCGAACAAGACGACGATCGCGCCGAGGATCGTCAACGTCTGTCCGGTCCAGTCTTCGTGCAATCGGACGAGATTCTCGAAACCACCTGAGGTGATGCCATCCTCGACCACTGCACCCGTGAGGATCGACAGGTTGTAGGAAGTGCTCGAGGCGACTTTGGTCGCGACTTCTCTGGTATTCACGGTGGCGAGTTCGGTGGTGAGCACATGGTCGAGATCGGTAGTTTCCTCGGACGTGGAAGTCTCGACCTTGATCAGCTCGGTCATGTCGACCCAGTCGTTCGACAGAAGATTCACCGCATCCGCGATCACTGACGCCGGCTGCTTGTTCACCGTGTTGAAGTTGCCTTGGATGTACAGCGGATTGTCGGTCACGATCGTGAGCGGAGTCGGGAGGGTCGAGCCGTTGACGATCCGGATCCCGTTCGGTGTGGTGACACTCGCTTCGGGCCGGCGAGCGTAAATGAGGCCGTTGGTCGGGTAGAAACCTGTCGCACTGAGTTGCTCGATATCGATTTCGGTCACAGTGACCGTCTTCTTCTCGCGCGCATCGTAGAAGGATTGCTCTTTGATGGCGGTGGTCGGGACACTCAGGAGTAACCCTGACCCATTGTAGGCCTGAGTTCCGATGACCTTCAGCCCGGCCGTGGACTCGTAGTAGCCGCCGGGTTCGATCGTCGTCACATCGGGGCCGGTGACCTTTCCGACCCCATGCGCGCCACTCTGGACCGATCCACTCCAATTCGAGAGCGCCGATTGCACCCAACCGACAGAGGCCGCGTCGTCGGCCTCGGTCAGCTCGACGTAATTCGTCGTCTCCTGCTGGCGCACCGTCACGATCCCGGCCCGGGTGTCTTCGTTCAGCCTTCCGCGGTAGATCCCACCGGTCGCTTGTAGGTGATCGGTATCGATGTCGAGCGTCGTCGGGGTGTCGAGGTACAGGTCACCGTTCACGTGAATCCGGCCGAGGATCCCCATGGCGGCATCCGGGCTGATTTCGCACAGCATGTTGAAGAAGACCGCATACTGGAACATCGGGGAGAGAGTCAGATCGGCGACCCGAGTGATCCTCGATGTGGCAGATCCCTCGTCCACCGAGGCGGTGATCTCATAGGGCTGCGCGAGCATCCGCACCCCATCGATATCGAAGCGCTCCACGAGCATACCGAGCTGCGTCGCAGTCCAGTTGATCGATCGGCTATCGATGGTGACGGTTCCCGAGGTGGGGGGATCTTCGAAGTTTGCGGCCCCGTCGACCATCTGCTTCTGGGCGAGCTCGATCGCGCCCTCGGCCAAGCCTTGGGCGTAGGTCGCATCGAGTTCATGGCGCATCGTCTTCGCCTGGAGGATCGTGGTGGTGAGCGTGCCCACGAGCAGCGTCCCGACGATAATCGAGAACGCCAGAGCCATGATCAGAACCGCGCCGCTCTCGCGGCCCCGCGCTCGATCGAGCAGCAGCTTGGGGTCCTTGAGGCCGTGGAATTCGGGGAGACGTCTCGCCAAGATGGGTCTTTCCGCGTTGGGTGGAATGTAGCCGAAAAAGATTACGATGCTCCTTCGGAACGCGCCAACTGACCCGGTGGATCGGAGCCTCTGTTGGAGGGCGAAGCCGCGCTAGAGAGCGCCGAGCCAACACCCCATATGGTGGCCACGGATGGCAGCGTACGGCCCAGTGGCCGGTTCTCGAAAGGAGCGGCGGCTCGCCCCAGGCCCCCATTTTCGATGACCTACTTTCCGGATTGAGAAATGTTGAAAAGCCTCGGATCGGGCCGCACTTCGACGGGCCACGGCGGTGCACCTCTTCGTTGAAATGGGCCCTTCGTCACCGATCGGATTGCCGGTTGGAGATCCTCTTCCCCCCGCCCCCACCTCCGCGATACCCTGCCCGAATGAGCACCGACTTTTGCCCCCACTGCGACGCTCCCCTGCGCCCGAATGCCGTCGCCTGCCGCGAATGCGGGAGCGACCTCGAGACGGGGTGGAGTTCCGACATCGACTACCACTCGATCGAACTCCCGGAAGAACCTCTGCCCACCGGCCGCAGCGCGAACTTTCGCACCATTGCGATCATTTGCGTCGTCCTCATGCTTGCGGGAGTCCTCGCTCTCCTTGGAATCAAGGACGTCGCGGGGGTCGTCTTGGTCCTCGCGCTGTTCCTCCCGGTCGCGCTTTCCAAGCTGCCCGGCCGCGATGAACCCGACCAGGATGAGCCACAAGTTCCGAAGAGTGACCGCTACGGAAAGCGCTGATCTTCCACCTCATGCCCAACGGGACTGTCCGGCGGCTTTTCTCACCGGAACTGAAGAGGCGAGCCTTGTACTCGTCTCGGCGGCGGTGGATCCTCAAGCGCTCGAGCCGTCCCCGCTCGTCGATCACTTGCGTTCCCTCTCGACACTTGGAGGTCATCCTGTGCCATACACCGACCGGCCCACCCCGCGCCCCCTGCGCGCGCTCTCCCTTGGCTTGGTTCTCGCACTCCTCTCGGGAGCCGCATTCATCGCCACTCCCGGCTGCTCCACTGGGCGGAGCATCACCGTCCAAGAATCGACCGGCAGCCGCTGGGTCCGAAATGGCGACGAGTGGAAGATCCGCATGGTCGATCCGAGCGACGCATCGATCCTCACCGCCGAGCTGAAGGTCGAGCGCGAGGAGTCGAACGGAATCGCGTACTACCGCCTCGAACGCGTCGAGTTGTTCCCCCCGGGGGACCCGATGCCGCGCCTCTGGCGGCTCCTGCCTCCGCGCTCGCAACTGCGTGCCCCCGACGGAACGGTGCTCGTTCACCCCGACGTCGCGTTGCTCGATTCTCTGGGCGACGCACCCACCCTCGACGAGGCCCTGCCGGTCCTCCCCCTCTGTCTCCATTTCGACTCGCGGGGCGAAGCACTCGCTCGCGTCGCGGGGGGGCGCGATGGACGGCGCTCATTCGATGCGCTGATCGAGATTCTCGCGCTCGGCTCCGCCGGCCCTCTCGGGGACCCGACGCCTGACGACGTATCGGCGCCCATCGGCGGGAGCTCACGGCGCGCCTCAGCTCCCGCCCTTATAGTGCTCGCGACCCGCACCGATTTGACTCCGGTTCAGTTCGGAGCGCTCGCGCCGCTGGTCGATCGGTTCCCCACCCGAGACCAGAGAACCAAATTCCTCAAACGGCTGATCGGCAAGGCGTCGACCGTGGTGATCGCCGAGGCGGTGCCCTCGTTGGCGACGAGCTCGGAGCGCGGAACGATCGTCGAGATCCTGGCTCGCCAGCGCGATCTCACCGAGGAAGACATGATCGCCATCTGCAAGGCGACGACGACGATCGGATCATCGAGCCGACAGACCGCGGCACTCCTCGAACTCGCACCGTATGGACCGGTCGGACCGATTCTCGATGCCACCTCGCATATCGGCAGCTCATCGGGGCGCACGGAGGTGATGCTGGCCCTCGCCGGGAGACGCCCGTTGAGTGCCGAAGAGGCCTCGGCGATCGCCCGCGACTCGCAATCGATCGGATCGTCTTCGGGGCAGACTCGCGTGGTCGAGAGCTTGGTCGATGTCGCCCCCGTCGCCGACATCATCTCGGCAGCAGAGACTATCGGGTCACCGTCGGGGCGCAGTACGGTTCTGACCACGCTCGCACGCCAGCCAGGGCTCCCGAGCGAATCTGCGGCTGCCATCGCTCGAGCGACGGTGCACATCGGCTCCTCCTCCGGTCAAACCGAAGTGCTCGATGAGCTGATCGGCACCGCGCCCACCGCGTCGATCATCGCCGGCGCCGGCGCGATCCCCTCGTCGAGAGGTCGAGGGCAGCTCCTCGCGAAACTCGCGCGCCAACCCCAGCTCACGAGGGCAGATGCGAACGCCATCGCCGTCGCGACGCCACAGATCGGGTCGGCGAACGCCCAAACCACGGTGCTCCTCGCGCTGGTCGGAACCGCCTCGGTGCCGACGATCATCGAAGCGATGACTGCGATCCCCTCCGTGACGGGGCGCGGCGAGGTGCTGTTGCACCTCGCGAGTGCGAGCGGACTCGAAGCGGAGTCAGCGACCGCCATCGCAGGCGCGGTCGCCCACGTCTCTTCCAGCAGCACGACTGCGGGTCAGATTCTGCGCCGCTTGATCGGCCACGCGCCGGTCGAAGTGATCCTCACCGCCGCCTCTTCGGTGCCGTCGTCGAATGAGCGATACGAGGTCTTCATCGCCCTGGCTCGGGCTCCGAAACTGGATTCGGTGGATGCGAAGCACGTCGCCGAAGCGACGCGGTTCCTCAGCACTTCCGGGCACCAGGCCGAGATACTCACCGCCCTGATCTCGCGCGCACCGCCCTCGGACATCCGGGCGGCGGCTTCGCACATCACCTCGAGATCGCGCCGGGAAGCGCTCCTCGAGAAGCTCGAGAGCTCGGTGAACGCAGAGAACCCCGTGGGGGATTGAGGGCTCCCGAGCCCAGAATTACTCAGGAACGCCCGGCCCCGCAAATTTGCGGGGCCGAGCGTTT
Organism: uncultured bacterium; assembly: GCA_937876125.1. GTDB lineage: Bacteria > Planctomycetota > UBA8108 > UBA1146 > UBA1146 > JAFMMO01. Next base: position 39,181 of record CALEHF010000264.1, read on the forward strand.
CTGCTCTCCGCTTGCCCGCCTTCGACTCCTTGCAATCTGCCAGGTGTGAGCTCGCCTCTCGCTGTTCAGAAGCTGCGCGGAAGCTGAACCTCTCTGCAAATCTCGCAAAGAGTCGACTTCGGCCGCGCCCCTCCCTTCGCTATACTCCCCGACCTGTGGGTGGCGGGGAAGCCAACGAGCACCGAGAGAGGGCACGTCTCATGGGAAAAGTTCTGATCATCGGCGCCGGCGGCGTCGGCAGCGTCGTCGTCCACAAGTGCGCACAGCTCCCCGAGGTGTTCGAGCAAATCACACTCGCCTCGCGGACCGTGGCGAAGTGCGAGGCGATCGCCGCCGCGGTGAAGAGCCGTCTCGGGCGCGAGATCTCGGTCGCCGAGGTCGATGCGGATGACGTCGCCCAAATGGTCGCGTTGATCCGCCGCGAGGAGCCGAACCTGGTCCTCAACGTCGCACTCCCCTACCAAGACCTTCCGATAATGGACGCGTGCCTAGAGACCGGGGTCGACTACCTCGACACCGCGAACTACGAACCGATCGACGTCGCCAAGTTCGAGTATCACTGGCAGTGGGCCTACCGCGATCGCTACCGCGAGGCGGGGATCACCGCTCTCCTGGGGAGTGGCTTCGATCCCGGGGTGACCAACGTCTTCTGCGCGTACGCTCTGAAGCATCTCTTCGACGAGATCCACACGATCGACATCGTCGACTGCAACGGCGGGGATCACGGCAAGGCGTTCGCGACCAACTTCAATCCCGAGATCAACATCCGTGAGGTCACCCAGCGCGGAAAGTACTGGGAGGGGGAGTGGCACGAGATCGATCCTCTGTCGGTCCACCAGTCGTTCGACTTCCCCGGGGTCGGTGAGCGCGAGATGTACCTCCTCTACCATGAAGAGATGGAGTCGCTCGTCGAGCACCTCGCACCGAAGGGACTGAAGCGCATCCGCTTCTGGATGACCTTCGGCCAGGAGTACATCACTCATCTCCGCGTCCTCGAGAATGTCGGAATGACGCGAATCGATCCGGTCGACTTCGAGGGTCAGAAAATCGTCCCGATCCAGTTTCTCAAGGCGCTCCTTCCCGACCCTGGTTCGCTCGGCGAGGGGTATCACGGGAAGACTTCCATCGGCTGCGTCATCGCCGGGATCAAGGACGGCCAACCGGTGCGGAAGTTCATCTACAACATTTGCGACCACGCCGAGACCTACGCCGAAGTGGGAGCGCAGGCGGTCAGCTACACCACCGGTGTCCCTGCGATGATCGGCGCGAAGATGCTCCTCGAGAAGCGTTGGCAGGGCCCAGGGGTGTTCAACATGGAGCAGTTCGATCCCGATCCGTTCATGGCGGACCTGAACCAATTCGGACTCCCATGGCATGTCGCCGACTGCGACCAGCCGATCGAGTAACCGTCGGCGCACCGAAATTTCGAAGCCAAATGCCCGAGAGGACCCCGTGACCGAGAGCACCGACGACCGCCCGATCGAAATTGCGATCCCGGGTGCCGAGCTGACGCGCGTCGCGACCCCAAGCTTCGTCATCGACGAAGCGAGGATCGAGGCGAACTGTCAGATGCTCGATCGGGTTCAAAAGAAATCCGGCGCGAAGATCCTTCTCGCACTCAAAGGATTCGCAACCTGGGCGCTCTTCCCGACGATTGCGCGCACCCTCGTCGGGTGCACCGCGAGCGGACTTCACGAGGCGCTTCTCTCCCGCGAGAAATTCGGGGGGGAGGTCCATGTGTATTCCCCGGCATTCTCCGATGGTGATCTCGCCGCGATCCTCCCCGTCGCCGACCACGTGATCTTCAACTCGCTCTCCCAGTGGCACCGGTTTGCGCCGCACTGGTCTCGGCGCGCACGGGAGACTACGTACTCGCCCCAGGGGGGACTGCCGAGTCGCGGCCTGCGCCTGAACCCCGAGCACCGTGAAGTCGAGGTAGAACTCTACGATCCGTGCGCCCCCGGATCGCGCTTGGGAGTCACCGCGGACCAGCTCGGTGACACGCTCCCCGAAGGAATCGAAGGACTCCACTTCCACACTCTTTGCGAGCTCGGGAGTGATGCACTCGAACGCACTTTGGGTGCCATCGGAGATCGATTCGGCGCACATCTCGCCGACCCACGCCTCCAGTGGCTGAACTTCGGTGGCGGGCATCACATCACGCGGCCGGGGTACGATGTCGATCTCCTCATCACCTTGATCCAGAAACACCGCGAGAAGTACGGCCACCAGGTCTACCTCGAGCCGGGGGAAGCGATCGCGCTCAACGCCGGAGTCCTCGTCGCCTCGGTCCTCGACGTCGTTCACAACTCGGGAGTCGACACCGCGATCCTCGATGTCAGCGCGACCGCGCACATGCCTGATGTCCTCGAAATGCCCTATCGCCCGGTCATCGAGGATGCGGGGGAGCCGGGGGCGCGCAAACACACCTATCGCTTGGGCGGCCCGACCTGTCTCGCGGGGGATGTCATCGGCGATTGGTCGTTCGATGCCCCGCTCGAGCGCGGGAGCCGCATCGTGTTCGGCGACATGGCGCACTACACGGTGGTCAAGACCACGACCTTCAATGGCGTCCCCCACCCTTCGATCGCCGTCCGCTGGAAGGGGGGCGCGATCGACGTCGTGCGCACCTTCGGCTACGAGGATTACCGCGATCGGCTCGGGTAAGGGTGGACCGTCGATGAGTGACCCCGCACCCTCGAATGACCTCGAAACCGAGGTCGACCTCTTCACCCTCATGCAAGCGTTCTACGCCGACGCGATGATCGATCCGGTCCTCGCCCCGAAGTTCGAGGAGCTCGACCTCGACGCCCACATCCCGGTGATCGTCGAGTTTTGGAAGGGGGTGATCATCGGTGGCTCGAACTATCGCGGATCTCCGCTCGCCGTCCATGTGCCCCTCGCTCTCCTGGCGGAGCACTTCGAAGCGTGGGTCCCGCTCTTCCATCGAACCATCGACGCGCGCTTCCAAGGCGCAAACGCGGAGACTTTGAAGTCGCGAGCGGTGACGATCGCTCAGGTCTTCCGGCATCAACTCGGTATCGACTGAGAGTGCGGTCCGCTAGCCTTGATGAGAGCTCGCCCGGAGCGTCACCACCTGAAACTGAGGAGCGCGATGTATTCAGGAACCGCCCCCTACTACGACAAGATCTACCAGTGGAAGGACTACGCGGGCGAAGTGGCGCGCATCCTCGCCCTCCTCGGGGAGCCGTCGCCCTCGACGAGCAATTCCACGCGCGGCGCGCTGCTGGATGTCGCCTGCGGCACCGGTGCACACCTCGAGCACTTTTCCGAGCACTTTCGCGTCGAGGGGCTCGACCTCTGCCCCGAGTTGCTCGAGGTGGCACGCGCCCGATTGCCGGGCGTTCCTCTCCATGCAGGGGACATGCTCTCCTTTGCTCTCGGCCGGACCTTCGATATCGTCACGTGCTTGTTCAGCGCCATCGGCTACGTCGGCACGATCGATGGCCTCCACCGGGCGATCGAACGGATGGGAGCGCACGTCACGCCGGGGGGCGCGCTCGTCATTGAGCCGTGGTTCACTCCTGATGAGTTTCGAGCGAACAGCGCCCACCTTCTCACCATCGACGAGCCAGAACTGAAGATCGCGCGGGTCAACACGAGCACCCGAAACGGCAGGGTCTCCGTGATGGATCTCCACCACCTCATCGGAACTCCCGAGGAGACGGTCCACATCGTCGAGCACCACGAGCTGACTTTATTCGAGCCGGAAGAGATGGTCGCCGCGTTCGAGGCGTCCGGCTTCCAGGTCGAGATCGACGAAGAGGGGCTCACGGGGCGGGGCCTTTACTACGGCCGGAAAGAGAGCCATCACCGATGATCGAGCTCGACGATCTGCTCTGGGGGGACCTGACCCACGCCTATGGGAGCGCTGCGAACATCCCCGATCTGTTACGGCAAGTGGCCGCCGATCCGAGCCCGAAGTCGAGTTCGCGCGACGAACCGTGGTTCACGTTGTGGTCCTCCCTCTGCCATCAGGGCGATGTGTACGAGGCGTCCTTCGCGGCGGTCCCGCACCTCGTCAAGGTACTCCACGTCGCCCAACCACCTTTAGCTTGGGACTTTTTCGCACTCCCCGCCGCGATCGAGTGCTCGCGCGCTCGCGGCTCGATCGAGATCCCGGTCGAACTCTCTCTCCCGTACACGCGCGCACTCAGCCAACTGCTCCCCGCGGCGGTGCGACTCGAGAAGGAGCCTTGGAATCACGATGGTGCCCAATCGGTGTGTGCCGCGATCGCCGCAGCCAAGGGCGCCACTGACCTCGCCGAAGCGCTCCTCGAGCTGGGACCGGAGACCACCCACCGGTTCCTGGTTCGCGAGGGGCTCCGGTGAGCCGCCGATGGTAATCGAGGTGCGCGAGGCGCTCTTCGCTGATGCCGAGGGGATTCTCCAGGTCTTGAACCCGATCATTGAGACCGGTCTCTACTCCGCGATGAAGACTCCGCTCACCCTGGCCGAGCAGCGCGCGTTCCTCGCCGGTTTCACGAAGCGTGGGGTGTTCATCGTCGCGGCCGACGGCGAGACACTCGTCGGGCTCCAGAGCATCGAGCCTGCTCCAGGTCGGTCCGCCGACCCGGAGATCGGAGAGATCTCCACTTTCGTGCGACTCGGATCCCACCGCCGAGGGATCGGTCGCGCCCTCCATGCGCAAACCCTTCTGGGGGCAAAAGCGCGTGGCTATCGAACGCTCATCGCGACGATCCGCGCAGACAACCCGAGAGCACTCGCCTACTACCGAAGCCTCGGGTTCGTAAAGACGGCACGGTGGGATGAGGGAGACTCTTCCGTCGTTCGAACCGAGATCCAGGTCTCCACTGAAACCACCTGAGAGACGCGCTCACTCACGGGCGTTCGGTGGGCGAACTCTCCCCCGCCCCCGGGAGCTCGGGCCACTCCCCCCCCGTCGCTTCCTCCGTGAGCAACCGAGCGATGGAGTCATAGCGATAGATCGTCGGAGCTCGATCGGTCGGAAGCCCGCCCGTGTCGGCAGTGGGCCCATAGGTCGAATAGAGTGGTTTCCCGATCAAACGGAGGAGCGTCGTCAGCTGTCCGCGGTGATGGGCCGAGTGGGTCAGACGTCGCACGAAGATCCATGCATGAGAGCGTCGCGTATCGAAGAACGCGGTTTCTTCTCCCCACCACTCAGGCGGGCGCGCGCCGAGGATGCTCTGCCGCTCTTTGGACACCGCGGCATAGTGCTCGAGGAATGACAGGCGATCTTCGTTCTTGGGGAGCGCGGGGAGTTTCGGCTCGACGGCGAGCATGTTCCGCATCCATCCATCTTCTGAGACGCATTGATGCACAAAGTGTTCGAGAGGGGTCCGTGCCAGCTCAGCGGGACGGAATCCGAGGTCGGTATCGGCAAACAGCGACCAAGCGGTGAGAGTCTTGAGTCGCTCAGTTTCATAGGTCGGGAGCAGGAACTCTCCCGGGTGCGGAATGCTCATCGGATCCCCTTTCCCGCCGTCGAGAGTCACCGTAGCGACTTTGATGTGGCGTGAAAAGCGCTCAAGGCCCCTCGCTCAGAGGAAAGAGGGGAGTCGGTCGCCATCGTAGGGGGGTATGATGTCGACATCACTCGACGGACGACGATTTCGACCTAGGAGAGGAGCCTCCCGTGCGATCGATATCGCTATTGCCGAGACCCGCGCAGACCATCTTGCTCTTTCTCTGGATCATGACTCTGTTCTCGTCTCGAGCGGACGCGACGTGGTCGATCGTGATCTGCGACTCGGAGACGAAAGAGGTCGGAATCGCCTCGGTCACCTGCCTCAGCCAGTTCAACCTTCGAGCGATCACGCCGGTGGTCGTCGTCGGGAAGGGCGCCGCAGCGGTCCAAGCCGCAGGCGATTTCGATGGCATTCGGCGTCCCATCATCCGCACCCGGTTTCTCCTCGGGATCGCTCCCACCTCAATGCTTTCGACTCTCTCTCAAGTCGCCGGCCACGCGAGCCGTCAGTACGGCATCGTGGACACTCAAGGAAGAACAGCGACGTTCACCGGCGGCTTGAACGCTGATTGGGCGGGCGGTGTGACGGGTGATATTGGGACGCTCTCTTACGCGATCCAGGGCAACATTCTGGTGGGGCCATGCGTGGTGAGTGCGGTCGAGACCGCGCTCTTGAACACCCCCGGCGACCTTCCCACCAAGCTGATGGCGGGGATGCAGGTCGCGAAAGACGCTGGCGGCGACGGCCGCTGTTCTTGCGCCGGCACGCCGACTTCGTGTGGGTGTCCCCCGGTGTCCTTCACGAAGTCGGGACACATCGGCTACCTCCTCGTCGCTCGGATCGGGGACAGCGAGGACCCGGTCTGCAACGCGAACGGCTGCGCCGATGGCGATTACCTCTACGCGCTCAATGTCGGCCCCCAGTCGGTGAACGCGCCCGACCCCGTCGATCAGTTGCAGGTGCTCTTCGACGCGCGGCGGGCTGAACTCGCCGGGCGACCGGACGCGCACGCGAGCACCGCGGCGATCACGGGGGGCGCGAGCGGCCCGCTACTCACCATCGCTCTCGCCGACTACGACGGGTTCGCGGTGACGATGCCCGTCACCATCACGATTGATCACACCGCCGCGAGCGCAGGTTTGAGTGCGATCGGAGCGCCGGTTGATCTCGGCGGCGGTCAGTTCGAAGTTCCTCTCACCGGCACGGAGATCCCGGGAATCGACGAGTTTCTGATCACCGTCGACGACGGGTTTCGCCCGGTGGTGCTCTCCCCGCTGCCGAGCTACTGCGCGGGATCGGTCGCGGCAGGGGCGGCCGACTGCAACGGAAACGCACTCCCCGACTTTTGTGACCTCGCGGCGGAGACCTCGGTCGATCTCGACCTCGACGGTTTTCCGGATGAGTGCGCGCTCTTTCGACGCGGCGACTGTAACGGCGACGGCGGCATCGATGTCGCCGATGCGATCTTCTCCCTCGAGCACCTCTTTGGTTCCGCCGCCCCCACAGTCAACTGCCGCGAGGCATGCAACACCAACGGCAGCGCGACCTACGACCTCGGCGATCCGATCACGCTTCTCAGTCACCTCTTCAGCGGCGGCGCCACACTCCCCCCTCCGTTCATGGAGTGCGGAGTGGATGTCCTCGTCCCGGCGATCGACTGCCAAGCGGGGACGGTATGTCCCTGATCCACGGGCGCCAGCGCCGCGAGGGGTCCGCCGCGGCTCGAGCGGTGATCGCGCTGAACTTCGCCTGCATGGCGGGGCTCGCGGCGGTGTTGATCTGGCTGCCGTGGAAGGCGAGCACGGCAGATTTTCCGGTGCCGCCAGCGCAGGTGGAGTTCCCCGAGGTCGAGCCGCCAACGACAACGCCACCGACTACGCCCACGCCCATGCCCACGCCTTCGATCGAGGAACTCCTCGGCGCCGATCCACCCCGAACTGATCCTCTGGGTTCTGGCTCTCCGGGAGAAACTCCTCCTCCCACGCTCGAGCCGGGTGACCCCCCTCCGCCCCCACCGCCCAAAGAAGAGCCGAAGAAGAAGCCGATGAAGAAGAAGTACTACCGCTGACGTCGCCCTCACTGCACCTCATGAAACCAGGCTAAGATCACCGCACGGCGCACCTCCTGCTTACCGTGTCGCCTCCCCTATTTTGCCGTTTACCGGGAACAGAATGTGAGGATTCCATGCTGCGTCCCTCGCTCTCCTTTCCCTCTTCTCGCTCGGTGGCGTTCCCGCTCTCCCCACCGCGTTCGCCGAAGCGGGCGACCTCGCCGTTCCGGCCGCATACCCCACCATTCAGAGCGCGATCGAAGCCAGCCTCAACGACGACCGTGTCCTCGTCACTCTCGGCACGTACTTCGAGCAGCTCGTCATCACTGAGCGATCCATCGAGATTGCCGCCGACGGCGGAAGCGTGACCGTCGATGGCGGTGGGATCGGGGACACGATCACGGCGAACCTCGGTGCAGGATTCTCCCTGACGCTCACCGGACTCACCATCACCGGGAGCGACAACCAACAAGAGACCGATACCCTGGGGACGGGGCTGTTAGTTTTCGGGGGATCGCTGACCCTCCGCCAGTGCAATGTGATCGGGAACGACCGCGGAGTCTTTGTGATCGGCGGATCTGGACAGCTGGTGGAGGAGTGCATCTTTTCGGATCACTGGCGCAGTGCATTGGTGTTCACTCAGGCGGATGGCTCGACGACCGTCGTCGAGAGCCTGTTCACCGAGAGCCTGTTCACCGACAATCACACCTTTAGCGTTGGCGGCGGACTCTTGATCGAGGGATCGGTCAACGGAACGACTGGCGTGGTCGTCGTTGCGGCCTGCGAGTTCGATGCGAACCTCGCCGAGTTTATCGGGGCCGGAGCGTTCTTCGGCTACCTCGGGAGCGTCCACATGACGCAGACCTTGTTCACCAACAATGTGTCCCCCGCGAATGCCGGCGCGTTGATCACGAATCAGATCGTGTCATTCCTCGCCGAAGACTGTCGATTCTTCGGAAACCTCGCCGGGTTGGGTGGCGGGGCGTTCGTCGACTCGATGCCTGGCTTGTCCGTGGAGTTCGAGCGGTGCCTGTTTGTCGACAACGATGTCACCGTTGGCGGCGGGGCCATCGCCTGCTCGATCAATGGCGGCGACGTCGTCCTGCGTCGCTGCACGATGGCCAACTCTACCTCACCCGGCGCCACCGCGGTGCGAGCCGTCACCCATCATGTGCTGATCGAGAACAGCATCATCTGGGGAAACGGACCGGGTCCTTTGTTTCAAATGCACCCGGGGGGCTCGGTGGACGTTCGATACTCGGACGTTCAGGGAGGCATCCCGGGGATCGGAAACTTCGACCTCGATCCGCTCTTCACCGACCCGGCCAATGGCTTCCAGTACTCCCTCCAGCCCGGCTACCCCTGCATCGACGCAGGGGATCCGGACCACTCCCTCGACCCCGATGGCAGTGTTGTCGACCTGGGTGCGATTCCCTTCCAGCCGAGCAGCGCCTCGCCCCTCGCGGGGATGGGTCCCCGATTCCTGCGCGGTGACGTCAACGCGGAGAGCCAAGTGGACCTCGCCGATCCGATCGCCCTGCTCAATCACTTGTTCTCGACAACATTCTTGAGCTGTGAGGACCGTGCCGACGCGAACGACGACGGTCAGCTCGACATCGCGGATCCGATCCGCCTGTTGGGATTCTTGTTCGCGTCGGGTGATGCCCCCGCCGCTCCGTACCCGAGCTGCTGGTGGGATGGCTCAGTGGATGCGCTGCGGTGCGTTGACGTGGGCGTCTGCCCCTGAACGTTGGATGACCTTGATAATGGAAACGCGAGCCGACGGAGCAGCTCCGCGCGGCTCGCGCCTTCTAAGAGAAGGGCCGACGATTCACTGCACGAGGAGCGCCGGATCACCGAGCAGGACCCAACTCCGAATCACGTCCGCGTTCTCTGGATCGTCGGCGAGTTGCTCCTGCGCGTTGCAGATCACATCGCCGATTCGGATCCCCGAGCCGAGGAAAAGACTGGAGTACAAAGCCTCCGCGAAGACCTGCTGCCTGAGAGTCGTCGTCACCGCGGTCGGTCCGAAGAAGGCAACCGCACCACCCGCCGGTTCGACGACCAGCGCTTCCCCGAGGGATGGGGTCCCCGGGTGTTGGAAGAAACCGTTCAGGCAGTTCATGGCGATCACCAACGGGGGGGTCGGGTCGGGACTCAGGGCCGGCATGTCGCTCAGGAGAAGGATTCCCTCGTCCGCCCACTGCTGTCGGCTTCCGTGACCTGTGTAGTGGACCACCGTCGCACTCGGCCACTCGATCGTGATGAGCTCGGTGCGGAGCGCGCTGATCGGCATCGTGTCCAACTCGAGCGAGTGTACGTTGACGCCGATCGGGAGGAGCGGCGGAATCACCGCGCTCATCCCGTCGAAGTCGTCCCCATCGTCGCCGATGAGGAGCACTCGAGGCTGCGGGAGAACCCGGCCCGGGGAGTCGTGCGCGATCGTTTTCTGGACCATCGTCTGGCACTCGAGCACGGTCGCGACAGGGAACCGACCCACGGCCAGTTCGGGGACTCCATCCCCATCCAGATCTCCGTAGTGCGCATCGGATGCTGTCTGGATTGAACCGACCTCGATGAGAGGAGTGGGCAGAATCTGCCGTGGGGAGTTGCCGAGGTGGCCCGCCGGATCGTAGGTCGCATCTCCAACGAGAAGGAGGAATGCCGGGCCCGGAGGACGTGCCCACTCGAGCGCGTTCTCGATGAATCTCTCAATCGCGTCAGAGGTGGGTCGCCCCCCGTCGAAGCGGTCGTAGATCTCCTCGAGTGAGACCACGGCGGTTCGCAGCCCCGTTGCGCGTCTCAAGGCCTCGAGCGGAAGGATTTCCGATCGGAACGCGTCGGGGCAAATCGCGATCCAGTCGGCATCGAGGGCCGCCCGGAGAGTCGTTTCTGTGCCGCGCGATTCGAGAGAGACCGCACCGCGCGCCGCGGCATCCGTGAAAGCCTCCACTACCCCACCGTGGGGAAGCGTGCACTCCACCGCCCACTCGGCCGGCGAGATCGAACTGACCGCCGCCCCGACGATCCGTCGAGGTTCATCGGTTCCGCTCCGCTGATAGACGGATATCGCATCGCTCGTGAAACCCTCGAACCGCACCGTGCTGCCTCCCGCGATCCGGGCGCGAAGGCGATCGGCTGCCGCGCTGTACAGCCGGGGATAGGTCACCCGAAGCGTATCGAGAAAGACGACGTCCGGCGTGTCGAGCAACTCCTGCTCGAGAGTGATCAGGTGAGAGCCGTTCGACACGAGCCCGGCGGGCACCGAAAAGGTACCGCAATACGGGCCAGAGCCGTTCGCGGTCGCGACTCCGATCTCGACCCCATCCCAGAGGACGCGAGTGAGATGGTCCAAGGGGGCGAGACGGTCCTCGCTCCACCCCTCGAGCCACAACTCCACCAGAGTCGGGGTGGCGGCGGGGGCCACCGCAGCCAGTTCGACGAGGAGTTCGAGAGAACCCGGGCTCGCGAGAAACTCGTCGAACCAGTGATCGCGCCCCGCACCATCGGCGAGGGACAGAACGTAAATGTCCTCTGCGGAGAACTCGATCCTGTGTGGGGATGCCCCGACGACGGCTGTAGAGAACGCCGGAGCTCCGGCGATCTCTGGAATTCGAGGAGGGGTGAGCCCGGGAGCGACGAGATCGAGGACGTAGACATCGAGTTTCGTCTCGGGGTGAGTGAACGGTACCGCGAGAAAATCGATCGCATCCCCCGGGTCGAACGAGCCGTCTGCGCCGCCGACGATGAAGATCGGGCACGCCTCATCATCACGCCGGAGTCGGAAGCGAGTCGGATCGACGCCGACGGGAAATCCTGCGGCAGCAAGGTCGGAGTGCCTGAGGCGGAGCATCCCGTCGGGCTCCACTCGGATGCGCAACGCCGCAGAACTCCCCGGAGCGCTCGCCTGGGTGAGCGCGGACGACGAGGAAGCAGTCGGGGTCGGCGTGGGGACCGGGAGCTGGGTCCCAACCCTCCTTCGGGAAGTGCGCGGGAACCCCATCTCGCTCAACTTCTGGGCAGCGCCATCCATCTGGTTCGGCCCGGCCGCCCTTCCCCTCGCGTGCTTTGCGACTGTGTTCCCCAGCTGAGACCGCCGCCCCGCCTGGTCGATCTCGATCAATCGGTACTGTGCGCCTGGGTGAGCACCCGGCAGGTCATCGACCAAGCGGTAGCTCGCCCCGCCCGGGGCCACTCCGCGGGCGGGTATCAGCTCTGGTCCGATGGGGGTGAACGACCCGCCCGAAGCGGCGCGCTCGAGCTGGAATCCCAAGCAGCACCACTCGGCAGATGTCTCCCACCCGAGGACGACGTCAAGAGCCCCGGCGGTGGCGGCGAAGGTGTTCAACCGAGCGGGGGTGGAAGCGCCCCAGATGATGAAACCAGGGGTCACGGTCCCGCCACCGTTGTCGTCCTCGTTCGCAGCGCCGCCGAAGTCGCCACCGTAGGGGTCAAAAGTGATCGCAGCGGTCGCGGCCTGGGTCACCACGTTGTTCGCTAGATTGCTGTTCGGATCCTCGAAGTAGACCGACGCAAGAGTGACGGCGTTGTCGTTATCCATGATTGTGAGCAGGGTGCCCCCGGGCGCGCCATATGCGAGATACACGTCATCGAATTGCGTGAGTGCGGTGACCGAGGCGCTGTCGGTGATCTGGAGTCCGAACGCGTCCATGTACGCGAAGTAGGCACTGCTCGCGTTTAAGATCCCTTCGGCGTCGACGGCAAAAGAATAGCGCCCGGGCGTCGCAGTGTCGGAGGCCGTGACCTGCGCGAGGTCGTTTGCCGTGCCGATCGCCTCGAACATCCCATCGACGGTCAACACCGTGGAAGCGCCGAGCAGAAGCGCCGAACCCGGCTCGAGATCAAGTGTCCCGGTCACGCCCACGTTGTTGTCTACTTGCAGAGTATCCGCGTCATCGACTTCGAGTTCACCGGAGAGGATCGCGAGGTCGTTGGTCACCGTCACGTTGCCACCGGTCAGGGCGACTTGCGCCCCGGTGTCGATCTCGAGATTGAAGTATGTCGCCACCAGGATCGTTCGCCCCGCGGTGGTGTCGTCGTAGACGACGGTCCCGGTTCCCGCCGTAAACGTTCCGAACGAGGTGACCGCGCCCCCGAGTTCGAGCCGACCCGACCCAAAGGTTGTGGCACCACCGGTCATGTTGATGGTCCCACTGACGTCGAGGGTGCCGCTGGTCATCGTCAGGGTTCCGGGAACGACTAGAGCTCCCGCGTTGGTTGCAGTTCGGGTCCCCTTGTCGATTTCCAAGTTTTGGTAGCTCAAGATGGGGACAGTCTGGTCGGAGATCTGATCGTCGAACTCCACGGTTCCAGTGCTCGGTGTGAACGTGCCGAGGGAGGTGACCGCGTCCCCCAGCTGCAGGCGCCCGGCTCCACTGAAGGTAACGCTTCCCCCAGTCGCGTCGAAGGGCCCGTTGGCATCGACCGTGCCGGTGGAGATCGTGAGGGTGCCGTTCACGTCCGTCGCCCCGGTGACGGTGACGGTGTTGCTTCCGGCTGCGAAGGTTCCCGAAGTGACCGTGAGGTCTCCGGCGATGGTGAGGCTCCCGCTCGTGCTCACGGTCCGAGTGCCGCAATCGATCTCGAGATGGTCGTAGGAGACGTTCGCCACGGAGCGGTTCGCAGTCGAGTCGTCGTACTCGACCGTCGACGCAATCGCCGTAAATGTACCGAGCGAGGTGACCGTGTTTCCGAGTTCGAGGCGGCCCGCACCAGTGAAGGTGACCGCGCCGCCGGTCGCATCAAAGGGACCATTCGCATCGAGGGCTCCCGTGGAGATCGTCAGTGTCCCGTTGATGTCGGTGGTTCCACCCACTGTGAAGGTCCGCGTTCCCAACGCGGCCGTACCAGCAGTCACCGTGAAGTCGTTGGTGATCGTTGCATCCACCGTCGAGCCCATGACACCCGAGGATTTGTTGATGACCAGATCGTACACGGTGAGGGTCGCGCCACCCTCGTGGTCGAGGTTCTGAGACTCTGTGCCGTTGAAGTTCAAGGTCCCCGCGGTCATCGAGAAGGTTCCCGAGGATGACACGATGAGATCACGGTCGAAGTTCATCGTGTTCGAGGTGTCGATCGTGAGGGAGCCCCCTGTGTCGATGTAGATCGACCGAGCGTTTCCGGTGGTGTTCAAAATGGGGTCCCACGTCACGCTCCCGACCAGGCAATCATCGGTGGCGGAAGGCACCGACGCGGGAGACCAGTTCAGCGCCACATCCCAGTCGGTCTCGACGCCCGAAGTCCCCCCGAGCCAAGTTCGCGTGAAGAGGGGCCAATCGATGGAACCGACGGTCCCCTCATTCTCATACACTTCGAGTCCGCCCAGGCCCGTTGGGATCACCATGTTGATGTTGATCGAAGTTCCGGCCGCCGTCTCGACGTTGTAGGTACACGTCGCGTCGAAGGAGAGTCCGACGAGCGAGTACTGGCTGCTTCCGGAATCGAGAATGCGCAAGAACGTGTCGTTGGATCCGTCGGCGTCGGGATCGACGTTCTGGAAGTTGACCCGGCGCAGGTTCGCGATGGTCGCGCCATCAGAGATCGTCAAGCCCGTCGATTCGGGGTTGAAGAACTCGAGCGAGAGGACGTTGATCGTACCCCCGCTCGACACGGTGAATGTGTAGTCGCCACTCCCATCGTTCGTCACGGTGGGTATCGTGGTACCGGAGGCGGCAAATGTGCCCCCGCTGTTGATCGTGACGGAGGTCCCGAGCCGCAGGTCACCCCCGTCGGCGAGAAGTAGAGTCCCATCGACGGAGACCGCGCCGGTGGCGGTCACGTCCCCACCGGTTCCAATCGCGAGGGTCCCTGAGACGACGTTGGTGGTTCCGCCGACCGTGTAGGTTCCGGAGGCGGTCGCGGAGAAGCTACCGGTATCGATCTCCAAGTTGTTGTAGGTGACAATCTCAAGGGCTTGGTTTGTGGTCTGGCTGTCGTACTCAACTGTTCCACCGCCGGCGGTAAAGGTGCCCAGACTCGTCACCGTGGCTCCAATCCGGAGCCGCCCAGAGCCAGAGCAGATCACCGAGCCCCCGGTGACGTCGAGATCACCGTCAACGTCCAGGGTGCACCCCCCGTTGATCGTGGCTGAGTTGTCGATGTCGATGTCGCTAGAGACGGTGACGGTCGTGCTCGAGGTGATCTGTAGATCGTAGAAGTCGCTCACGCCAGGGGTGGTGACCAGGCTCGTTCCCCCGCCATCGAACGTGACCCGCTGGGTACCGCTCAGGAAGGTCCCGCTATCGATCCAGTTTCCGGCGATGAAAGTGCCCCCATCGGGATCGGTGTCGTCCCACGTCCCATTGATCTGCACGTCACCTGCGATGTCGAGAGTGGCATTCACACGCTCGAGTGTGCTGCCGGCTTGGATGGTCAAATTGCCGCTCAGAGTGGTGGTGAAGCTTCCGCCCGTTGTCGTGAGCTCTGCGGCCCCTCGCGAGATCACCAGGTCGTTACAACTGACATTCCCATTGAAGATGACAGTGTTGCCGGACCCGTTCTCGTTGAGAACGATGTCTCCGGCGAAGGAAATGTCTCCAGAAATCTCATCGAAGCCGCCGCCGGCAAACGTGATGGAGCCGCTCGCAGTGGAGAGAAGAACGTTGCTCGCTTGCGGGGTAAAATGCCGATAGATCTTGAGGTCGAATGTCGTCAGATCGAGGGTCCCGCCCGAGTTGATCGTCAACGATTTGCAGCGTGCGCCGTTGGCATTGAGGCTCGGATAGTTGGTGAGCCCGGAAGGGATGGTGACGTCATCCCCCTGGTTGGGAATCCCGGAAGACCAGTTCGAAGCGATGAACCAGTCGGTGCCGACCGCACCACTCCAAGTGGTGTCGGCGCGGAGCGGCCCTCCAATCCATAGGAAGAGGGACATGAGGACCAGGATCAGTCGCCATCGACGGCGGCTTCCCCTGAATCGCGGTCTGTACACGGTGGCGGTCTCTTCCTTGGGACCAGCGCCAGGGGACGGGCCTGGTGGTGGGTCCTCGAAGTCTTCATCGTGCGCAGAGCTTCGGAATCTTGAGCGAACCGAGCCGGGCCCGCGGGCCCCGTTGTAGCTCTTGACCAGAGAACGCCTTAGCGATGGACCGGAGGCGGTTGATCCTGGTCCAAAGGGGCCTATCCCGACGCCCGACGAGTCCGGCGCGGCGCCGGTTGATTCGCCTCGACAGTTCCACCGCTCCCGGCATCATTTGAGAAGCTGACGCTGGGCGCCACCGCGAGGGCGTCGTACTCCCCCACGTCTGGAGGTCATTCGATGCTCCGTTTTCTCCCTTCGCTCCCCCGTTGTCTTGCCATGTTCGGGAGTGTGCTCGTCGCCATGAGCCTCACTTCCTGCGCCTCTTTCGATTCACAACCCCCCCGACCGAGGTGGGCGATCGCGATCCATGGAGGGGCGGGCGTTCCCGCGGACCTCGCGAATCCGGAAGATTACTCCTCTGCGATCGAGCGAGCTCTCCAGCTCGGGCAGTCGATCCTCGCCGATGGAGGGACGAGCCTCGATGCTGTGACCGCCGCGTTGGTTCTTCTTGAAGATGACCCGCACTTCAACGCGGGTCTTGGCGCGGTGCTCACCAGTGAGGGGGCCTGTGAGCTCGACGCATCGATCATGGATGGCGAGACGCTGAACTGTGGTGCGGTCGCTTCTGTGACGACGGTGAAGAACCCGATCCTGCTCGCCCGCGCTGTCATGACCGCATCGAAGCATGTGTTTCTCGCCGGCGGGGGCGCCGAGCAGTTCGCGCGCGAACAAGGCTTCTCACCGGTCGAGAACGACTACTTCAAGACGGAGCACCGACGGAAGAGCCTCGAGCGAGTGAAGGAAGAGGAGCAGCGTGCGAAGAGCGCTCAGTCTGCCGTCGACCTCTGCGAGCCGGTGTACCTCGGCACGGTCGGTGCGGTTGCGCTCGATCAAGACGGCCACCTCGCCGCCGCAACCTCGACCGGCGGTCTGACCAACAAGCGCTACGGACGCGTCGGGGATTCCCCGATCATCGGGGCGGGAACCTTCGCCGCCGACACGTCGTGCGCGGTTTCCTGCACTGGGCAGGGAGAACTCTACATCCGCCATGGGATCAGTCACGCGCTCTCGGCGCTGGTCGAACATGCGGGGCTCTCGCTCGAAGCGGCCGGGGCCCGTCTGATCCACCAGGTGCTCCCAGAGGATTCGGGCGGCCTCATCGCGATCGATCGCCACGGCAACATCACGATGCCGTTCAACACCGTCGGCATGCACCGCGGGTGTGCGGATGCGAACGGGCGGTTTGAGGTGTTGATCTACAAGGAGCCGATCATCAACGCGACGGTCAGCCCGTGAACGGGTGGCTCACAGCTGGCGCGCGGGCGATGGTGTTCGCGTTGTTGCTCGCTCTGGGTTGCGCGGGAGGACCCGAGGGATCTGCGCGCGCTTTGCCCCTTGCGAGTGAGACGGCGACGACCTCTCCCCCACCGAACCTTGGCCCCATCACCCCGCGGGCCGGCAGTGGTCCCCTGATGGTGGTCGGGGGTGGCAAGATCCCCGATGCGGTGCGGGCGCGCTTCATCGAACTCGCGGGAGGCCCCGAAGCACAGATCCTCATTTTCCCGCAGGCATCCGAGCGCGAAGATGCGGGGAGCGGGCACCTGAAAGCTTGGAAAGAGAGTGGCGCGAACAACGTCGCGATCGCAGAACTCATCGATCCGGTGAGGATCGCGCGAGACCTCGTCCGGGCGGACGCGATCTGGTTCGGTGGCGGAAGTCAGAATCGTCTGATGGCTGCGCTCGAAGCTGCAGAGTGCGTCGAAGCGCTCAGGCGCCGTCACCAGCAAGGCTGTGTGTTCGGCGGAACCAGCGCGGGGGCGGCGGTGATGTCGCAAGCGATGCTCACCGGCGATGCTCACACAGATCGTCTCGAACCCGGCACAACCGTCATCGGCAAAGGGCTCGGGTTGTGGCCGGGGGTGATCGTCGATCAGCACTTTCTCCGCCGCCGCCGCTTCCTCAGACTCTTCGCAGCGGTGCTGGATACGCCGGAGCTCGTCGGTGTCGGGATCGATGAGGGTACAGCGGTCCTGGTCGAGGATGGGTCGTGGGAGGTGATCGGCGGGAGTCCCGTGTTGGTGATCGACGCGCGGGGGGCGGAAGTGTGGGACGCAGAAGTGTCGGACACAGAAGTGTCGGACGCGGAAGTGTCGGACGCAGAAGTGTCGGACGCAGAAGTGTCGGACGCAGAAGTGTCGGACGCAGGGGTGAATGAGGAGCGAGCTCCCTTCCGCGCGGAGGATGTGCGATTGCACGCACTGCCGCCGGGGGTGCGGTGGGTGGCGCGGTGAGGGGGTGAGCCATAGCGAAGGAGCCGAGCGGCGATGTCCCCACCCCAAGCGACAAGAGAGGTACGGAACCTCAACACTCTTCTTTCCCCTCAAGAGCGTCACGAACCTGACGAGATGGTCGTTGGTGCGAGGTTCTCGGGCAAGCGCAACGGGCAAGGTTCGCGGGACCT
Organism: uncultured bacterium; assembly: GCA_937876125.1. Classification (GTDB taxonomy): domain Bacteria; phylum Planctomycetota; class UBA8108; order UBA1146; family UBA1146; genus JAFMMO01. The sequence goes on from CALEHF010000264.1 coordinate 57,204, forward strand.
AACAGCCCGTTCTCACAACTCTCGATCGCATCGATCCCCCCGAGTCCGCCGGGCGGACTCTGCCGCCAAGTCACAGGACACATCGTCAAAGGACACATCACCCGTCCGGCGCCAGGCGTACGCGGGTCCGCCAAGCGGAATCCGATCTCGGAAGGCGTGACGATCGGCCGTGAAACGCGAGATCGGCGCGACTTCGGCTCCACAGCTCGGGTAGGTGGAGGGGCGGGTGCGAGAGGCATAGTTGTTCGTGCGCTGGATCCCTGGCACAATCCCCCGACTTGGGCTCCAGCGAGAGACGAACCGAGGAATCAGCCATGGGGGGGATCATGATCGCGACGACTTCATCTTCTGCGACTGAACTTTTCACGACGAAATCCGAGCCGATGGGTCAGCGCCGAACATCCAACCGCCGACGGTCTCTGCTCCTCACCATGCTTGCTGCCACAGCACCGATGTTCTTCGGCACGACCGCTTTCGCGATGGACTACCTCAACGTTTCGGTGAAGTACATTCTCAGCGCAACCGGCCAGAGGTCGAGCGGAGCCTACTCCACCGACGCGAGCATTGTTCAGGTGATGGCCGGGGCGAACCAAGTCTTGGCGAGCAACAACGCCAGCTTCCGCCTCTACCTCGATGAGATCGTCGATGTGGCCGGGCTCTCGACCTACTTCGATCTGGATACGGCTGACCAAGATACGCTCGAAAACCTGGTCCGAAACAGTGGCATTTACGGCTGGCGTTCGGACTGCATCAACTTCTACGTCGTGAACACTCTGAGTTCAAGCGCAGGCGCACTGGGCGGTGCCTGCTCTTTCCCGATGAGTCATGAGATCATCACGATCAACAATCAGGGAATTCTGAACGGGCCGGTCGGCTGGTTGCACGAGATCGGCCACTATCTCAGCCTCACCCACACCTTCGAATCCTGCCATCTCCCCGGGTCCCCCGATTCCGATCCGGATGTTTGTACCGAAGCGGGTGCGACGCACACTGGATTTTGCGGCGACGTCCAAGTGCGCGCGGACGTGTGCGATGACCAAATCAACGTGATGAGCTATCACTCGTTCAACTTTGCTTCGGGCGATCTCACTTCTTGCCAGCTCAGCCACATGCAGAACGAGTACATGACCCTGAGCAGGACCGCGGTCGTGTCGGTGGACGATGGTTTTGAGCCGAACGATACGTGTGCCGCTGGCGTCATCATCGGCGCCGGAGTGTATGCGAATTTGGTCTCCACGACCGACAAGCTGGACTGGTACCGGGTCTCGGTCCCCAGCGGCGCGACCCTTTCGGTCGTCGTCGACAGCAACCCCCTGTTCGGTTCAGCGGTCGCTGCCGCTTTCTCGAGTTGCCCGCTGACCGTGCCGCCGCTTTCGACTCCCGGAGTCTGGTCACAAAGCCTCAGCCAGACGGCAGGGGGAGGAGCTCAAGAGTTTCAAGTCGCGGTTTCCCCGACCAGCGATTCTGATGGCCGGAGCGAGTACACCATGACGCTCTCGATTGCGGGAGCCACTTGCGACATGCCCTTCGTTCGAGGTGACCTCAACGGCGACAATTCGATTCAAGTGATCGATGCGATCATCGGGCTCGAGTTTCTGTTCCTGGCTGGCGCCCTCGAGTGTCGCGACGCCGCTGATTTCAACGACGATGGCCAGGTTCAGATCCTCGACATCATCTCGGAGCTCACCTATCTCTTCCTCGGCGGGGCGGCACCCGCTCCCCCCGGTCTCGTTTGCGGACCTGACCCGTCGGCGGATTCCATCGACTGCTGTGTTGGTTGTCCATAGCTTGAGTCGAGAGCTTGTTCAACCGGCGGGTCGGTCACCGGCCCCATCCCCAATAGGGGACGGTTCACGGTGCTCCTGAAGCCAAGAGGAAGGCAGGGCCCGACTTGAAGAGTGCGCTCTACGCCTACGGATACTGCCCACAGTCGAGCGTGTCGAGGTCGGTCGGGTCGGGGCCCACGCTGGGGAAGGGCGCCGCGGGCGCGGTTCCCCCGGTGAACAGATACGCGAGGAGATAGACTGCGTCTGCTAGGTTGGGAGACCCGCTGTCATTCGCGTCGATCGCATCGAGACAGCCGACGCTTGTGCCGCTGAACAGATAACTGAGAATCATCACCACGTCCGCGAGATTGACGGCACCGCTCCCATTCGCATCGCCGCGGAGAAATGGGATCTGCGGAATCGTCAGCAGCTCGACGAGAGCCCCCATCAGCTGGTCGCGAGTGGTCGTGGTGTTGAACAGCCCACCAAATTCGAAGCTCGCTCCGACGGTACGGTAGTTCGCCGCCTCGCGGTAGATCGCGACGTCGTAGATCGCGAAGGGGCCGTTTGTGAGCAACGAGACTGCGGGGGGAAGCGGGGCGAGTTCGTCGATGAACGAGTTCTCGCCACCGTAGGGCATCGAGACGAACGAGAAGTCGACAGTCCCGACGTTTTGACCGGTGATCGTGTCGAGGTCGTTCAAGCCGTCGAAAAAGCCATCGATCGAGAAGAGCGGGTGCAACGTCGTCGCTGGGTCGAACGCCCAGGTATCCGCACCTTCGAGGTAGAGCGCGCTGCCGCCGAAGTCATTGGTCAAGTATTCGACCAGCGGAATCGCTTCCGCTTCGGTGAGCACGTGGTTCGAGGGAGACACCCCGAGGTTGACCCAGATCCGCTCGAACTGATCGAGACTCCCACCGGCGGAGATGTCCTCGACCGAGATCACCGACTTGCCATTCGCGATCAGTGAGTTGACCAGAGCCAAGCCGCCGTCGATCCCTCCCGCAGCGTCGGGGGGAGACCAGACGAGATCGGTCGCGCCGTTGGTGACGAATGCGACACAGACCCTGCGTGGCGACGCAACGCCGCCGTTCATCCCAAGGATTGTGTAGGGGTGACTTCCCGCGGAGACCGCCATGTCGACGAAACTGGTCGTCGCGCCCGTGAGGGTCACCACGGGCAGACCCCCCCGAGAGATCTCGAAGAATTCGTAGCTGTCGGGGGTGCTCCAGCTGAGAGTCACGTCGCTGCCCACCACGGTACAGTCGAAGGTGGCGACCGGGTTCGGCGCGGTTGCGAAGTCGAGCAGGACACGCAGATCGAGGCGACCCCACCCCATGAACTGGTCCCAACCCGGAGTGTCTTCGCCCGAGGGGCCGACCTGATCGGCACACGCCGAAGTGAGCATCGCGCGCACCTCTACCGAGGTGAGATCGGGGCGTAGTGAGAGCAGCAGACCCGCAGCGCCCGCGACGTAGGGACACGCCGCCGAGGTGCCGTTGAACTCGGGAATGTAGTCCCCTGGGTCCCGGCCCGTGGGCCCGACGATGTCGGTGGTCTGAAGTTTCACTCCCGGCGCAATCAGATCGAGCTCGAGTCCGTGGTTGCTCCCCCAAAAGGTCTCGCCGTCGCAGGAGGTCGGACTTTTCCGTTCGTCGCAAGGGCTCGAAGCCCCGACTGCGATCACCTCTGGGTACTTCGCAGGGTAGACAATCGGGCCGTTGGTGTTTCCGGCGGCGAAGACGAGCACGCACCCGAGGCCGCCGCGTCCGACCGCCAGGGAGTACTGCAATGCGGATTGAAGTGCGCTCGAAGGCGGAATCCCCCCCCATGAATTGGAGAGGACATCGGCGCCGGCGTCGGTCGCCCAGGTGATCGCGTCGATTTGCCATGCGAGCTCCGACCAATGGTCGGCGTAGCCGATCCGCACCGGCATCACCGTGGCGTTCCAACAGACTCCCGCGATTCCGATGCCGTTGTTCCCGGCGGCGGCAGCGATGCCCGCGCAGGCGGTCCCATGTTCATCGTCGGGGAGCGCGTTCCCCGGAGAATTTCCCGGTGAAAGTTGGTCGGTCGCTTCGTAGCCGACACCGAGGCGCGGTGACAGATCGGGGTGTGTGAAGTCGACCCCCTCGTCGAGGATCGCAATCTTTATGCTGGAGACTCCGGTGCCGAGGTCCCAGGCGAGCGGCGCGTTCATGTCCGCCCCTGCGATCCAACCGGGGGTCTGCGCAGTGTTCTCGAGTGCCCATTGCGTCGGGAAGAGGGGATCGTTGGGCACGCTAAGAGACGGCAGGTGCACGATGAAGTTCACCTCAGCGGAGGCGACCTCCGGCCAGGCAGCGATCTCGCGAGCGCGTGCGTGGCTCCCGGTGCCCGGGCCGTCGATGGCGACGTGCAGGATCGGGGTCAGTCCAGGGAACTCGCGGATGAAGCGCGCGCCAGTCGCGGCGAGACGCTCGATGACCGATGCGGTGTCGGCGCCGCGTTCGAGGACGACGATGAGTTCCGGCGCGGGGACGAGGGGGACGCCGTCGAAGTCGCGAATTTCGCTCGCGAAACGTACCCCTCTGGTCGAATGTAGACGCGCGATCGCGCGATCGAAGTCCTCCCCAGAGAGCACCGTCCCGAAGTCGATGAACCAGAGGCCGCGGTAGCCTTTTGGGGTTGCCTGGGGACCCGATGTCGATAAGAGCTCAGCGATCCTCGCGAGCGTGCCATCGACCGTCTCCGGAAGGACCTCATTGTTCTCGCCGACAAGGATCGCAATCTGCGATGGGATGCGGTGCCCCGGCAGGGCTGCGTCTGAGTGCCCCGCGGTCGCAGATTCTGCGGCGGAGCTCGAACGAGGTGCGGTGAGGCACACGACAAACCCTAGGAGCAAAATCAGCGAGCGAGGAGTCATGCTGCACCTCTCTGCGAGCCAGCAACGTTAAGAAGCGGCTCGGACGACGACACGCCGCCCGAGCCGCAAAGTGGAGGTTACTGAACTGTGACTGAGATGCCAATCACCTCGCCCCCGAGGCTCGTCACCACAGTGACCACTGGCGCCGGACCGGGGTTGACCGGTGAGTTGCGCTCTCGCACTTCCCAATCGCCGAGGGTGTCGACAACCGAGCTGCCGATGAGCGGTCCCGAGGTACCGATCCCGAGATAGATCGTAACGGTGTGACCTGGCCCCGGAATGCTCGACGTACCGTTGATGCGCCACATCGCCTTGCTGGTCGTATAGGTCGCTTGAGAGATGTTGAGCGTCGGTACCGCTCCCGCCGGGGTGTCGATCGTGACCGTGTCGCTCGCCATGCCGAACGGGCCGTTGGCGGTGAGCTGGAAGGTCAGCACGTTCTGCCCCGGCGGCATCGTGAAGACCGGACTGAGCACGGTCGGGTCACTCAGCGTGACGGTCGCGCCCGCGATCTGTGTCCAGAGAACGTTGTCGAACAGCCCGTCGGCACTCCCGTTGAGAGCTACGAAATCCCCCTCGGCTGCCGTCAGGTCCGCTCCCGCATTCACGATCGGAGGCAGGGAACCGGTGACGTTCGTGACCACGACCAGATCGGTCGAGCTGGCTCCGAGGCCGTCGGTCACCGTAAGGACGATAGTAACTTCGATCGGATCGAGCGGAAGCGTGATCGTCGCGACCGGAGAACTTGCGTTCGTTATCGCGGGCGCCGCTCCTGCGGGGAGGACCGAGGCGACCGACCACGAGAAGGTGAGCGCGCCGACCGAGTTGCTGCCGTCGAGAATCAAGGTGCCCCCCGGAGCGCCCGTGACATCGACGCCCGCGTCGGCAAGCAGCGCCGCCGTGAGCCCGGTCACGACCACGTCGGTGACGGTGCGCCCTCCGGCGGCCGAATCGAGCGTGATCGTCTTCGGCGGGACGGAGATCCCCGTGACGGTGAGGGTGCCGGTCGGATCGAGCGTTCCCCCTCCGACCCCGGACGCACCGACACCGATGGAGAGCGACTGAGCGCCGACCGAGTCGGAACTGTTTCCGCGCACGACCAGCGTGCCCGTACTTTCATCGAACGACGCTTGAATGATCCGAACGAGGTCGGTCAGCGGCGCAACGACCGTGGTCGTGGGTAGGTCGGTGTAGTTGGTGACCGAGGCGGTCTCCGGAACGGCTTGCGCGTTCGAGATCGGGAAGCGGGCGAAGTAGTTACCGGTCCCCACTTCGTTGATCAGTGCAAACTCGGTGGATCCGTCCACCGAGGCGCGAAGATCCTGGCCCGGGAACGAGGTGGCCCAGACGCCGACCATGGTGCCCGCAGCGTTCTTCGTATAAGTCGCACGATCGATGGTGACCCCGAAGTTCGTGGCGAGCTTGCCGGTCACGATGAAGTTGGGTGTTTGGATGCAGTCGGTCAGTAAGAGCGGATCGGGGCCGAGCGCCGGATCCGCGCAGAGGTTCGCAGCACCGCGGGCGCCGACGCCCGGGCCTTCGATGCGGAAGTAGTTCGCGCCAATTGGAGATCCGATGACCGTGTGCTCGACGCCAATATCGCCGATGAGTCCCGCCGGCGGAGCGGGCGCCACCGCAGGATCCCACTCGAGAAACGGGCCGATCCCGGCATTCAGAAGGCCGGTGAACGGCGCCGCGCCAAAACCGCGGTCATCGGCGTGGTTGATCTCTCCAAGGCTATCGGACTCGAGATCGATCACCTCGTACGGAGTGGTGATGGTGTAGGAGCTGTTCGGTTGCAGTCCCTCGATCCGAATGCGGAGGCGACCGAACGACACCTGATCGCCATCGATGACATCGCCGATCGCAAAGGCGCCCTCGAAGGCGATGACCAAGGCCGCGTTGCCGCCGGCGGTCGGCGTGGCGGCATCGCAGGTGTACCAGAACACCTCATCTGGGAAGTTGTCTGGGAACGCGAGCGGAAGAAGAACGTCGGGGCGCTGAAATGCGCAGAGCGCTTCATCGTCACAGAGCCCGAGCACGACACCGTTGGTATCTTCGAGCCACCTCGGGAAGCCGTGAACGGAGTCGATCGGGCCCACTGTTTGAATTGTCTGGGCCATGGCGCTCGTTGCGCCGATAAAGAGCAGCCCCATGAGAGCCGCTGAAATCCATCCCTTACGTACGCGCAATGGAAACCTCCTTGATAGGGAACTCTGCCTGTGCACCCCCCTCGATGGCTGACGAACCCCCGTCCGTCGAGACGACCACCTGCAGGTGCTTCCCACCACAGAACTCCGACTGGTCTTGACTCGCCGCTCCGGCAATCGCATTGAACTCAGGAGCCCCCTCGGTACCGGCGAGGAGGGGGACCGGGGTCGACGCGAACACGAATGCCTGAACTCGAGCCAGCGCAGAGCGCCGATTCGTTAATGCACATGTATGGTATTTTTTGCCGCGCAGCGCTCGCTGAACGCAACGAAGGGGCCAACCCAGCC
>CALEHF010000265.1 GCA_937876125.1 uncultured bacterium
ATCACGGCTACGGCTTGCCGATTCGCCGCAAGACCGGCAGTCTCGGGTGAAGTGGGTCTAGTTCGGAGAATGCTCACCTCCCTAAGAAGCAAAGTACGCAAAAAAAACAGGGCGCCGATCCGTGAGAATCGGCGCCCTGCCTTTTGTCTAGAACACTGCTTGTCTCTCGAACGCCTACTTCGAAGCGGTCTCCTTGGGGGTTCCCTTCGTGAAGTGGAACTCCCCTTCGATCACATCGAGTTCGAGTTCACTTCCTTCCGGGTAGCTGCCCCGCAAGAGTTCCTCACTGAGCGGATCCTCTATGTGCTGCTGGATCGCCCGACGCAACGGCCGCGCCCCGAAGTCGGGGTTGTAGCCCTTGTCGATGAGCATGTCCTTCGCAGGGTCGGTCAGCGTCAGCTTGATCCCGCGATCCGCGAGCCGTTGCACAGCGGTCGCCAGTTCGATGTCGATGATCTGACGGAGATCGACGCGACTGAGCGGCTGGAAGAAGATCACGTCGTCGAGGCGGTTCAGGAACTCCGGCCGGAAGAACTTCTCGACCTCGAACATAAGCTCTTTCTTCATGCCATCGTTGTCGCGCTCTTCAGTCGTGTTCGTAAATCCAAAGCTCGCCTTGTTCTTGATCACGTCCGCGCCAATGTTCGACGTCATGATCAAGACGACGTTCCGGAAGTCGATGATCCGACCGAACGAATCGGTGACGTGCCCTTCCTCCATGATCTGGAGGAGCATGTTGAACACATCCGGGTGCGCCTTTTCGATCTCGTCGAGGAGCACCACCGCGTACGGGCGGCGACGAATCTTCTCGGTGAGCTGCCCCCCCTCCTCGTAGCCGACGTACCCCGGGGGCGCGCCGACGAGGCGAGAGACGTTGTGCTTCTCCATGTACTCAGACATGTCGACTTGGATCAGCGCCTCTTCCTGACCGAACAAGAAGCGCGCGAGCGCCTTGGCGAGCAGCGTCTTACCGACCCCGGTCGGGCCAAGGAAGACAAACGAACCGACCGGACGCTTCGGGTCCTTGAGGCCGGAACGGGAGCGCCGCACAGCACGAGCGACCTGCTTGATCGCATCATCTTGCGACACGACCGCGAGGTGGAGTTCGTCCTCCATTTGCAGCAGCCGCTCCGCTTCCCCACTACTAATGCGGGTCAGCGGAATGCCGGTCATCTTCGAGACGGTCTCGGCGATCACGTCCGCGTCGACGAGGCCGCCCGACTCATCTGCCTTCTCGCGCCACTCGCGGAGGACTTCGTTCTTCTTCTTCTTGAGTTGCCCGGCCTGATCACGAAGGTTCGCGGCGCGCTCGAAATCTTGCTCAGCGACCGCCTCTTCCTTCTCTTTGTTCAGACGCGCCACGTCCTCCTCGAGCTCTTTGACATCGGGCGGACGGGTCGAGCTCCGCAAACGAATCCGCGAGCCCGCCTCATCGATGACGTCAATCGCCTTGTCCGGCAGGAATCGTCCCGTGATGTAGCGAATCGCGAGATCCGCAGACGCCTCGAGGGCTTCGTCGGTGTAGCGAATGCGGTGGTGCGCCTCGTACTTGTCGCGCAGCCCTTTGAGGATTTCGACCGTCTCGTCGCGACTCGGCGGGTTGACGATGATGCTTTGGAAGCGGCGCTCGAGAGCACCGTCCTTCTCAATGTGCTTGCGGTACTCGTCGAGAGTGGTTGCCCCAATGCACTGAACCTCGCCGCGCGAGAGCGCCGGCTTGAGGACGTTCGAGGCGTCGATCGCGCCTTCAGCACCGCCCGCGCCGACCAGAGTGTGCAGCTCGTCGATGAACAGGATCACGTTCTTCACACGACGGACCTCGGTCATCACTGCCTTGATGCGCTCTTCGAACTGACCGCGGTACTTCGTTCCCGCGACCATCATCGCGAGGTCGAGCACGACGATCCGACGGGCGCGGAGAATCTCGGGGACGTTCCCTTTGATGATCTCCTGGGCGAGACCTTCGACGATCGCGCTCTTTCCGACTCCCGGCTCTCCGAGGAGCACCGGGTTGTTCTTGGTGCGCCGCGCGAGCACCTGCATGACCCGTTCGATCTCGTTCGCCCGGCCGATGACCGGATCGAGCTTCCCTTCGCGCGCCATCTCGGTGAGGTCGCGACCAAAACTATCGAGAGCGGGTGTCTTCGAACGCCCCTGCTTGCCGGAGGCCTGCGGGATGCTGGACTCGCTGTCGGGAGAGACATCGGCACCGAGAAGCTCGAGCACTTCGCTCTTCACTTCATCGAGCTTCACCCCGAGGTCCATGAGGACCTGCGCGGCGACGCCATCCTGCTCGCGAATCAAGCCGAGCAGGAGATGCTCGGTCCCGATGTAGTTGTGCCCGAGCTCGTTCGCTTCTTCTTGCGAGAGCTCCAGTACCTTTTTGGCCCGAGGGGTGAAGGGGAGTTGCCCCATGCTCACCATCTGCGGGCCCGTCTGGACGTGCTTCTCGATCTCTCCCCGAATTTTGTTCGGTTCGATGTCGAGGTTCTTCAGAACGTTTGCGGCGACGCCGCTCCCCTCCTGGACGAGGCCCAGAAGAATGTGCTCGGTTCCGATGAAATCGTGGTTGAAGCGCTGCGCCTCTTTGCGGGCGAGCGCCATCACCTTCCGAGCCCGGTCGGTGAATCGGTCGAACATGACATTTCTCCGCAGCGACGTGGTCGCCGGCCACCCCGCGGTCCGCATTGCGACCGGAACTCAGGGAGGGAAAACCTCCCCCAGGCTCCGGAGACGGCCCGCGACCTCTGCCCCACCGACGAGTGAGAAAGACATCGCTTGGGGCCCCGTCACTACTGGGCGCCTCATCAGGTCAGCGCGTCATTCCGAACTTGGAATGAGACGCGTTTCCAGCTCGCGCGCGGCCTCGTTGAAAAAAGCAGCGAGGGGAGGCTGCGCACGGACGATAGACGCTCCGATTCTCACCTTCGTTCCCGATGGGGTCAAGTTGCCTGCAGATCATCGAGGTATTCGCGAACCTGCGTCGCGCGCACGATGTCTCGTTCCTTCGAGTCGAGTTCTTGTCCTTCGACCTTCTGAAGGTGTCCTGGCTGAGTGAACAGGAACAGCTCGTTGACGTGATGAATCTCCAGATGGCCCACCAGGTCGGTCGTCACACCGAGACGAACCAACGAGAGGGTCTCCATCGTCTCCTTCGAGGAGATCACACGAGCATTTGCGAGCGCGCCGTACGCCCGCCACACCTTGTCCTCGAGAACCTCGCGCTTGCTTGAAAGCAATTCTTTGCGAATCTTGTGCTCGAAGCTGATGATCTGAGGGAGGATCGACGAAATGTTGCCGATCACTTCCTCCTCGCTCAGACCCAGCGTTCGTTGATTCGAGATCTGGTAGAAGTCTCCCAGTGCCTGGGTCCCCTCGCCGAACAAGCCTCGCACCGCGAGATTGATCTTGGTGACCGCCTGGAAGACTTTTTCGATCTGACGCGTCATCACGAGTGCCGGCAGATGCAGCATGACCGAGGCGCGGAGGCCGGTGCCCACGTTGGTCGGGCATGCCGTGAGGTAGCCGTACTGATCATCAAAGGCGAAGTCGAGCTCCTCTTCGAGACGGCGGTCCATCTCGTCCATCGCCCGCCACGCCTCCTCCAGCTGGAAGCCGGATCGCATGACCTGTTGGCGAAGGTGATCCTCCTCGTTGATCATCACCGATGTCGTCTCGCCCGCGTCGAAGGCCACCGCGCGGGCCCCCTTCGCAAAAGCGTGCTCGCGACTGATCAGATGGCGTTCGAGGAGCAGCAAGCGATCGATACTGTCGAGATCCTCAATGTCCATCCGCTTGAGCTTCATGGATCCGTCGAGGGAGTCGAGCGCCTCAGAGACCTCATCGGCCACCAACCGCTTCTGGCGGTCATCGGCTCGCGACAAGAACAGGTGATCGGCCAGGTTCCGCGCGAGGCGAATCCGGCTCGAAATCACGACGTCGGAGTGAGGACCCTCTCCCGAGAGCCACTCACCCGCGCGGGTGGAGAAATCATCGAGCTGCACGATTACCCCCGCTCCAACATGTGAATTCGGTCGCGAATGTTCGCGGCCTGCTCGTACTCCTCAGACTCGACTGCACTGCGCAGCTCCTTCTTGAGGTCGTCGACCTGACGACGTTTCGACATCTCGAGACCGAGTCGCATCGGCATTTTTCCGCGGTGCTGGACCGCGCCGTGAACTTTGTCGAGCAGGTAGTCCAGTTCTTTGCGGAAGATCTGGTAATCCGATGCGCACCCGAACTTTCCGGTCGCTCGAAACTCCTGATAGTCGATCCCGCACACTGCGCAAGACTGGGCTTTCTTTTGCTTCTCGGTCGAAGGGGGCGCGTCGGTCAGTTGACCGAAAAACTCGGGAAGTGAGAGGTTCTTCACCTGAGAGTGGATCGCGACGCCCTTTTCCTGGGCGCACGACTCGCAGAGATGGACCTCTTTCTTCATGTTGTTACTGATCTCGGTCAGGTGCACGGTGGCCACTGATTCTCGACAGATCTCGCACTTCATGGCTGCGCCTTCACCGATCTCCACTGAGTACGTCCTGGCTGGTTGGTTGCCACAACTGGCTTCAAGCTCCTCATTCATCGGGTACCGGAGGCCGTCACTGGAGGCTGATTTGACGGGATCCCACCAAACCGGCCTCCTACGCCCCAAGGTTACCCCGCGCTAAAGGACATGGTCTCTTCAGGATCGTTGGATCAGGTCTGCCACGACCGCTCCCGTTTCGGGAAGTACCGGTACCGGGGTTTTCTCCTCCGACACCGCTCCCGTTTCAGGAAGTCCCGTTTCAGGAAGTCCCGTCTCAGGAAGTACCGTCTCAGGAAGTACCGTTTCAAGCAGTACCGCGGCACGAAGTTGAGGATCCAAGGCCGAACTCTCGGCGAGTGGGGCCGAGCCGCCCGCTGGACGTATCGAATTCCGAGCGAGGAGACTTCCGAGGAAAAGCACATCTTCCCACTCGTCGATATCACGGAGAGGCCCGAACATTTGCGTCTGGACGACGTCTCCGGAGGGGCTTGGCGCCTGGAGAGCCTGGCGAGCGCGATCCAGGACTCCGGGCTCACCCCAGCCAGCGTCCGGGAAGAGTGCCTCAAGATCGACGCCTCCGCAAGGGACGCCAATCAGGTAGTAACCTCCGTCAAGGGCTGGACCCAGCGCCACTTCGCCGCGGCGCACAGCCGCCGCAGCTGCGGACAAGATCTCGGGGTCCATGTGCGGCGCATCCGCCCCGATCGCTATGGCACCGGGAGCTCCCCCTGGCGGATCGGCGAACGCCCGCCTCAGCCGAGCACCGAGAGACCCCTCCCCCTGGGGACGGTAAGAAACTCGCGAGCCGAGAAGTGTTTCGAAAGAGCCCGCCTCACGGCGATCGCCAAGGATCCAGAGTGGTGCATCGGGAAGCCCCTGAAATCGATGGAAACTGTCTCTGAGAAGGGCGGTGGCGAGGTGCGCGGCGGCTCCATCCCCAATCGTCTGGGCGAGACGCGTTTTCACGCGACCGGGAACGGGGAACTTGGCAAACAATAGAACTGGAATTGACTCGATCGGCCGGTCGGAATCGGCCTCCTCGGGCGGCGTGCTATCTTCAGTCACCACAAGCGTTTCGGTAGAGAAACCACCGTGCGAATCGGTTGACACCCCCCAGGGCACCTCTAGAATCGACACCTTGCCGGATGTCGCCTCTCCGTTCCAGCGAGGTGCTCCGGTTGTGTTTTTTTAGCTGTGTTGGGCTCATGAGGGCCCTCGGCAAGATTTCGAGGCTTCCGCAGGCGGGGTGAACACCCATGGTCTGAACCGCGAGCGAGCCCGAGAGATCGCAGGCTCTGAAGCTCCGCTCTTCCCCATCGGGGTAGACGGGTACGTTTCTGGCCTTGGATCGAAGAGGAGCGACGACAGCCGATGAATAGCGAGTTCCTGCGCCTGGTCGATACGATCCACAGAGATCGCCAGGTCGAAAAGGAGGTCATCTTCGTCGGGATCGAGCTCGCCTTGGTCTCTGCGGCGCAGAAGAAGTTCGGCACCACCGAGGGGATCGAAGTATCGATCGACCGCGAGACTGGTGAGATCAGCGCCACCGTCGAAAATGAGCCTCTCAGCCCCGAAGACCTCGGGCGCATCGCCGCGGGCAGCGGCAAACAAGTTCTCTACCAAAAAATTCGTGAAGCCGAGCGCGAAGTCGTCGAGCGGGAGTACAACCCCCGCATCGGTGAAATGCTCAACGGTAAGGTGCAATCGCGCAAGGGTGGCGGGCTTGTCATCGAGCTCGGTCCCCGCGCCGAGGGCTTCATGCCGCGCAGTGAGCAGTCGGTCGCAGAAGACTTCCGAGAAGGGGATCGCATCCGTGTGATCCTCAAAGAGGTCAACATGCAGCCGAACAGGGTTCAGTTGCTCGTCTCTCGAGCCGCCCCCGAGCTCGTCCGCCGTCTGTTCGAGCAGGAGATTCCAGAAGTCGCCGACTATGTCGTCGAGGTGAAGGCGATCGCCCGCGAGGCAGGGTTCCGCACCAAGATCGCAGTCGCCACACTCGACCAGAACGTCGACTGCGTCGGTGCTTGCGTCGGGGTCAAGGGGTCGCGGATCCGCAACATTGTCGATGAGCTCCACGGTGAGAAGATCGACATTGTTCGTTGGAACGAGTCGACGGAGATCATGATTGTCGAGGCTCTGAAGCCGGCCGAGATCGCCTCTCTCGAGCTAGACTATGAGACGCACAGCGCTGTGGTCTATGTTCACCCTGAGCAACAGTCGCTCGCGATCGGGCGCAAAGGTCAAAACGTCCGGCTCGCGAGCAAGCTGACCGGCTGGGATCTCAACATTACTCCGATTTCTGAAGAGGCGCTCGCCGAACTGCGCACCGAAGCGCTGACTCGCCAGGCAGATGACCTCTTTGGCGAAAGAGCCGCCTCTCTGGCGGCAGATCCACTCGCTCCCGCCCCGACCCCTTCGAGCAGTGCGCTCGATGCGCTCTTCTCTGGCGGCGCGGCCGCCTCAGCAGAGGGCTCGGAGGAGTTCGCGGGTGAGTACGCCGAAGGGGAGGAGCCGCTCGTCATCGGCCTCGAAGATCTCCCCGGCGTGACCTCTGAAGTCGCTGACCGGCTCGTCGAAGCTGGCCTCGATTCGACCGAGGGAATGCTCGAAGCCGGAGTCGAGGGTCTCTCTCAAATCGAAGGTCTCGATGCGGAGAGCGCGCGGAAGATCCTCGCGATCCTCGAGGGAGGTGACCTCGATGGGGGCGATCCAGAAAGCGGAGAGATCTGAGCCTAGCCTCCGGTCCCGTGTCTTGCGTGTGGTGCAAGACTCGCGGATAGGAACGCTCTGACTCGGGTCCCAAATGTCACCACGCGATTCGATTGGTCCTTAAGGACCACCCCGGGGTCACCCAGTGCCCCCATTGAACAAGAGTAGAACGTCGGCCACTGGCCGGTGGGAAACGGGAGAGAGGCACGTGGGGGTACGCGTCCACACACTCGCGAAGGAACTGAACCGCAGCAGTAAAGAGCTGATGGACATCCTGAGCAGTCAAGGCATCGAAGTGAAGAATCACTTCTCGAGCGTCAGCGAGACGACTGCTGCGAAACTGCGCATTCAGTTCGGGGGCGAGGACTCGATCCGAAAGCCCGAGAAGGGCAAAGGATCCGCTCAAGCCACGGCTTCCACGGCGGAGGAACAGCCGGCGGTCGCGAAGGCCGAAGCCTCGGCAGTATCTTCAAAAGCTGTGTCTTCAAAAGCAGTATCTTCAAAAGCAGTATCTTCAAAAGCTGCGTCTTCAAAAGCTGCGTCTTCAAAAGCAGCAACTTCAAAAGCCGCGTCTCCGAAGGCTGCTTCTGCCTCCGCTAAAGCTGCTGCTCCGAAGGTCGCGCCCAAAGCTGCTGGACCTAAAAAGGCCGCTGCTCCGGTCGCGTCCGGTGACTCAGAAGCTAAGGATGCGGAGAGCGTCGCAGCGGCTCCCACCGAAGTGAAGGAAACCGCGACCACAAAAACTGGGAGCCCAGCAATCGCCGCCGGAAAGACCGGCGAGAGCGATCCCGCGAAAGATGCGGACGCCACTGTCGACGGTGCCGCGACGCCGGTCGCTGCCCAGGCCGCCCCACCGCCTGCCAAGGTAGAGATGGCCCCCGGTTTCGGTGGAACTCCCGCGCGCCCGAGGACTCCCGTCGTCCCGGTGGCGCGACCGATGCCCGC
>CALEHF010000266.1 GCA_937876125.1 uncultured bacterium
AGGGATCAACTTATACGGCGTGATCGGCCTCGCGGGCGGACTCGAAAGCACCGCGGGCGGCTGTCTCATCACTCAGGCGACACCCGTCAATGAGCTGCGGATTGAAGATACGGCGATCATGGTTGGATCGCCGGTCAGCATCCCGATCTACGCCGACCACGCATTGGCTCTCGAGGGGTTCACTTTCGCCGTCACATTTGATCCCGCGGTCTTGATCGTTCAAGACCTGAGCCTCGTCGGTACCGAACTCGAATTTCTCAACCCAGACATCTTCAGCCAGACGATCGAAAACTCGTCGGGCCACTTCTCGGTGTTCTGCCTCATCGATTCTCTGCCACCGACGACCGCCGTCGTCCCCCCGGGGCCTGACCATGTGATCCTCATGGTCGAGGGGATCATCGCCTCCGGAGTCACGATCGGGACCGCGACGGCCCTCGATCTCCCCGAGAGCCTCGGCTCGCCCCCGGTCTCCGCGAGCTTCCTCGAGAACGGATTCGCGGAGTACCCACCCGAGCGCTTCCCGGGATCTCTCACCGTGGTCTCGAACCCGAATCTTCTTCTGCGTACAGACTCCCAAACGGTCAACGCGGGCACCATCGCGACCACGACCGTTTCCATCACCAGCGACCGCGAGCTCCTCGGCTACAGCTTCGCAATCCCTTACGACGAGAATCTCCTGTTCCCCCAGAGTAGCGAGCTTGCCGGGACCCTTGGCGAGGGAGCCGCGTTCTCCATGGTGTCGATCCAGCCGAACCTGCAGGTGGTGACCGCCACCGTCCTGATGGATCTCATCGAACCGATCGATAACACCATCCCGATCGGGGGCGACCAGCCCGCGCTGCGCATCCACTGGTTGATCGACCCGACGATCTCTTCGCCGACTGCCATCCCGGTGATGATCGTCGGTGGCGTCGGAAACCCGATCGTCGCCATGACCCTCACCGACCTCAGCGGCGCATCGCTGGTCCCCGACACGATCGTGGGTACTCTGATCGTGACGCCAGCGCCTCAAGGACTGTTCATCCGCGGTGACGCCAACCAGGACGACTCCGTGAACATCAACGACCCGATCACGATCCTCGAACACCTCTTCGACGGAGGCGTGCTCGCGTGCCCGGACGCAGCGGACACCAACGACGACGGCATGGTCGATCTCGCCGATGTCATCTATCTCCTGCAGTATTTGTTCGCGGGAACCGCTGCACCGAATGCACCCTTCCCCGCGGCTGGGGATGACCCGTCGGCTGACGGGTTGGACTGCTGATCGTCGGGTTAACTGCTTTGGGGTTCAACTGTTCTGGGATTCCTGAGGGCGTCGTCTCGGGTTCGGAAATCGGCTGCTTCCCTACAGTTCCCAGTCCGAATCGTCGTCTCTCTCGGTCGGCTCGATGACATTCGACTCGTCGACGACGCCCGTCTCCGGACCTCCCCGATCGCCGTGGCGATTGCGGCCCACTTTTCCCTCGCGCACATCCGCCTGATACTCGAGGCGAAGTCGTTCGTACTCTGCGGGGGAGATATCGTCGGCCTCGACAATGCGCCCCTCCATCCCTTCCTTGTGCAATCGAATGAGGAAGGGAATGCACCAACCGCAACCGGTCCCCGCACCGAAGCACTCCGCGACCTGAGACGCGCGCTTTGGTTGACGCTGCCGGATGAAGTTCACGATCTTCCGCTGTTTGACGCGGAAGCAGTAGCAGACCAGATCATCGGGTTCCATGCGGATTACTCTACTCGATCGCGCGCGCCCTCGTGAGAGTTGCCTCGACAGAGCAATGCATCGACACTGGGATCCCCATCCACGAGAATGCTCCGCCGAAGGGAGTTCCCGTGATTGATTTGCGATCCGACACTGTCACTCATCCGACACCTGCAATGCTCGAGGCGATGGTGTCTGCGCCGTTGGGAGACGACGTCTTCGGCGACGATCCCACGGTCAACGCTCTCGAACGAGATGCCGCCGCGCTGCTTGGCAAAGAGGCCGCGCTGTTCACTCCTTCGGGGACGATGGCGAACACGATCGCCATCGCGGTCGCGACCTCGCCAGGGGACGAGATGATCCTCATGGAAGACAGCCATATCTTCTTGTACGAGGGTGGCGGCTCCGCGCGCCTCTGGGGTGTCCATGCGCACCCCCTCGCCGCGCCCGACGGCTGCCTCACTCCGCAAGCGGTCGAGAGCGCAATCCGAGCCGACGACCCCCACCATCCACGGACGAAACTGGTCTGCCTCGAGAACACCCACAACATGCAAGGCGGACGGGTAGTTTCGGTGGCGTCGATCGAAGCGGTCGCCACCGTCTGCCGTGCGAGGGGCCTTCATCTACACCTCGACGGAGCCCGACTGTTCCACGCGTCGGTCGCCCTCGGTGTGCCTCTCCGGGCCCTGGTGGCGTCAGTGGACACGGTGAGCTGCTGCTTCTCGAAGGGGCTCTCCTGCCCGATCGGATCGATTCTCGCGGGGAGGTCTGAGACCATCGCCCTCGCGCGGCGGGTGAGGAAGGTGCTCGGAGGCGGGATGCGGCAAGCGGGAGTGCTCGCCGCGGCCGCGCGGGTCGCGCTCGAAAGCGGCATCGATCGACTCGCCGATGATCACCTCCGAACGAAGCGCCTCGGGGAGGGAATTGAGAAACTCGCCGGAGTGACCCTCAATCCCGCCCCACCCGAGAGCAACATCGTGTTCGTGAACTTCGCCGATCTCGACCCGGCGGGTCACGCCGCCCTCGCGGCACGCCTCGAAGAAGCAGGAATCCGCACCATCGCTGCCGGTCCCCGCGGAATCCGCCTGGTGGTGCATCGCCAGATCGACGACGCAGACATCGAACAGACGATCGAGGCGTTCACACGCCTGCGGGGGTGACCGGCGGAGGTAGAGCACAGGAGAGCGGCTCGATCCGGCCTTCGCTGGACGCCAGTCGGTCGTGGGAGCCCATCGCCGCCTCGCTTCCCGGATGCGTAAGCCGCCCTACTGCCAAGGGTTGAGACAATTCGGTAGCCGGCTCGATCCCCCCTTCCGAGTCACAGGAAGCAACCGGTACCTATGTCCTCGTAACCAACGTCCAGATAAAGGGATCGGACCGCCCCATGTGCTATTCTTCCGAGAGCAGGTCTTCCGAGAGCAGGTCGGCTCAGAGCGGGTCAGCTCAGAGCGGTGCCTCCTGCGCCGAACCGCGGAAATGTACCTGCGAGCAGAAGCGAGCGAACACCGGCACTGCCGAGCGGACTCGCGCGAGAATCATTCCGCTGCATCCCGAGACAGATTCGTCAGCGCCTGAGAGGCGGAGCGTACCCATGACCTCCCCCGGCTCCGATACCCAGCCGACTCCAAAATCCACAAAGGATCACGTGGAGAAGAACGGGGCAGAGCTCGAGGCGCCGCCACTGCCGCCGCTCGAGCCTCTCGATGAGGCGAGTTTAACGAGCACCGATGACGCGACCTTAGCTCGCGCCGCGGGTGCGGGCGATCGCGGCGCCTATCGAGTTCTGATGGAGCGATACCAACGGTTGCTGTTCAAGATCGCTCTGCGCAAGTCGAACAATCAAGCGGACGCCGAGGACATCGTCCAGGACGTTTGCCTGCACGCCTGGCGCTCGCTCCCGAAGATTCGCGACCCCCAAGCGTTCCTCGGCTGGTTGATGGCGATCGCGAACAACCGCGCCAACCGCTACTGCGACCGCCGCCGCCGCAAGATCGTCGTCCTCGACGAGGCGCGGCGCACACTCGAAGAGCGTGAGCGCGCGCGCGCCGAACGCTCCGATGCAGAAGAAGACGGCGGCGAACTGGTCCGTCGACTCCCCGATGAAATGCGCCTCGCGCTCACCTGGAAGTACCTCGATGGGTGCTCCTACGATGAGATCGGGGAACGCCTCGATATGTCCTTCCACCAGGTCGATTACCTGCTGCGCCGCGCCAAGGCAGCATTGCGTCACGAAGTGGAGCGCGTCGATCGCTCCGGAGAGGAGGGACACGCATGATGTCCGCTCTCGAATCCTGTCGCTGGATCCGCACCCAGCTTCCCCGTTTCCTCGACTGCGAGCTCCCTTCCGACCTTGCCGCCCACGTCTCCGTTCACCTGGAGCGCTGCGGTGGCTGCCGGGATGCCCTCGCCGCCGAACGCGATGCTTTGATCGACACGATTTCCGCCCTGGTCCCTGCGGAGCCCCCCCCGGGAATGCTCGACTTGGTCATGGCCGAGATCGCTGAAGCGCCGTCCACGAGCCTCCAGCCGCTTCTCCTCGCGGAGCGCCCGCGGGCACGATTCCCCTCGTTCGCCCCCGCACTCGCTGCTGCGGCTCTCCTCGGGTTCGTCCTTTGGGCTATTCCGGGCGAGAATGAGGTAAGTAGGTCGAGCTCCGGGTCGCCTCTCGCGAAGGTCGACGGTGATCCGGGCCGAGCGGGTGATTTGGCTCAGTTCGAGGCCGAATTGATCCCTGGCGCCCCGAACGGGATCGCTACCGAAGTCGCTTCGAGCGATACTGCTCCCCCTCAGGAGAGCCCCTCTTCGGGTGGTCCGTTCGGCGAGGTGAAGCTCGTTCTCGGCGACGTGGACTCGAACGGTCGCTTCGACCAACACGACGTCAATCAGCTGAACCGCTACGTGGGCACCGGAACCGACCTTGCCTGTCTGGCGGCTGGAGACTTCGACGACGATGGAGCCGTCACCTTGAACGATTCATCTCTCGCGGTCGCCATGTCATTCACCGGAGCGGACGCGACCGGCACGCAGCGTCTCTTCGTGCTGAAGGCAGACGATAGCCTGACGTGCGCGTATCTCTCCTGTCCGTAAAGATCTGACGCGAAACCACAACCGGAAGAGTGGGAGCACGCTCCGCCATGTCAACGCGCCTCTCGGTCGGATTCCTCGTCGCTCTTGCGCTCCTCGCGGCGCTCGCCGCCTCGTTGTTCGCCGCTCCCTCGGAAGAGGGTCGCGAGAACTCGCTTCCCGTGGCTGATGATTTGACGGGGAAGGCTGATCCGGCGGTGAAGGCTGATCCGGCGGTGAAGGCTGATTCGACGGTGGAGGCTGATTCGACGGCGGAAGACGAAGAGCAACCGGTCACGATCCTCTACACGATCCACAACGAGGGTTACATCGAGCCGTGCGGCTGACCGAAGAAGAAAGTAAAGCTGGGCAGTTTGGCCCGGCGCATGACCTTCCTCAGTGGTATCCAGAAAGAAGGCATCGATCCGATCCTTCTCGATGGCGGTGACTGGCTCTTCAACCTCGGCAACGTCAAGAAGAACAAGTTTGCCGCGCGGCAGCTTCTCCAAAAGGCGAAGCTGCTCGTCGATGCGTACAACCTCTTCGGCTATGCGGCAGCGGCGATCGCCGAGCACGACCTCGCGTTCGGCATCGACACGGTCCAGCAGCTCGAGGCCCAGGCAAAGTTTCCGTTCCTCTGCGCAAACCTGTTCGACGCGGACGGGAAGCAGATCTTCCCCGGCTCGACTGTCATCGAGAGACACGGCAAGAAGATCGGCGTTGTCGCGGCGCTGATCCAGCTCCCCGACCACTTCCTCAAGAAGGTGGGCACCGACCTCGAGATCACCGATCCGGTCGAAGCGCTCACCCGCGAGGTGAAAGCACTCGGCGAGACGGTCGACGCGATCTTCGTCCTCGGACACCTGGATCACAAAGATATCGAACGCGTCGCCGACACCATGAAAGGGATCGACTTCATTCTCGAACCCGCGAGCTTCGCCGGCAGCGAGCCGACGTGGATCAACGACGGGGAAGAGGTCACGCCGCGAAACGGTCGGGTTCTCCTTCAGATCTCAGGACAGGGTTCGACCATCGGTCGCGTGGACCTGTATCTGCGTGAGCGAGGGACAGAGTGGAAACCGGTCTCCGACGATCCGGCGTCGCCGGGGAA
Organism: uncultured bacterium; assembly: GCA_937876125.1. Lineage (GTDB taxonomy): Bacteria > Planctomycetota > UBA8108 > UBA1146 > UBA1146 > JAFMMO01. The sequence goes on from CALEHF010000266.1 coordinate 5,874, forward strand.
CCTCTACAACGCCTCTCATACCCGCCTCGCAAGTCACATCGGACGCCACCCCGCCATGGACAAGCTCGTCACCGAGTTCCTCACGGGGACCCATTACACCGGGCTCACCGAAGAGGATGTCACTTTCATCCCTTCGAAGGAGTACCTCGGCGCCGAGACCTGCGCTGCGTGCCACGTCGAACAGACCGAGTTCTGGCGGAGCACCGGCCACGGCCGGGCATACGCGACCCTCGAGAAGACCGGCGACCAGTTTCGCTATGACTGTGTCTCGTGCCACGTCCTCGCGTACGGTGAAACGTTCGTCGACGCCCACAAAGTCGGGGCGTTCAAAGACGTTCAATGCGAATCGTGCCACGGCACCAATCCAAAACACCCTGAAGACCCGGCCGCACATCGGTGGCCCCAGATGACCGACAAGAGTTGCTGGTCCTGTCATGATCCTCGCGTGACCCGTGTCCCCTTCGACCCGCAGTCCGCATTCCCGCAAGTCAGCTGTCCCCCTTTGAAACGCGACTGATGGAGGCCGAACGGATGTCCCGAAAGCTCATCACACGGAAAGCCGGCTTCGGCGCACTCGTAGCGCTCATCGCCGCCGTCATGCTCTCACCCTTCTCCGACTCCAACGGGGTCCTCCTCACTGCGTCTGCGGGGGACACTCCCGCACCGGTGAAGATCACCGGCCAGGACGACGTGAAGGCGGGCGCCACCGAGGTGAGGAACGTCTTCGTTATCTACTCCGTCAACGTCACGGGGAAGATCGACGTCTGTGGCTGTAAGCGAAAGAAAGTGCGCCAAGGCTCGATCACACGCCGCGGCAGTTACATTCGCCAGGCGCGCTTCGCCCATGAACACACTGTGGCCATCGACGCCGGAAACACCCTGGTCGGACCCGATGACAAGCGCACCACCGAGCGCGAACTCTCCCAAACGCTCGAGAAGGCGAAGGCGCTCATCGAGTCGTACAACCGCCTCGACTACAAGGCGATGGGGGTCGGAAACTACGATCTTCTCTTGGGGCTCGAGAACTTGAAGAAGCTCGAAGAGCAGGCGAAGTTCCCGTTCCTCTCGGCGAACCTCGTCGACGCAGAGACGGGCGAGACGATCTTCCCGCCGACCGCCGAGATCGAGTCCGGGGGCGTGAAAATCGGTCTCTTGGGCCTCACCCTCGAGACGATCCCCCAGTACTACCTCGATAGGGCATCGCCCGATCGCAAGATCAAGGTGTCTAGTTCGCTCGCCGCGGCGGAGCACTTCGTTCCGATCCTCAGAGCGCGGAACGATGTCGTGTTCGTGTTCTCGATCAACGACCTCGCGGTCAACCGCGAAATTGCTGAGAAAGTCGAAGGCATCGACTTCCTCATCGACCCGCTGATCGAGCTTGGCAATCACAAACTGTGGATCGATGAGGACATGCTGGTCGAGTCCGTGGGACCCACAAAAGTGATCCGCATGGATGCGCAAGGTGCGCGGGTCGGCACTCTCGATCTGTTCGTGCGCTCGAAGGCGACCGGACGCCCGATCGTCGATGGCTCGACCGGGGATGTTCCCGAGGGGCGCTCCGAGTACTGGTTCGAGAAGGTTTCGCTCGAGCCGCATATGCTCGAAGACCCGGAGATCGCCGCGATCATTGAAGCCTACAAGAACCAATCAAGCATTGTGGACGTCGCGAAACTGCCGCCGCTCCCCCACAAGGCGGACTACCTCACTGCGTCGACATGCCAAGCTTGCCACACGGCCCAGTACGATTTCTGGAAGGGCACCAAGCACGCAGACGCGTTCGCAAGCCTCGAGGAGACCGGCGATCAGTGGCGCCAAGACTGCATCGCCTGCCACGTGGTCGGTTACGGGCAAGCGTTCATCGCGCCCGCCGATGCCGAGCCATACAAAGACGTCCAGTGCGAGAGCTGCCACGGCCTGAACCCGAAGCACCCGGAAGATCCGGCGGCCCACAAGTGGGGAAGAATTCAGGAGACCGCCTGCCTCGTTTGCCACAACAAAGAACAAACGCGGGAGGAGTTCCACTTCTTCCAGAAGAAGCCGCAGGTCGCATGTCCGCCGCTGGTGCGCCAGCCGTAAGAGCGACAGCGCGCGAGGCGCCGAGATCAAAGCGGGGGCGTGGACCGGGTGGTCCACGCCCCCGCTTTTTTCGTATCACGTGGCCTCTCTTCGGGCGCGCGAAAGACCGCGCTCGAAACGAGTCACCGTCTCTAAATCAGAGGGCACGATTCGGAAAGTTTTCCCCTCTCGCGCCACGGAGCAATGGACCTCAGTCTGTCCATTGCGGAAA
>CALEHF010000267.1 GCA_937876125.1 uncultured bacterium
CACCGAGAATGTCGAGCTGCGCACCTGGGGAGAGAAGCCGCAGTTCGAGTTCGAGCCGAAGGACCACGTCACCCTCGGAACCGACCTCGGCATCATCGATTTCCCCCGCGCCGCGAAACTCGCCGGCAGCCAGACCTACATGCTGGTGGGCGACGGCGCTCTCCTCGAGCTTGCCGTTCTCCGCTTGGCGCTCGATCACATCGTTTCTGTGGGCTTCGTTCCGATGATCACACCGACTTTGGTGCGCTATGAGCCTCTCTACGGCACGGCGTACTTCCCCGGCGGCGAAGATCAAGCCTACGCGTGCGAGCGCGACCGCCTCTGGCTCACGGGAACTTCCGAAGTGCCGGTCACCGCGTACCACATGGGCGAGACGGTCGAGCTCGATCAGCTGCCCCTCAAGTACGCGGGGTACTCGACCTGCTACCGTCGTGAAGCGGGTGCCGCGGGGCGGGATACCAAAGGGCTGTACCGGATCCACCAATTCAACAAAGTGGAGCAGGTGGTGATCTGTCGGGCGGACGAGGCGGAGTCGCGCGCACAGCACCAGCTGATCCTCGAGAACTCGGAAGCGGTGCTCCAAAAGATGGAACTGCCGTATCGAGTGGTGAACGTGTGCAGCGGCGATCTCGGCCAGGGGCAAGCGCAGAAATTCGACATCGAGTGTTGGATGCCGTCGCGCGGGTGGGGGGAAACCCACTCGGCGAGTCGCTTCTACGAATTCCAGTCGCGTCGCCTCGATCTTCGCTACCGCGACGAGAACGGCAAGTTGCAGTACTGCCACACCCTGAACAACACGGTGATCGCGACCCCGCGGGTCCTGATCCCGATCCTCGAGAACAACCAACAGGCGGATGGCTCGGTGCGGATCCCCGAGGCGCTCGTCCCGTACATGGGCGGCAAGACTGAGATTCGGCCGAGGATCTGAGGGGGTTTGGTGGCAGACGAGGCTCGCTGTGCGGCTCGGTTCGAGTACAAGTTTGTTCGTACCGCGCCCTATGAGCCCAAGGCTAAGTGGAGCTTACGGGTGAATCCCTCTTCGGAATACCAAGACGTGATCGCTGAGCACGCCGCTTTGGGGTGGCGGTTGGTCCAAGTCTTCGCTCCGCCGATCGTCGGCTACGGCAGCGCGAAGTTCTTCGAGATCATCCTCGAGCGAGAACTCCCCGGCGGCACGAAGTAGCAGCGAGAAGCACAGCAAACAGGGGCCGCACCGGCGGCGGAGTTCGAATGGTCCAAACGGACCGGAATGAGTGAAACGTGAGCATGCGCCACATTTGCGTGGTCGGCCTCAACTGGGGCGACGAGGGCAAAGGGAAGATCGTCGACGTTCTGTCGTCGGGGGTCGATGTCGTCGTGCGCTACCAGGGCGGCGCGAACGCCGGTCACACGGTTTACATCGGCGACGTGAAGAAAGTGCTCCATCACCTGCCGATGGGGATCCTTCACGAGGGAGTCGCTGCGGTGCTCGGAAACGGCATGGTGATCGAACCGCGCGGGCTCCTCGAGGAGGTCGCAACGATTCCCGAAAGCGCGATCGAGCGCCTGTTCCTCTCCGACCGTGCTCACGTGGTTCTGCCGCATCACACCGCGCTCGATCGTTCGCGCGAGGAGGACCGAAACGGCAAAAAGATTGGGACGACCCTGCGTGGGATCGGGCCCGCCTACCAAGACAAGTCGGCGCGACGCGGGGTGCGCCTCGGCGACCTGGTGCGCCCCGGTTTCATCGAAGATAAGCTCCCGAAGAAGCTCGCCGAGCGCTGCGATGGCCTCGATGTCACCAGCGGGGTGATCGAAGAATCGGTCGAGCTGTGCCGCCAAGTGCGCGATCGACTCGGGGCACAGATCACCGACACGCAAGTGCTCCTCGCCGATCGCCACGCGGCCGGCGAGCGCTTTCTCTTCGAAGGGGCCCAGGGGTGTCTTCTCGATCTCGACTTTGGCACGTACCCCTTCGTCACCTCTTCGAGCCCGAGTTTTCTCGGGGTCGGACCGGGAACCGGGTTTTCGCCGCGGAAGATCGATCACGTCGTCGGTGTGACCAAGGTCTACTGCACCCGCGTCGGCGAAGGACCCTTCCCGAGCGAGCTGCGCGGAGAAGAAGAAGAGTCGCTTCGCGCGGCCGGAAACGAGTACGGCGCGACCACCGGGCGCCCGCGTCGCGTCGGCTGGCTCGACATTCCGGCTCTGCGCCACGCGGTTCTGCTCAATGATCTCGACTCGTTCGCACTGACCAAAGCGGATGTGCTCGACGGGCGCGACACGATTCCGGTGACCGTGGGCTACCGCCTCGACGGCCGCGAGATCCACCACTTTCCGACCCACGTCGACGACCTTTCCCGAGTGGAGCCGATCGTTGAAGAGTGGCCCGGGTGGGGGACGATCGACGAACACACAGTGCGCCCCTTTGCCGACAAACTGGAAGAGGCGACCGGCATCCCCGTATCGATCCTTTCGACCGGGAAGCGCCGCGACGAGACCGTGCTCCTCACCCCCTTCGACGGTTACGTCGGGGCGGTGCGGTGAGCAGTAGCGATCCCCGATCGGAGGCGACCCGAGACGCCGGCGCTGTCCCGCGTCACATCGCCTTCATCATGGATGGCAATGGCCGCTGGGCGGAGTCGCGCGGTTTGCCGCGCGCCGCCGGTCACGGACAAGGCGCGGAAACTCTGCGAGCGATTACGCGACGCGCGGTCGAGCGAGGGGTCGAAGAGGTCACCTGC
>CALEHF010000268.1 GCA_937876125.1 uncultured bacterium
CCTCGCCCCGCTATCGGCATGTTTCTCTGCCCTCCCCCGTGTAAAATCGCTTTTACAGGCGGTCTCCCTGTGGTCTGATACCTGGCGCTCCGCGGGGAGGACCTCCGATGCGGTCCCAGAGTGACCTCGCCAAGTTGAGATGCAATTCCCATTTCCGCGCGCACACCACGGAGCGCACACCACGGAGCGCACACCACGGAGCGGATCCCACGGAGCGGATCCCACGGAGCGCATTTCACGGAGCGCATCCCACGGCGCGCACCCCACACGGCCCCTGCTCCTGAACCAATCACCGTTCGGGCCATGCCAGCGAGCCAACGCAAACATTGCCACCGAGTCCCGCCGGGAGATCGATGACCAAAGACTCCGCTTCGAAGAACGCTTCTGCTCAAGCGCGCCTCCTCATCCGAGAGCGTGGGCTGGAGCGTTCTATCGAACTGGACGGGTCGGCAATCGCGATCGGTCGGTCTCGGGAAAATCAGATCGAGATCGATGACATTTCGAGCTCGCGTCGGCACTGTCGGCTCTTCTTCGCTGACAACATTTGGAGCGTCGAGGATCTTCAAAGCCGAAACGGGACCTTGGTCAACGGGATCCTCATCCGGCGCCAAGAGCTGAACCCGGGCGACTGCATCGAGATCGGGAAGACTCGAATCTTCTTTGAGCGCATCCCCACCTCACAGTTGGCGACCGGCGTGGGGGGCGAGACCCTCCTGTTGCCGACCGACTACTTCATGGAGCCGCTCACAGACGTGAGTGATGCGAGCCAGGTCGATCTTCTTCAGAAGGAACGCGAGATCTTCCTGCGTCTCCTCGAGATCACGAAGCGTCTCTGCTCCACGCTGGTTCTCGCCGACCTGCTCGGCATGATCCTCGATACTGTGATCGAGATCTCGAATGCCGAGCGCGGCTTCATCATCCTGGAGAACGAGGGTGAACTCAGCATCGAGTGCTCGCGCAACATCGACAAAGAAACCGTCAAGAAGGCGGAGGTGAAAGTCAGTCGATCGATCACCCGCCAAGTGATGGAATCAGGCCGCCCGGTCCTGACCGGGGACGCGCAGCACGATCCGCGCACACGCACCTTCGCCTCGGTCACAGATCTCAAACTCGAGTCGGTGCTCTGCGTCCCCCTTCGCCTGCGAGGCCGATCGCTCGGCGTCGTCTACGTCGATAACCGCTTCGAGGCCGCAGCCTTCCACCGGAGCCATCTGCGCTTTATCGAGTTCCTCGCCGACCAAGCGACGGTGTTCATCGAAAACGCGCGCCTCTTCGAAGAGAACACGCGGAAGCAAGACGCTCTGCAGCGCTCCAAGGAAGAAGTGGAGCAGTTGAACCGAGAGCTCCAAGAAATGCTGATGGCGGGAAACCTGCACCCCGAGAAGATCACCGAGGTCATCACACGCGCGGGGGAGCGGTCGTTCAAGTACGACTACGATCGCATCATCACAAAGAACTCGAAGATGTATCAGATCTTCCAGATCCTCGACCGAGTCATCGAGACCGACATTCCGGTCTTGGTGCAGGGAGAGAGCGGAACCGGGAAAGAGTTGATCGCAGATGCGATTCACTTCCAGGGGCCGCGCAAGGACGGTGGATTCGTTTCGCAGAACTGCGCTGCGATTCCTCCGAATCTACTCGAGAGCGAATTCTTCGGCCACGTGCGCGGCGCCTTCACGGGCGCGGTGCGCGACAAGAAGGGTCTGTTCGAGCTCGCCGACAAAGGGACGCTCTTTCTCGACGAGATCGGGGACATGAGTCTCGATCTGCAGACCAAACTCCTTCGAGTCCTCGAAGAGGGGGAGATTCGACCGGTGGGGGGGCGCGATTCGAAGTTCGTGGATGTTCGCATTCTCTCCGCAACCAACCGCCCGCTGCAGGAGATGGTACAGAGCGGCGAGTTCCGCGAGGACCTCTACTACCGCCTGAACGTGATCAATGTGACGCTTCCTCCCTTGCGGGAGCGGCGCGAGGACGTCCCCCTCTTGGTGGACGCATTCATGACGCGGATTTCCGGGCGACTGAAACGGGAGAAACCGACCCTCGACAGTCGGACGTTGTACTACCTGTATCACTACGACTGGCCGGGCAACGTCCGACAGCTCGAGAACGAAGTGGAGCGGATGGTGGCGCTCTCGAGCGATATCGTCACTCCGGACCTCCTTTCCCCAGCGCTGGTCACCGGTTCGGCCGGCACCTCAGGGCGCTCACGTCGAGACGCGAAGGTCGGCCGGGGAAAGCTGAAAGAGATCGTGACGGAGGCGGCGGAGGAGGTCGAGAGGCAAGTGCTCTCGAGTACTCTCGCAGAGAACGACTGGAACAAGAGTCAGACTGCGCGGCAGCTCGGCATCTCTCGGCCGACTCTCGATCAGAAGATCGATAAGTACGGCCTGAAGAAGCCAGAGAAGCCCGACGCGGGTCGGAAGAACGGATAGGTCGCGATGGCGAAACTCGTAGTGACCGAGCGAGGGCAGCAGCGGACTCTCGCGATCGAGAGTACGGACGTGGTCGAGATCGGTCGGGATGAATCCTGCGCGATCCGGATCGCCGATGCGCACTCGTCGCGGAAACACTGTCGCATTCTCGGCACCCTGAGTGGGTTCGAATTGGTCGATCTCGGATCGTCGAATGGAACCGTGCACAACGGGATGCGCATCGAGCGCGTTCCGCTGATCGCTGGGGATCGGATTCAGATCGGAGAGGTGCGGATCGAGTTCATCACCGAGCCGAATTCGGAGCAAGAGATGGCGTCGCTCGGCGAGGTACAAACTCCTCAGGCCTCACCCACCGAAAAGCCGACTCCATCGGCGTCGGCCGATGGCGGCTCCAAATCCCCCGCCGCCAAGGTGGCCTTCCAGAAGTCCACACTCTCTGAAGACGAACCGCACTTGATCGTCGTGAACGGTCCCCTCGAAGGTCAGAGGGTGGCTCTTACCGCTCCCTTCTTGATCGGGCGCAAGGAGAGTTGCGACCTCGTCATTCCGGACCGGAAGTCATCTGGCGAGCACGCGCGGATCGAGCAACAAGGGGATCGGTGGATCATCACCGATCTCGAATCGGGCAACGGTCTCTTCATCGGGAAGAACCGCATCCGAAAACATAAGCTCGTCGACGGGGACATGGTTGTGATCGGGGACACCTGCTTGCGCATGCGAGGGCTCCCGACCGATCCCGCGATGAACGATGCCAGCTCGGCGAGTCAGGTATTCCGTGCCGTGGACGAAGGCGGTATTTCAGAAGACGACCTCTCACGACTCACACCGCGAATGATCGAAGAGGAGAACAAGCTCCAGTGGGTGTACACACTCGCATTCGTGGCCTGCCTCAGCTTGATCGTCTACTTCGGGCGCTCGATGTTCGCAGGGTTGGTCGATAGTCGTTTGGCTTTCGACGCCGACAACCTGCTAGGGACGGGGGGATCGTTCGAGAACCCTCCTCCCGAGGGGTGGGCAAAGACCTGGGTCGTCGACCCTTCGAGCAGCGACCCCGCCGAGTTGGTGTCGGTTGAAGAACTGGGACTCCCGCACGGAAAGATGGCGCTTGGTGTCCGTTCCAAGGGGGGGGATCACAAATCGATCCGCATCTTCGAGAGGGACGCGCGTGACTTTGCGCCCGGGGATGCATTCCTCATCGCGGGTCGGCTTCGAAACCAAGGTTTCAGCCGGGTCGGGTTGGTCCTGCGTTGGTACACCCGACGCGGAGGGGAACTGGTCCCGATCGAGGAAAGTTATACTGAGTTGACCGACAAGCGGGGCGCATGGACTCGACTCACGGCGAGTCTCTCCCCGCCGAGGTTCGGTGAACCCTCCGCGTATCGGCTCGGATTCGTCGCCCTCGGGGCGGGCTCGGTCGACTTTGACGATCTCTCTCTCCGGCGGGTGGCAGAAGAGCCGACCGAGCCCCTCGTTCTCGTGGCTCGAGCCGGCGGTATCCCTCTCGAGGTCTCCCTGAACGATCGAGGGATTATTGAGACGCTTCGCGATGGCGACCGCTGGATTCGCCAATTGCGATTAGCCCCCCGCGATTTCACGGGTGATGTTCCGTGGGGCCAGCTGCACCCCGATCGAAACCAGCAGCCGGTGATGGTGGAGAATGGCGCCATCCGAAACAACTTCGAGCTCGATGGAGTACCGATCTCACAGGTGACTCAAGTTGTGGGGGGCCAAGTGAAGGTTTCCTTCTCTCCCGGTGAAAGTACCGAGTCGATGCTCGTCTTTGAGCTCGATCGCCTCATTGAAAACCAGCGTTCGACCCTGTTCGACGAGCAACGGACCGTGGTTCAGGGAGCGCCCTTTAGCGATCTCGACGGGCAGAGCGGTGACGAGTGGGTGCTCGGAAACGGCGCCGATCAGATGATTCTTCGCCTCAATGTGCCCGGTCGTCTCGATCTTTTGAGTGACGTCGGTGGCCGGGGGGGGCGCGCGCTCACCTGGACTCCGCTCAAAGCACCGCCTGGTGGAGTGATCGACTGCTTCATGGGAACGGTGTCCGATCGCGAGCGTCGTCGCGTCGACGATCTGTGGAACGTGGTGAGCGAGCAGATCGAAATTGGACAAGAAGGGGCTGCGCTCGCCGTTCTCGCGAATCTGGAGTCCGAATTCCACTGGCGCGCCGATGTGCAAACTCGAGTGCGGCAGGCGCGTGCGACGATTCATGCCGCAGCGGAACAGGGGTACGAAGAACTTCTCGCAGTGCGATCTGATTTGCGGAGTCACCCGGACACTCCCATCTCTGGGGTGCTGGTCGCTTCCGCCCATCAGTTTGCGGACCGATTCGCAGGTTCGCCCCGGGAGACCGAGGCGCGGGCGCTTGCAGCCCAAACCGAGGTAGAAATCGGGGGACAGTCTGCGGAGGCAGATGAGGTTCGCGTGCGCGAGATCCTCGCTGCGGGAAACCGATACTTCGAGCAGCGGCGAGATCTCATCGCGAAGTTTTACTACGAGTGGCTCCTCAAGGAGCAAGCCGAGGGTGAAGAGGCGCGCATCGCGCGACTCCGCCTCGAACTGATCGAGGCGCGTCAGTAAGCGACCGCCGCTTGGCAGGCCGACCAGAAACCACGATGGTGATGAGTCGAGCCTTGAGCTCTTGAGTGATGATGAACGGAGGGTCGCAGTGTTCGGGAAGCAATCGGTTGCCATCGTGCGAGGAGAGACGGGAGCCCGCGCGGTGTGGCTTCGTGGGTCTCCAGGTGCGTTCGAGGTGGCCAAAGCGATCGTGGTGACCGCACCTCCAGATGAATCGCTCGCCGCTCTGCTCTCGCACATGCGGGCGGCGAAGATCCCCCTCTCCGGACTCGTTCTTGGAGTGCCGGGAAGCGCGGCGACGCTTCGTTACCATCGCCTGCCACCGGTCCCCGATTGGCGCCTCAAGCTGATCCTCAAATACGAGACCGAGGAGATGGCGGAGAAGTCGGGTGAACCGCTTTCGAGCGATTACATGCCACTCGAGATCCCCGAATCGGCGGGTGACGACGATGTACACCTCCTCGGGATGGGCAAAGAGCACGAGTTGCTCCCGATCATCTCTGAGGTTGAATCGGTGGGTGGCCAAGTCCGCAAGGCGATTCCCTGCGCGCTCGGGGTTGTCCACGCGTACTTCGCGGGGCAGAAGGACGCACTCGACGAAACGGTAGTGATCGCCGATATCGGAGAGATCGAGAGCCATCTCGGCATCGTGCGGGAGGGGCGTCTTCTGTTCGCGCGCACAGTTTCGTTCGGCACCGGTGAACTCGACGACCTCCTCGTTCGGCGCCTCGACATCAAAATGGAAGAAGCGCGCAAGGTCCGCGCTCGAGCCGCGATCGGCAAGCTCCCCGACGAACTCTCTTCAGGATTCGACTCGACCTTGCGTACCTGGGGGGGCCAGCTCGGCCAGTTAGTCGTCTCGTCGGTCACGTTCTGTCGCGGCCAAACGAAGATCCCGAACCTCGAGCCCGATCGCTTGCTCCTCGCAGGCCCTGGCGCAGTGCTCGCACTGAGGACGTCGATTTCGACCGAGGGAATCCCCCGGACCATCGAGCCGCTGGTCCCACGCCTCGGTGGCGAAGCGCTGGCGGGGAACCCAGAGGAATGGGCACCAGTGGTCGGGCTGGCGGCGGCGGGGATTGATCCCCGCGCTCGGATTCTCGATCTTCTTCCGAGCACGTTCCGCAAGAAGCGCGAATTTCGCGAGCGGACCCGCTTCCTCTACGCGGCTGCTGCCATCCTGGTTCTCGCCGTCGTCGTCGAGTTCGTCGCGGGTTCGGTGGAGCACCGCAGCGCGAAAGAGGTGAAGGGGACGGTCCAAAAGTGGCAGGGCAATTTGAACTCTTGGGACCAGGCGGAGCGTACAGCGAAGGCTGCGAACCAGAAGTTCAAGGAGCGGCAGGCGCGACTGAAGGAAGAAATCCTCACCGGCAGCTTCCACGCAGAGATCCTCGACGAAGTGGCACGCTCCATCCCCGATGCGATCAGCCTCGATCGGATCGACGCAGTGCGCACCGAGATCGATGGCGAAGTCGGCATCGAACTCCATCTCACGGGTTACTCGGACAACTCGGAGGGGCAAGGAATCGTTCACATGGAAACGATGCGCGACCACTTCCTCGGTCTGTCAAAGGTGCGCCGCTCCGAAATTGAGCCCGGGGATCTCACGGAGGGGAGCTACCCCTTCAAGTTGGTCGTCTCTCCCGACGAGGAAATGCCAGACGCTTCGAAATCCAAACCGAGACCGCGCGCTGGCCGGGGAAGGGGGATCTGATGATCAAGGCACTTTGGGAAGCGAACCGCCCGTTCATTCTTCGCGTGGCCGCAGGCCTCGCTGTCTTTCTCATTCTGATGAACATCGCGATCTCCTCGCAGATCGATGGGAAGAAGGAAACCGCGAAGGCGAAGGTCGCGCTGGGCGACATTTCGCTGAAGCTCCAGGCTCTCGATGGGAAGCATCGCCAGCACCAGCAGAACGCGACAGCGCTCGAGGAGCAGGTGGAGCATTTGCTCGATCGGATCTCGCTCCACCGTCATGCTCAGATCCAGCCTCCCGCAGATGGCCAGACCTTGTCCCTCGATTTCTCGAGTCGCAAGGAGAGTATCTGGAGGGCGTTCCGCGACCGCGCGGATCGGATTCACCTTCGGTATCCGGAGATCAAGGACGTTTCTTTCTCTGCGAGTAGCGACTTGAGTGATGAGGAGTGGGGCGATCGCTACGCTCAGCTCGAAGTGCTTCGCCGCCTCCTGGATGCTGCGGTCGCCGCGCAGATCAATCGCATCGTTTCGATCACACCTGGCGGCCTCGTCAACGAGACGATCCGAGAGGACACTGAGCTCACACTCCATCGCTCTCCAGTGGGACTGAAAATCGAAGCGACGTATGCTGAACTGCTCTCCTTCGTTCGTTCTTTTCAAAGCGACGACAAGTACCTGTCGATCGAGGTCTCCGATGTCGTGCCATCCGATCGTGCGGAGGACTCGACCGAGGGGGTCGTCGAGGCGACCTTGACCGCGGTGGGTATCGATTTGGGCGTGGCGCGTGTCGTCGAAAAACGCGGCGGGCGATCGTCCGGAAGAAAAAGGGGCTTCTGATGGGTTGGAATCGCGAACGCGTGATCTTCGCGCTCTCCTTGTTGATCCTGGTGGGCAGCATCATCCACGCGTCGACGTCGTTTACCGGAAGCAGCGGCGAAGAGATCTCGCTCAGTGAGCCGCGTGCCGCGACCGTCGGTGACATTCGCGGGGGAGATGTCGCTCTCGATTGGTTCGCCGGTGGCTCGGGCGAGATCCGGAACCCATTCCAAGAGAAGTCAGAGTGGCGGCCGGCGCGCCCTGACTCCCTTCCGACCCCACCGTATGCAGACTTGCTGCGACGGATTCCGCTTCCCGCCACTGTGGCACGCGCTCCGCGCGCCTGGCCCAGCCTCGAAGCGCCGCCGGAGGTGGAGTAATGAAGTGGCACAGCATTCTTCCCATGCTCGTGCTCCTCTTTTGCGGTGGGGCCCTCGGGTCGCTCGG
>CALEHF010000269.1 GCA_937876125.1 uncultured bacterium
CAATCGGGAGGGGATCAATCTGGCCGCGATGGCCCTCGAAGCTGCGTACTCGACGCGCGCGGCGTTCACCCCCTTCTCCTACGATCTGTTGTTCGACCCGATGTTCCTCAATGCGGACGTCGTGCACTACCACCTCGTCCACAATCAGTTCTTCGACGTCGGTCATCTCCCGATCCTTTCCCACTTGAAGCCCACGGTCTGGACCCTGCACGACCCGTGGGCGATTACCGGGCACTGTGTGTATCCGATGGGCTGCGATCGCTGGCAGAACGGCTGCGGTGACTGTCCCAGCCTTGCACTTGATTTTGCAGTGACGCACGACACCACGGCTCTGAATTGGGAGATCAAGCGCCTCGCGATCCAGCAATCGTCTCTCGACGTGATTGTCGCTTCTCGCTGGATGGAGGAGCGGGTCCGCTCTTCCCCGATCTTCAAGAACGCGAGAGTTCATCGGATTCCATTCGGACTCGACCTCGCTCGGTTTCGACCTACCGACTCTGCGAAGGAGAAGGCGACCCTCAAGGTGGAATCGGGAAACGTTGTTCTCGCGCTCCGGGCAACGCCCTCGATCTTCAAGGGTCTCGACTCCGTCATCGGGGCCTTGGAGCGCCTCGATACCGATCAGAAAATCACGCTCCTGATTTTCGGAGAACCGGGACTTCTCGACAGATTCTCGAGCCGGTTTCAAATCATCGAGCTCGGTTGGATCAATGACGAAGAGGAGATCATCCGCGCATACAACGCCGCAGATATCTTCCTCATGCCCTCCACCGCCGAGGCGTTCGGAATGATGGCGATGGAGGCGATGGCCTGCGGGAAACCTGCCATCGTGATGAGTGGGACATCGCTCGATGAAGTGGTGAAGCCTGAGTTGGGAGGGGGGGTCTCGGTCCCCCAGGGCGATCTCGATCAGTTCGTGACGAAGATTCAGGAACTCGTCGAGGACCGCACCGCCCGGGCTCAAATCGGTTCTAGGGCGCGGGAGCTGTCCGAAGAATACTATGACCGCGACCGCTACACGCGTGCCGTGATCGGGGTGTACGAGCAGGCCATCGAGAGAGCGCCTGCGACTGAACGCGCGGAGTCGATCATCCAGCAACAATTGAGGGTCGCCGGAGAGCTGAGCCATTACTCCGGGGCACCGCGCGGTGGGAAGCCGCCCGGGTTCGGAGCAGCAAGAGCAGGTTGGCGCTCCACCCGCCGTTATCTCAAGAAGTTTCGATGGGCCCGCTACGCGCATTCCCGGTTGAGTCGGTGAACTGCTGCATCACGCTTTCGGGGTACGCATCAGTCGGCGGGCAATCAGGCCAAGACGGTTCATGTTCGGCTTCTCCTGGCGCATACGTTGCCACCAGCTCGCGAGGTTCGTCGGCCGAATGGCCACGAATCTTCCCACATGCCACGACCGCCGCACGAACGAGCTCGAATGATACGCAGCGGCGTAGTGCGCCCAACCGAGCGCTTCACGACGGCGACGCGACAGCTCTTTAGGGAGCGTGGGATCGCCGAAGTGCTCGCGAATCAGCTCGACGTGCTCGCGCGCCATCGCGCCGCCGCGGCCGGCACTGGACGCGCCTCCTGAGTGCGATCTCCAGCTCGCCAGAGTCGCGGGGATCCGCGCGAGGGTCCCGTGTCGGGCAATCCGCAGCCAAAAGTCGTAGTCAGAGACGTAGCGATAGTGTTCGTTTCGACCCCCGACCGCCTGGATGGCCGCGCGTCGAATGAACGCGCCGGGGCCGACGCAGCAGTCGTGCTGGACGAAGAGTCGGACAGGGTCGTATTCGGCGACACGGATCTCTCGCACCGGTCGCGAATGTTCGTCGATGATACGCCAGTCGGGATAGGCGACGAGGACCTCGGGATGCCTTGAGAGAAACTCGACCGCGCGGGAAATAGCACCGGGAAGAAGCGGATCGTCAGAGTTGACGACCGCGACGATTTCTCCCTTGGCGAGCTCAAATCCTCGATTCACAGTCGCGTGTTCGCCGCGGTTCTCCTGGGTGATGGCGCGGATCGATGGTTGGTACCGAGCGAGGAGCCCCGGGGTT
>CALEHF010000270.1 GCA_937876125.1 uncultured bacterium
CGAACCCCGGCAAGACCAAGATCACCCAAGAGCGAGTCGAGCCCCAGGAGGAGGACGCGCCGGCGGTCGTCGCCACCGCGCGCTCCCCTCGTAAGGACGGGATCGGTCGCGTGGCCCGACCCGACCTCCTGCCGTGGATGCAGTCGTTGGTGCAAAATTACTACCAGAGGATCCGAGCCGAGCAGTCCAATCTTGAGACGGCGAGTTCGAAGTCAGAAGACACAGAGGAAGCGAGCGCGCAGGAATGAGCGAAGCAGAGGACGCCAAGAAGGCCGCGGAGAAGTTCCGCAACTGCCACACCCGGATCCGCGAAGAGGTGGGCAAGGTCATCGTCGGCCAGCACAAGGTCATCGATTCGGTGCTCACCGCGCTGTTGGCGGGAGGGCACGTGATGCTCGAAGGAGTGCCGGGGCTCGGTAAGACGATGCTCGTGCGCACCCTCGGCGAGTCGGTCGACGTCGAGTTCTCCCGGATTCAGTTCACCCCCGACATGATGCCCGCGGATATCCAAGGGACCTCGGTCCTGGTCGAGCAAGAAGGGGGCGGACACGAACTCCGCTTCCAGCAAGGTCCGTTGGTCGCGCAGCTGGTGCTCGCCGACGAGATCAACCGCGCGACTCCGAAGACGCAGTCGGCGCTCCTCGAAGCGATGCAGGAGCATCAGATCACGGTCGGCACGCGCACGATCCACCTCGAAGAACCGTACTGCGTCATGGCGACCCAGAACCCGATCGAGCAAGAGGGCACGTACCCGCTTCCCGAAGCGCAGCTCGACCGCTTTCTCTTCAAGGTGCTCGTCGACTATCCCGAGGTGTCGGAATACAAAGCCATTCTCGACCGCACCACCGGCACCATGGACACCAAGGTGCACGCGGTTTCGAGCGGCCCCGAGATCGTCGCCATGCGCGAAATCGTACGCTCGGTGCCGGTGCCCGACGCGGTGCAGATGGATGCGATCCATCTCGTGGTCGGCACCCAGCCAGGGAGCAAGTTCGCGCCCCAGCTCGTCACCGACAACGTCGCCCTCGGGGCGAGCCCGCGCGGTGCGCAAGGCTTGATCCTCGCCGGGAAAGTGAACGCGCTCCTCGCGGGGAGGTACTCGGTCGCGAGCGAAGATCTTCGCGCCGCCGCCCACGACGTTCTCCGCCACCGTGTGATCGTGAACTTCCATGGGCAATCGGAGGGGATCACCCCCGACATGATTGTCTCGGCGGTGCTCGAGCACGTGAAGCCCCCGGCGAAGTAGGGGCCCGATGGCAACCGGCCCGACGATCACCCAAGCCGAACTGTTCGACCCGAAATTCCTCGAGGCCGTATCGCGATTGCGACTCGTCTCGAAGCGGGTCGCGCGCGGGGGACGTCCCGCGGAGCAACGATCTCGCGATCTCGGGTCCGGGATCGAGTTCCGCGACTTCCGACCGTACTCCCCCGGCGATGACTTTCGTGCGATCGATTGGAACATCTACCGTCGTCTCGGCCGCGTGTTCCTGCGCCTGTTCGAGGAGCTCGAGGATCTGCCGGTCTACCTCGCGACCGATGTCTCGGACAGCGCGTTCCTCGAAGACGATCCGCGCGCGCGCACCGGTCTCCGCACCGCGTTCGCACTCGCCTCGATCGCACTCCATCAACACGACCGCGTCGGGGTGTTCTCGTTCGGAGAAGATCTCGAAGTCGCGATGCGCCCCCAGTCGGGGCGTGGGAAAACGATGCAGATCGCGAGCACCCTCTCGGGGCTTAACCCCAAGGGTCGCACCGATTTTAGGCAGTCTTTTCGCCGCTTCGCGAGCTTGGGCCTCAGGCAGGGGCTCTTGGTCGTGATCAGCGATTTCTTCGACCCCGGTGGGATCGAAGCGATTCGCGAGGCGCTCGGATCTCAACGGCATCGACTTCTGCTCGTGCCGCTTTGGCGCGCGAGCGATCGAGATCCCGATCTCACCGGCGATCTCGAGCTGGTCGATTGTGAGACGGGGGAGACCGAAGATGTCTCGGTGACCCCCCAGATTCTCGAGAAGGTCCGCGATGCCCACGACGTGTTTCACGCCGACTTGATTCGGTTTGTGCGCCGTCGCGGTGCGGGGATTCTGCGGGTCGACTGTGACCACGATCTGATTCCGCAGCTGAGCCATCTGTTCGAAGGAGGGAGGTACGAAGCGTGACCTCTCTGTTCGGATCGACCGCACTCATCTCGGGCCTCCTCGCGATCGCGGGCGGGCTCTACCTCCTCCAACGACTCAGGGTGCGCCATCGCCCGGTACGCGTCGTGAGTACGCTCTTTTGGCGCGCCGCGGTCGAAGAAGCGCGCGCGCGAGTGCTGGTCGAGCGTTTCCGTCACCCTCTCGTGTACCTCTTCCTGCTCGCGATCTGTGCCCTCCTCTGGTTCGCCGCCGGCGGGCTCGGATTTGAGGATCGCAGCGGCACGCACCACGTGGTGCTCATCGATGGGTCGCAAGGGATGGGTGGGGGAGACCGGTTCGGCGCGACGATCGCGCGGGTCGAAGCCGCGCTCGCCGAACTGCCGCGGGCGCGCCGCCAGGTGCTTCTGGTCGGCGGTGAAGTGCGCACTCTGCTCGCCCCGGGAGAGCCGGACCGTCTCTTCACCGTACGTTCGGAAGGGGCCACCGCCGAGCGCGCGCCGTCGTCGATCGAGGGAACCATTCTCTCCCTGCTTCCCTACCTGTCCTCAGGAGAGGAGACGACCCTCTGGATCGCATCCGATACCGCGATCTCTCCCGAGCTCCGCGCAGAACTTCCCGCCGAGGTGACGGTCGCGTCGCTCCGAGCGCCGGGGGACCCGCCCGTCGGAAATCGCGCGATCGTCGCGTGCGGGGTTTCTCCCGCCGCGAGCGGCAATTGGGAACTCGTCGATCTGCTCGTCGAAGTAGCAGGGAGCGATCCCGGCGGCATGTCGCTCACCGCGAGTCTCGGCGGGGCAGGGATCGCCGGTGGCACGACGCGAAGCGATTCCGCGGGTCGGGCACAGTTCCTGTTCAGCGATCTTCCCGCCCTGGGAGCACGTTTCGAAGCGCGGCTCTCGGGGAGCGATCCGAATCCTCTCGACGATGAGGTCGCGCGCGTTCTGCCGGTGCGGCGTATTGTCAGCGTGGTCCTCGATCCGGATCTCAGGCCGTGGCTCGAGCCGGTCCTCGCGGCCGACCCCGCGCTGCGGGTGGTCGAGAGTGGCGGCGACGTGGTCGTTCGACGCTCCCAGAGCGGCCTCGGTGCGGGACTTCCCGCGCTCGAGTTCGTGACCCGGGAGAGCCAAGAAGAATCGATTCTGCTCTCCCACTCCGGTGAGGAGTCATCGGCGGAAGTCCTCGAGAGCGCTCTCCTCGGGCTCGGCCTCGATCAAGTCGATGCGATGGAGCTCGCGGAAGCCGCGGGACGACCGATCACGCTCGGAGCGCGCCCCGCCGATCGGCGCGCGATCGGGGTTTGGGAGGATCTTCTCGCCCAGGAGTACAACTTCGTTTCGTCCCGCTCTTTCCCGCTCTTCGTGGCACTGTCGATACGGTGGATCCTCGCGGTGGAAGACTTTCCGGCCGAGATCGCCGCCGGGCGCAATTGGGTGGATCCGTCGGGAGCTGACGCTCGGCTCCGAGATGGGGACCGAATGCTCGATCCGGTCGGCGCTCCCCTTCGCCCGCCGCGTGCGGGGGACTACCTCGATCTCCGCGGCAACCCCGTCGCCGTCGCATCCCTCGCGCCGGCTGGCGCAGAGGCTGGGGGCGCGGAATCCGGGGCCGCGATCATCGCAGACGACGTCGACTCCCCGGGCGGCACCCAGCCACTCGCAAATCTTCTCGCGCTCGTAGTCCTCGCGATGCTCGGAGCCGAGTGGTTCTTCCATCGCCGCGGGGAGGTGCCGTGATGCGCTTGTTTCTCGCGATGACTCGCAACGAAGTGATGTTCCACAGGCTGATTTCCCACACCTCGAGTTCCGACTCCTTCAGGGAGAGCCACTGATGTCGATCGAGTTCACGCAAGCCTCCTGGCTCTGGCTCCTCGCAGCGATTCCGCTGGTGTGGTTTTGGCCGGTGCGTCTCAGGGAGTATCGACAAGGGGTCCTGCGAAGCGCCGTCCTCGCCTTGATCATCGTCGGGCTCGCGCAGCCGACGGTGCCTGGGGACGAGTCGATCGAGCATCAGGTCGTCGTTTGGGATGTCTCGATGAGCGGTGGCGCACTCGCAGCCCAGACGGGCACCGACATCCTGCGACTGAGAGAGCGAGTCGATGCTTCGCGGACTCACTTGGTGTCGATCTCCGGGTCCCCGGCCCCATCGAGCGAGAATTCGCCGTGGGACGACAGCATTCACCTCACCTCCACCGGAACCCCCCTCGGCAGTGCGCTCGCCATCGCCGGAGCCGCGATCCCGGCGGGGTCGACAGGCGCGATCACTCTCGTGAGCGACGGTCACGGCACCGCGCGCGGTTGGGGAGACGCCGCCGCGTCGCTCGTCGCGCGGGGGATCCCGGTGCACGTCGCCCCGCTTCCGGGCCCTGGTCTCGGTGACTTGCGGCCGGTCTCGCTCTTCGTCGAGGCGCCGGTGCGGGTCGGATCGACGACCCGTGCTCACGTCGAGATTGTTGGGAACACCCGCGCGCGGGTCATCCTCACCTCGGCGGGCAGCGATGGGGTCGAAACCGTGCTCGCCGAACTGCCGGACATCGAGGTGGCGGGGCGCGCGGCGGCGGTTCTCTCGTTCGAGCCGAAAGAGGCGGGCTACCTGCCGCTTCGGGTGGAAGTGCGTGCCTTGGACGCGGGGGACTCAGACACCCTGACCAATACCCTCACCACCGAGATCGCGGTCGACGAGCCGCTCTCCGTTCTCTATCTCGGCGACCGCGTGGTCGAAGGTCAGCCGAAGCTCGAACAGTTGCTCGGAAACGGGTTCTCCTTCGAAAGTCGCGGTGCGCTCGGAGAGAACCTCCCCGACCTCGAGCAGTTCGACTTGGTGATGCTCGATGATCGCCCGGCGGACACTGTGCCCGAGCCGTTCCAAGAAGCGATCGCGGAGGCGGTACGCTCCCGCGGACTCGGCTTGGTGATGGCCGGCGGCGGGGCGAGCTTCGGCCCCGGTGGCTGGCACGAATCCGCGCTCGCGCCAACTTTGCCGGTCGAGTTCGTGCAGAAGGAAGAGAAGAAGGATCCGAGCACGGCGCTCGCGATCATCATCGATACGTCGGGTTCGATGGCGGGGAACCGCATCACTCTCGCGAAAGAAGTGTCGCGCCTCGCGATCCGCCGCATGCTCCCGCATGACAAGGTGGGGATCGTCGAGTTCTATGGTACGAAGCATTGGGCGGCGCCGCTCCAATCGGCCGCGAACGCGATCCAGATCCAGCGCGCCCTGAACCGCCTCGATGCGGGGGGGGGCACAATTTTGTTCCCCGCGATCGAAGAGGCGTACTACGGGCTTCGGAACGCGCAGACCCGATACAAGCATGTCCTGGTGCTCACCGACGCCGGGGTCGAAACGGGACCGTACGAGTCTCTGCTCCGCCGCATGGCGCGCGATGGCATTTGCGTCTCGACAGTGCTCGTCGGGCCGCCGCGCCACGGAGAGTTTTTGGTGCAACTCGCCGACTGGGGGAACGGTCGCTACTACAATGCGAGCGATCGCTTCAACCTGCCGGAGATCATGTTGAAGCAGCCGTCGACTGCACGCCTCCCCGCGTACCGCCCCGGAACTCACCTCGTCGACCCCCGTGGCGGCGAAGGGTGGTGGGGGGACGTCGATCCGACCCGCGTGCCTCCGATTTCCGGATACGTCGAGAGTCGCGCGCGCCCTGGCGCGGAAGTCGTGCTCAAGACGCGTGCGGAAGGACACCCGATTCTCGCCAGCTGGCGCACCGGACTCGGGCGGGCGACGACGCTCTTGACCGAGCCCGCCGGTCCCGGCACCGAAGGATGGCAGGAGTGGCCGGACTACGGTGCGTTCCTCGCCCGCGTCCTGACGCGCACCGCCTCAGATTCCCACGGCCCGTACCGGTTCCGACTCGAAGAAGACGGCATCGAGTTGCGGGTTGTCGCCGAGCGTCGAGAGCTTGCCGCGGGCGCCCCGCTCGTGTCGCGCATCCATCCCGATGGCCAAAGCGAGCCGCTGGCCCTGATCGCCCGCGCACCGGGAGTCTTCGTGGCGAGCCTCAGCCGCAACCGAGCCGACTCCGTGCACCTCGAAGCCTCCGCGGAAGGCGCGCGCCACCTGACCCGGCTCGTCTCACCTCCCTTTGCAACGGAGAGCCCCGAGGGGCAAGTCGATCCGGAGCGGGCGCTCGATCTTCCCGCTCTCGCGGCCGCGACCGGCGGCAGGGTCGTGGCGGCGGGTGAATTGGGCGCCTTCCTCCCCGCGACCGGCGGGGGGAGCGCGCCGCGCGGCGTCTCCGAGCTCGCCTCACTCTGCTTCCTTCTGGCGCTCCTTTGCTACCTCTTCGAGGTCTACTACCGACGCAGCCGGTTCCACCGCTCTCGTGCCCAGGCGCCGCTCACCGCGTCCCGGATGGAGGCCCTCTCATGAAGCCGTCCTACCTGCTCCTTGCGCTCTTCTCGAGTGCGATCAGCTTCGGCCCTCTCTGGCCCGCGGATGATCCTCTCCCTGAGCCTCTGGCCGAGTCGGTGTTGCCGATGCTCGAGCGAGCGCTCGCCGCCCCAGATCCGCGCACCGAGATCGATGCGCTCTGGAACGAGACCATCTTCGCTCATGGCTCCCCCGAACCTCTCGTCGCGGCATGCGAGGCGCGTCTGCGCGAACGGATCGAAGAGGTGCTCTTGGCGAGCGAAGAGGAGGACCCGAGTCTCGACACGCCGGAGATCCTCGCGCTGCGCCGTCTCACCGCGCGTGTGGCCCGAGTGTTCGGCGACCTCACTCGTGCGCGCGATCTGATCCTCAAGATTCCGGTCGAGGACGAAACGGTGGCGGACACGCTGGAGAAGGCACAGATCCTCGACGCTCTCGGAAAGAATGAAGAGGCGCACGAAGCCTTCGGCCGGGTGCTCGATCGCGAGATCGACGAAGAGGTGCGGAGCGCCGTGCTGCTCCGCCGCGCGCTCCTCCTCGACAAGAAAAAGACAGTGGCTTCGGGCGGGTCCGGAGATTCCGGTGGCGCGATCGCCGCGCTCACTCTGATCGCTCCGGCGCAACCCGCGGGGGTCGCGACGGCCGCGACGACTACGACGGCCGCGACCACCGCATCTCCGGCGGGCCGCGTGACGGGCACCTCTGGAGGAGCGAGCTCTGCGGGGGGCGGGGGGGCGGTCGCGGGCGATTCCACCGCCCCCGGCGATGGGGCGGAGGAACAGTCCCCCCTCGCGAAGTTCGCGAGCGCCGAGGGGCGCGACAAGACTCTGCGCAATCGCGCCGCGATGATCCTCGCCCTCAGGGGGGAGCAGAAGGATGCGATCGGGGTGTTCTCCGTCGAAGACGGAAAGGGAAGCCATCGCTACCGTCAAGAGGTGCGCCTGGCGGAGTGGTCCATCGAAGCCGAAGAGTGGGCGCGCGCTCAAGAGTTTGCGTGGGGGGCGGTGCGGAGCGCGAAAATGAAGCGCGATCGCCGCTACGCCCTCACGATCCTGGTCGAGGCGTACCGACGCGACAGCGCCCTCGACGCTCTCATCGGAAAGATCCGCCGCGAGGAGAACCTCTCCGACGAGACGCGCCAGGTGTGGATCGATCTCTTGCGTGAGACGGGCCGCGTCGAAGAAGCGATCGAGCTGTTTCGCGGCCGCGCAGGGGATCAATTCACGATCGACATGCGCCGTGAACTGCTCGAGATGTGCCGCGAAACCGGCCAGGAAGAGATCCTGGTCGAAGAGTATCGGGACCTCATCAACACCGAACCGCGCTTCATCGAATGGCGCGAGGGGCTCTCTCGCTACTACCTCGAGCGAGGAAACCGAGAGCAAGCGCTCGATGTTTGGCGTCCGTACCTGTCGGTGACCGATGAGCTTCGCTACCGCATGGCCGCGGCGGCGACACTCGCGGCCATCGGGCTCGACGAGCTGGCGATCGAGTTTGCCCGCGCGTGCGAAGCGATGGGCGAGGAAGCCAGGAACGGGGCGCTCCTGTTCCTCTTCGAGCTGCACCACGAGCGCAGCCAAATGGACGACGCGCGTGCGATGCTCGTCGAACTCGATGAAGCCTCCGACGCGATCGATCCGGTGCGCAAGGACATCTCCGACGCCTATGCGCGACTCGGCGACAAAGAGCGCGCGGTCGAAATTCTCGCGGGCTTGCGCGCCGCGAAAGGAAAGGACTCGAACCCCGACACCGACATGAAGCTCGCGTTGCTCCTTTCTGACATCGGAAAAGAGGACGAAGCGCTCGATCTGTGGCACGAGATCTGGCGCGCAGTCGACTCGATCCCTCGCCGGCGTTACATCGAGGGTCGGATGATGGCCGTAGCATCGCGTCTCGGAAAACTCGCGACGATCGCGGTTCGCCTCGAGCGCAAGCTCACCGACGGCACAGCCGACGACCGCGACGCAGGGCTCCTCGTTCGCCTCTACACCCACGTGAAGGACCCCGTCTCGGCGACCGAGATCGTCGAGGAGTTTTGGAAGGAGTCGGGCAAGAAGCCGGTCGAGGTCCTCGCCGAGAAGGCGCGGATCTTCGTGGCGTGCGAGGACTTCTACAACTACGAAAAAGTGGTCGCCGAGCTGATCGAAATCGATCCCGATGGCCGTGGCGACTACCTTCGGCAGCTGGCGATGAGCAAACTCGAAGGAGGGAAGCGCGACGAAGCGCGTGAGATCCTCAAACGTCTGAAGGTCGAAGAGGCGGATACCGCGAGCCTCGAGTTCGAGGCGGGTGTGCTCTCCATCGCGGGGTTGCGCGAGGAGGCTCTCGCGGCCTACCGTCGAAGCCTCGCCCTCTACCCCGAGCGGATCGACACCTTCTTGCTCCTTTCGAACCTTCAGAAGGAGCTCGGTCGCCACAATCGTTCCGCTGGGATGTTCCAGTACCTCGCGGAGACCGCGGAGAAGGACGACCTGTTCACGATCGCTATCGATGGCCTCTTGAACATGCGCGATGGTCGTTCGAACACCGGCGCGCCCGACCGCCTCATCGAGTGGGGGCGTCGCATCGTGCTCGAGCGCATTTCCCGCCGACCCGACAAGCTGTACCTCTATCGACTCCTCGCCGATCTGTCGGAAGAGTTGAACGACACCGAAGGCTCGATCCGCGCGCTGAAGAACGCGCTCCCCATCGCTGGCGAGCAGCGGACGCCGATCTTGCGCGAACTGATGGCGCTCGCGAAGCCGGGGGGGCAGCGGAACTCGAACATGTTCGTCAGCGGCAGGAACGCTCCCCCCCAAGACGATGTCGACAACACCGAGCAGCTGATGTTCGGCCGGCGTCTCCTCGGCCAGGGCGAGCTGGTCCCGCCCCAGGTGTACCTCGAGTTGGGAGAGGGGTTCCTCCGGTCGCGGGAGGTCGTCAACGCGACAAAAACCTTTCAACGGATGAGCCAGCTCCCTGAGTACGCTGAAATGCAAACGCAGATCGCCGAGGCGTTCGAAAAGTCGCAGTACCCGAAAGAAGCGCTTCGGATCTACGAGCGCATCCTCACGGTCGAGCCGAGTGACGTCGCGTTGCTGACCAAGGTGGGAGAACTCCACGAGCAACTCGGTCGCGACGAGGTAGCGTATGAGTTGTACCGGCGCGGGTTCGACATCGTCCTCTCCCGACGGCCCGAGCGAAAAACGGTCAAGAAGGATGACGACGCGCCCCCTGAGCCTCGCAATTGGTACGCGAACCGAAACGTCGATGAGGTCGAGGAGTACTACTCGCGACTCGTCGCCGGCCTGATCGCGACTCAAGCCGATGCATCGGTCGAAGGATTGCTCGATCGTCAGCTCGAAGCTGTCGACGCCGATCTCGCGACGGTGGTTGGCGATGGGCCCACGCCCGACCTCACGCTAGAAGAGCTTCCGCGGCTCGGGGGGCGCCTGCGCGCCTATCGCGAGCTTGCGAATGCATTCCGGAAGCCCACGCGGATCGAGACCCTCGATCGACGCGTCCTCGCGGCCTTCCCCGACGATGACACGCTACTCGAGTCGATGGTCCGAGCGCGGATCAGCTCTGGATACGTCGTCGCGGCGCGGAGTCTCCTCGAACAGAGTGACCGCCCCGAAAAGGAGAAGCGCAAGCTCTCCCTCCTCGTCGGTGGGGGGCGCGCGGATGACCTCCCCGGCGTGGTTCCCGTCGCAGAGGCGACCGCGCTGATTCTCCCGCTCCTCGCAGAAGGGCGGCACGACGCGGTCAAAGAGCTTCTCAATCGCCTCGAACTCTCGACCGCCGAGAAGACCGATCAGCAGCGGATGCCGATTCTGGTCTCCACCGCGCTCTTCCTCGGCGACTCCGAACTGGTTCTCTCGCTCTGCCGTCACTGGCTGAACTTGATGATTCAGCACAACCCGAATGCGCTCTACGGCGGAGTCGAGAACATTCTGCGTCAGAGTTCGATGATCCTCGACGAGACCCAGCGACGTTCCCTCATCGAGCAGTTGGTCGATGCGATCAACGAAAGCCCCGACAAGTTCTCGAGCTTCGTCTCGCAGCTCCCTGAATTGCAGAAGTCGATGGGGAGCGAGCTCTTCACCGGGGAGCAAGTGGAGAAGCTGATCGAGAAGCGACTCGAGGCGAACGACCAGTTCATCTGGGGGATCCCCGAGATGTTCGCGCTGTTGCCGAGCGCCGAGCGGGGGCCGATCGCGCGGCGGATCTGGCCCAAGCTCCCGAAGGCGCAAGCCGGGATGTTCGCAATCCAGTTGGTGCCGAGCCTCGACGGAGAGGTCGACGTCTCGTTCGCGAGTTTCCTCACCGAAGCGTTCCGCAAGGGAGTCGACCAAGCGGATGACCAGCGGATGTTCACGTACTACTCCGATCAGCTGGTCGAGAGCCCGGGCGATAACGCCGAGCTGTGCTTGCGGTTCATTCGGGTGCTTCGCGCGAAGGACTCCCACGACCTCGGCTACCGCTCGGGAGAAGCGGTGCTTCTTCATAAGCTCGGGCGGGTCGAGGAGGCGTGGGAGATCGCGGCGGATCTCTATCGAGAACGGCTGCGCGCCCTCAGCGGCGATCGTGACTACCGCGTCGAACGAGCGATCGGCCGCGTGGTCGAAACCTTCTTCGATGATCGGAGCGAGCAATTCTTCGGGCTCATCGACGAGGTGAAGTCGGAGTCGGGGCCCGATGTCGAGCTCGAAAAACTGCGCCTCGAGTTGGTCGGGCGAGCCGACGATCCCGAAGCGCTCCTCGTCGCCACCGTGAAGGCCGCGGAGGAATTCCCCGAGGACGCGGAGATCCTCCAGCGTCTGCACCGACTCTACAGCGTTCGCGGCGAGCAATTCCTCGCGATCGAGCTACAAAAGCGCCTCGTGGCTGCGAATGAGAACGACGAAAGCGCGCAAAAACGGGCGAGAGATCGCTTGGTCTCGATGTGGCGAGGTCTTCGGAATCCGGTCGAGGCGCTCGGACTGCTCGAGAAGAAGGAAGAACAGAAAGAAGAGAACGCCGCCGCGAAGAAGGACCGCACGCTGCCCGCGTCGATCGTGCAAGTGAAGCGCGAGTTCGAAGCGGGGGACACCGCGCAGGCGTTCACAACCTTCCGTCGGCTGTGGCGCTCCTTCCCCGGCGTCGGCCGCAATCCCTATGGTGGGATGGTCTACATCTCCACTCCTCAGGGCGTGGTGCGCTACGGCGGGGGCTACGCCGGAGGGCGCATGGTCTGGCCGAAAGATCCACCCACCGAAGAGGAGAAAGAGGCCGCGCGCGAGAAGGCGAAGGAGAAGCGCTGGCGCGGCGGACTCCCTGACTACTCGGAAGAAGAGACGGACGTCGCCGACGCCACCGACACCGAGGAGGAGAAGGACAAGGAGCGAACCGCCCAGGAGGTCTTCATCGAAACTCCTCTCGGGGAGCGCGAAGTCCGCCGTCAGTTGCGTTCGCTTCCCGCCTACCAGCTGGGGAGCGAAGTCGCCGCGGACATCTTCCGTGCCCTCGCGAAGAAGGAAGCGGATCGGCTCGGGGCGGAGCAGGCGCTCCAGGCGCTGCTCGAGCGGGAGCAGCGCGGCGAGGTGGGGAAGCTCGAGTACGGGCTGTTGTTCTCGCTCCTCGAATTGGTGCCCGAGCTCGCGCCGGAATCCCTCGAGCGCACCCTTTCGGGTCTGCTTGAAAACCTGAGTCCGACCGACACCACCCAGCTCCGGCGCCTCGCCCGGCTCTACGCGAAGAGCGGTTTCAGTCAGAAGGCGGGCACGATCTATCGGTGGTGCGCAGTGGTGCAGCCCGATCGCAGTTTCAGCTACTGGTCCTCGGCCAGCGATCTGCTCGGCGAGGTGATCGAGGAGCTCGATGGAGACGAACGGATCCGCACGGTGGAAGCGGTTCTCGCACTCTCCGACCCGGGGGAAGAGGCGTTCTGGGGTCGCGAGTACTACGAGACGCTCGTCCTCGAAACGTGGGAGAAGTTGCTCGGATCGGATCGCGCACTCGAGAAGGCCCGTGCCATCTGCGAGAGCGCCACCAACATCGAGAACATGCCGAAGCGCGATACCGCCCGCGTCGCCGCGTATCTCTATGCGCGGGCGGGGGAGATCGACAATGCGCTCGACTGTCTCGAAGTGACGCTCTGTAAGCTCGATGCCCCCAAAGACCTGAAGTACTCCTGGTACCGGAGTCGGTTCGAGAATGCCGGCTGGATCAATGTCGAGAGTCAGAAGAAGCTGTTCCCCGAGGACGCTGCGATCTGGCAAGACGCCGTCGCATGGTATGACGCACTCGCCACCCGCATCAGTGAGTGGAACGAGGCGGATCGGCTCCGCGAGAATGTCGCATTCGAACTACTCGCACTCTGCGCGCTCCGGCTCCACGAAGTGGGGGAAGCCGAAGGGGCAGCCCGCTGGGTCGCGGTGGTCGAGGGGCTCGTCGGGACGAGTGCCAGCCATGCGCTCTGGCTCGCGGACCTTCATCGGAAGTTCGGGGCGGAAGAGTCCGCCGCGACGATCGAACGCCGCTTGCTCGAGGAGGGACGTCTGAACCTCGGACGGCTCCCCGAGGTGGTCGCAAGAATTCGGGAGGTCGAAGGTCCCGAGTTGGCCCTCACTCTCGGCGAGCCCGCCGGCGCCTACGTGCTCGAGTCGGTCTTCCTCGACGAGCTGATCCTCGCGGCGGAGGGGGCCGAAAAGCCCGACCGCGCGGCGCACTGGACTCAGATCCGAGCGGCGGCAGAGGCGGCGAAGGAAGAGCTCGAAAAGCGCGATCGGGAGGCGGAGGGGGCGAAGTAGGGCAGGTCGATCCTCCCGACTTGGGCCTCTCCGGCAGCCACTCGATTCCTCCCCATGTGTAAGGCTCACTTGCCGATGCGTTGGCCGATGTAAGGGGGGAGGCCGATCCGCCACTGGCCCTTGCCCACACTAAGTGCTTCAATGAGCGGTGGTTCGGGCTACTCATCCACACCGGAACGAGCATTGCCCTACCAGGCGTGACCTAGCGTCACCACCTCGACCCTCCCTCGGCTCCGCCGAGGATCGCGGGGGGTCGAGGGGCGCCGGGTGTGATCTGGGCGTCGGTGCGTTTCGCGCAGCCG
Organism: uncultured bacterium; assembly: GCA_937876125.1. Taxonomy (GTDB): domain Bacteria; phylum Planctomycetota; class UBA8108; order UBA1146; family UBA1146; genus JAFMMO01. Next base: position 13,588 of record CALEHF010000270.1, read on the forward strand.
ATCGCCAAAGGAATCGGAGGTCCCCATGCTGATCGGACGGAGTCGTCGCTGCGACGTCACGATCCGTTCCCCCCTCGTCTCCCGTCGGCACTGTCGACTGGAGTCGCGAGACAGAGGGGTGTTCCTTCGCGACCTCGGATCGCAAAACGGCACTTGGATCGACGGTGAACGGATCGACCACGCCTTCCTCCAAGAGGGGGATCGGTTTGTTGCCGGGGACGTCGTCCTTCGAGTTCTGACGGGCGGCGGCGTCGAGGAGGAGGGGAGTACGAACCCACGTCAGGTTCGAAACTCCCCGAAGTTGAGGGAAGAGGGCCCGGCGCTCGCCCTGATCCTTCTGCCCCTCCTCGGCGGCGCCGCGCTTCTCATTCTGACCACGTTCGGGAAGAGCGCTTTCTCTGGAGCGGGTAACCCGGGCGATCGCGGTGAAGCGCAGGTCGCCTCAGGCTCGAACAACACTGGAGCGCTCCCCGGGGGACCAGGATCAGCGACCGACGCGCCGATCGGCGGTGACCTCGCCTTCGCCTCGAGTTCTGCACAGAGTTCAACGACCACGGCGAATTCAGAAACCCACGCCGGCGGACAGGAGGCCCCATCGACCGACGCCGCCGTCGGACCCAAGGGAGCCGCGGACCCGCAGGGATACTCCCTCGAGGATCTGCTTTCGATCGCTGCGGCCTGTGACGAAGAGTTCTCGACTCGTGAGGCGGACATGGCCGCGCTTCTCACAGCAGATGAAGGCGGGCCCCTTGCCCTGAAGGTCACGCCTCCCTCTCTCGAAGAGTCATGGGAGGGCATCGCTTTAGACACCGAACGGGGTCGATCAAATGCCCCGACCTTCTGGAACGCGCCCGGTGCTGATCTCCGAAATCCGTCCCGCGGTGGCTCACCGCACACTGAGGTCGCGGTGGTTTCCGACTACCCGGAGCCGGCAGGACCGCTCTTCCCCGAGACTGCGCGCAACGACATCGCGCTCGCGATCGTCGATGAAGGTCTCGCCATGATCGACCGCTACCATGTGCGCGACGTCAGCTTCATCCCTCTTCGGCCGTTGATCACCCGCCTGCGCGATCTGGATGGAATCCCCGCCGCGCACGGGCTTCTCGCGCTCCGGGAACACACCCACGAGCATCTCGGCCGGGTGTATCGCCGGGTGCGGAAACTCGAGGGTGAGGCGCGAAAGTCGGGGCGGGACCTCGCTCAAGGCTCAGGCGGCGCCGAGGCGCGTGAAGATGAGCTCTCTCTTCGTCTCGCAGAGATGGTGAAGGAGCACCTCGAGACGCTGGTTTTGATCCGCGATGATCTCGAAGGCGCGCTGGCTCACGAGGGGCGCCCGGTGTTCCTCGCCGAAGTTCTCTCCGCCGCTGTCACATTGAAAGAGGAACGGCTCTTCTCCGTCGGTGCCACCGCGGCAGCCGCATTTTCGAGGTGGGAGGCGGTCCCGTTCTTGATCCCCGGGCTGAAGAGCAGCCGAGTCAAGATCCGGAATGCTGCACGAGAGTCGTTGGAGAGCATCACGGGCGAAACACCGGGATCGAGCCACCGCGCTTGGAGCGAGTGGTGGGATCTCCGCGAAGGAAAGGAGAGTGAGCAGTGAGGACTCAGTTACGACGCTCGATCCACGGAGGATCGTTGGTCGCAGCGCTCTTGCTCGCGACGGGCGTGGTTCTCGCGGCGGACGGGATTCGAGAGAAGGGGGCACTCACGCTCCGCTCGAAACCGACCATCTCGGGTGAAGAAGTGAAACGCACCACTGACTTGCTCCTCTCCGAAGTGCCGTGGCACCGAGATCTCGAGCAGGCGCTCGCGGTTGCCAAGGAGCAGAACAAGCCAGTGTTCTGGCTGCAGCTGGTCGGCGAGCTCGACGACGGGTTGTGAAGCGCGGGCCACTCGCTGAGAGCCGTGTCGCTCTCGCAAGTACCGATTCAGACCCGACTGAAAGACAAATTTGTCTGCGGCTGGCGCAACATCAACGGCGTCGAGAAGTTCGCGGGGAAATCCCATAGCCACCCGGTGTGTTCATCTGCGGTCCATACCACCAACGGCGCCGGCGGCCGCAACGTGCAGATGATCATCATTAGCCCCAACCGCGATGTGCTGCATGTTCTCCCTGGCTACTGGAACCCGGACGCGCTCCGCTATGAGCTCGATTTCGCGCTCGAACTCGCGGCGATCACGATTCAGGAAGGATCGCAGGACGATCGGAACGATGCCTTCTTGCTCGCCCACCTAAACCATGCGGCGAAGCACAATGACATGGTGAGCAAGGACTCGAAACTGCAAGCGTTCGACAAGATGAAAGAGTCTGGAAACCAAGGCTCGGACTTCCGTCGCCGCGGCGGGGACAAACAAGTTGCACGCACCGTCGATCAGGTCATGCACGAACGGATGGCGCGTCGTCCCTTCTTGAAGATCGACGAATTCGATCTTTCGAAGGTGGTCGACTACGGGACCAGCTTCTACGACAAGCATGGCGACGGCTGCTGCGACAAGGTCGTCGGTCAGCCGACGATGCCGAAGGAGCCGAT
>CALEHF010000271.1 GCA_937876125.1 uncultured bacterium
GTACGGTGCGCGACTCGGGCTTCTGGTGGACGAACCCTTTCACCTTGCGCAGGCGTGTGTCGCTGCGCGTCCGCAACTTCGTCTCCGAGCAGTTGAAGGTGAACGATCTGGGGGGCAACCCGATCGAGATCGCCGCCGTCGTGGTGTGGCGCGTCACCGATGTCTCGCGGGCGCTCTTCGATGTCGATGACTACGACCAGTTCGTCGAGATCCAAACCGAGACCGCATTGCGGTCGCTCGCCAGTCGCTTTCCGTACGACACCCACGAGCACGACGAGATGTCTCTGCGTGGGAGCCAGGAAGAAGTCTCCGCGTCATTGAAGGAGCAACTCGAAGAGCGCCTCCAGGTCGCCGGGGTCGACATCGTCGATTCCAGAATCAGCCACCTCGCGTACGCCCCCGAGATCGCCCAAGCGATGCTCCGTCGTCAGCAGGCTCAAGCGATCATCGCGGCCCGCTCGCAAATCGTCGAGGGTGCCGTCGGCATGGTGAAGATGGCCCTCAAGCATCTCTCCGACGATAACATCGTCGAACTCGATGAAGAGCGGAAGGCGACGATGGTCAACAACCTCCTGGTCGTGCTCACCTCGGAGCAGCCGAGCCAGCCGGTGCTCAATGCCGGCTCCCTCTACTAGCGGTCACCGAGTGCCTCCGGAGCAGCCGAAACGCCCCGCGAAGAAGCGGTTCCTGTTGCGGGTCGATCCGCGACTCCACGCTGCCATCGAGCGGTGGGCCGCGGATGACTTCCGCAGCGTGAACTCACAAATCGAGTTCATCCTCGCCGAGGCGACACGGCGGGCGGGGCGATTGAAGGCAATTCCGCCGCCTCATGATGATCCGCCGGAGGGGGCGGGAAGCTCAGTTTGACATCGACCCCGGCGTGATCGGTCTCCGCCCGCCGGCCTCTGCGGGTTACGGGCTGGAAGGCGAACCCCCTCGGATCGCCGCAAAAATCGCGCGCCCCTTCGCCTCCAACTCGGCAAGCTCCCGCTCAGGAACCGAATCCCAAGTCACCGCACCTCCCACCGAGAAGTAGCTCTTCCCGCCGGCGAAGAGGACCGTACGGATCGCGATGGCGAGGTCGAGATCACCGTCGGGGGCGAGCCACCCGAGTGCCCCGGTGTAGAGCTTTCGCGGGAGCGGTTCGAGGCGTGCGATCGTCTCGAGCGCCGCGAGTTTCGGCGCGCCGGTGATCGACCCGCCGGGGAAGGTCGCGCGCAAAAGATCGAACGGGGTGACATCGGCGCGCAGGATCGCCGCGACCGTCGCGACGGTGTGAATCACCGTCGCGTAGGTCTCGAGGCTCGCCTCTTCGACCACCTCCACCGTTTGGGGACGCGCGACGCGACCGAGGTCGTTCCGGACGAGATCCACGATCATCGCGAGCTCGGCGCGCTCCTTCTCATCCGCGAGGAGCGCCGCCCCTTGACACCGGTCCTCCGCGGCACTTCTCCCCCGCGCGATCGTCCCTTTGATCGGCCGGGTCTCGACCCGATCCCCTTCGACCCTGAGAAACCGCTCCGGTGATGCGCTGACGACACTCGCGGGGCTCCACGGAAGGAGCGCTCCGTAGGGAACCGGTTGGAGAGTGCGCAGTCGTCGGTGGAGAGTCCACGGATCGGGACCCCCTTCAATGATGTGAGTGCGGGTGAGATTCACCTCGTACACATCGCCGACTCGAATCGATGCGCGGACCGCCTCGACCCCTTGGAGAAACGCGGCGTCATCGAGACTGATCGCGACCTCGATCGGCGGACTCTGGGGTCGAGGACTCGAGCCAGAAGGACTGGCGCCCGACGCCTCCCGCCACCACCGCCGCTGTTCGACCTGATCGCGCCCTCGATGGACAAAGACCGCCGCGCCACTCTTCGCGTCGATGGCCACAACCTCGTCGTACAGCAAGAGGTGGAGATCGGGGATCGCATCAAAGAGCTGACCCGCCTCCTCCTTGAGCACGCGCTTCATTGGGTACGGATCGATCTGTTCCCCAAGCTCGAAGCCGAAGTACCCCACGGCGCCCCCCAAGAAGGGAGGTCTTCGCTCGTCCCCACTCCTCTCCCCGACGCGGCGCACCTCATTCCACTCGCCGTACCAGGCCTCGCAGGCTCTCAGCGCATCCGAGCGCCCGTCGGTCGCGGTCCCGGAGAGCTGCGCCCGCCACCGATCTCCGATCGCGATGAATTCCCCCACCGGATAACCGCCGAAAAAGTGCCACCCGCCCATCCCGGCGACATCCAGGCCGCTCTCCAGGCAGAAAGCGCCGGGGGTGCTCTCGAGGTGTTGGAGCCAGGTCTCGACTGGAGCGCTCGGCAGGGGCTCAAAGCGCGCCTCGGGACCGAAAGGGCGATTCACGCCGCCTCCGGCGAGCTCGGCCCGATGGCGGGAAGTTCCGAAAAAGCAGTTCGGCGGCTTCGGAGCCCGGCCGAAGTAGGGAGCAGGCAACTTTGCACCCCGGGCGGGGTGCTCCCCACGTCGAAGAAAGGGCCAGCGATGATTTTGAGGGGATCCATCATCCTACTCTCGCTGCTCACACTGCTCACAGGCTGCCAGAGCTTCTCCGGGCGGCCGCGCACTCCCGCTGAACCCCAGCTGACTCACCACCAGGAGACCGAAATCTTTGTGCCCCCGTTTCGGGGGCACCTCTACAACGACCTCGCCCACGTCACTGGCGAAATGCCAGGAAGCGCGTTCGATGCCGATGTCGACATGGAGACGAACACGATCGTGTTTGCGTCGGATGGCTTCTCCGAACGCGCCAAGATCTTCACCCAATCGATCGCCGGAGGGACTCCGATCCAACGTACCTTTGGGGCCGGATCTGACATCCAACCGAAATGGTCCCCCGATGGGAAGTGGATCGCCTTCGCGAGCGATCGCGACGGCAACTTCGATCTGTACGTGATCCACTCGGACGGTTCGGGTGGCGCATGGCAGATCACTCAAGGTGCCACCGACGAAATGCACCCCTCGTGGAGCCCTGACGGCAAGTTCCTCGCGTACTGCGCGAAGGATACAGATGGAGTCTGGTACCTCTGGAAGGTGAAGCTCGAAGGATCGATGCACACGCAGCTCGTACCCGGGCTCTTCCCCGAGTGGTCCCCCGACGGAAGCCGGCTCGCGTTCCAGTCCCCGAGCAGCCGTGGAACCGGGTTCGACGAGATTTGGGTGATCGGGGTCGACGGCTCCGGCCTCACCCCGGTGGTGAGCGATCCTCATTTTGGCGCCATTCAACCGAGTTGGGATCCGTACGGCGATCGAATCGTCTTCGCGACGATCACCGAGATTTCCGCGCGACCATGGGAAGCCCCCCGCGCAGCGGACCTTTGGATCGTCGACCTGAACGGATCTCCCCCCTACCGCCTCACCGATCACAGCGCGCAAGACTATGCGCCGTGTTGGGGACTCGACGGGCGGATCTACTTCTCGAGCGATCGCCGCGGCGGGCACCGCGTGCTCAGCCTCAAGCCGATCGGACCGATCTCACCCTTCACGGGGGACGACCCCCTCTTCCCGGAGGGAACACCGTGAGGGCCAAACCGACACTGACAGCATGCGCGCTGCTCTTCCTGGCACTGGCGACGAGCGGTTGTTCGTTCCTCCCCTTCGAGGCGGTGCCCCATGCGCGGATCCAGAATCCCCGAGACGATGTCTCTGAGGTAGTGCTCGTCGGATTCGACGGCCGACCGGCGGCCGAAGATCCGGTCCGCTGGGAGCGCAGCATCCAGCAGCAACTCCTCGACGTACACGGAATCGATCGGATCGAGATCCCCGTCGACGGCAACGACCCGCTTCTCTCCCCTGCCCCCGGACGCGCCTTCCTCGGCTTGACCGTGCTTCACTTCGATCCGTACTACCCACCCGAAGCGATCGTCGAGATCACCCTCGACGTGCCCGCGGCACCGCGCTCGGCCTCCAGTGACATTCTTGATCTCGATCGCATGGGGCGTGAGCAACTCGTATCCGCCGGGGGATCCGCCACTCAACAACGATTCCAAATGCGCATCGACGCCGACGATTCGCGCATCGGCCGCGACCTCCTCGTCTTCGCTCGCGCGCAACTCGATGGCGACCGTGGATTCGATCCGATCGATCGAGTCCTCCGCGATTCGACTCGCTTCGTCGACTTCGTCTCGTACCTGGTTTTGAAGGAAAGCTTTCGACGACTGACTGAAAAGGAGAAGGGGAATTGATGAAACACGAGAACTTCGCCGAGGGGTGTGAGCCCGAGAACTCGCTGATGGTCGTCACCACCCGCGAAGAGTATTGCTTCCTTTGGGATGGCGACTGCCTCCCTGAGCTCGCCGAGTCGCTGCTGGGGTGTGGCGAGCGGATCGAAGATCCCGCCGACCTTTTGGAGCTTCCCGAGGAGGAGACTCCGATCGATCCCCCGCTGACCGTGGACAACTTCCGCGCCGTCGTGCGCGAGCTCTTCTCCCGCTCTTACCAGAACCTCTAAGGAACCAGCGCTTGCAGGCCCCGAACGGGGTCACGTGGGTCGGGCGGTTCTTTTGCGAATCCCAACCGAGATCTGGACAGAAATGACACAAGCGCTATCTTGCACAGCATCGGCGGACGCCGCCCGCCGGAGCGAAAAGGCCCTCATGGACCGTTTCCTCGCTCACCTCGAAGTTGAACGGAATCTAAGCCCGGAGACATTGCGGGCTTACCGGAGCGACCTCGAGCAGCTGTACGCATTCTTTCGGGCTCAAAGCGACCAAGATGTCGTAGGCCTCGACGTGTTCCAAGCACGCCGCTACCTAGCCCACTTGCAAGCCACGGGCTACTCGAAGAGTACCGTGGTTCGGAAGCTCGCATCCATCCGCGGCTACTTCCGTTACCTCGAGCGTGAAGGCATCGCCGAGCGAAGCCCGTTCCACGAGGTTCGTACCCCTCGGATCCGCAAGCCCCTCCCCCACTTCCTCACGGTCTCCGAGGTCGTACGCCTCATCGAGACTCCCGAGAACGAGAGTTTTCGGGGCACGCGCGACCGCTGTGTCTTAGAAGTGCTCTACTCGACCGGGCTCAGGGTCAGCGAGTTGGTCGCCCTCGATTGGCGCGACATCGACACGGTCGACGGCGTGCTCCGCGCGCGCGGCAAGGGGCGCAAGGAGCGGATCGTTCCTATCGGAAGCTTCGCTCTCGAAGCGCTGCACCGCTATCGCGCAACGATCCCCGCGGAGTGGGATCCGGCGGAAGAAGAAACCGCGATCTTCCTCAACCGGTTCGGAAATCGCATCAGCGATCGCTCGATCCGAAAGGTCCTCGACAAGCACCTGAAGAAGTCGGGACTCGATCACAAGACCAGTCCCCATACCTTGCGCCACAGTTTCGCGACGCACATGCTCGATGGCGGTGCGAACCTCCGCGAGGTACAGGAACTGTTGGGGCACAAACACCTCGCGACGACGCAAATCTATACGCACTTGACGCATGAGCGGCTCGCAGCGGCGTACCGCGGGGCGCACCCGCATGCGCAATTGCCATCGCGGAGGCGAAGTGCCGCTTCGGCCCTGGGTCGTGCGGCGACAAAACCGGAGGCAATGCCGCCGGTTCCACCACTTCCGCCGAAGCGTGCAGTGGCGCCGTAGCACCCCCAGGAGCCCAGAGAACGACAAAAAGAGATCGGGTAGCCCCGTCGCGGGGGATCGGCTAAAGTCCCGTCGCCCGAAGAGTTCGAACCGAAAACGACCACCATGCTGGCATAGCTCAATTGGCAGAGCACCGCTTTCGTAAAGCGGAGGTTCCGGGTTCAAATCCCGGTGCCAGCTTTCTAAACTCGACGACGGCCGCGCGCGCGAGCGACCGTGCCATCGGCCCCGCCACCCTCCTCACCTCCGAGCTCCGATCCCTACGCGATCATCTCCCCAGTGGTCCACGCGGCCCTCACCCTGGCAAATGAGCGCCCCGACACGGCCCCCCCAAGCCTTGAGAACGGTCGAGCCGCTCATTCCGGCTTCTGGGCGCCTTCGTGCGCGCCTGGATCCTTTCTCGCGAAATCCTGAGAAACTCTGTTCGCCTCCGCCCCCGATCCCGCTTCATAGGTAGCGAGGGCACGTATCGGCGCTCTCGCTCCGGCGCTCTAGCCCAGCGTCGCGATCCCATTCCAAGGGGCGGCGTGACCCAAAGCTCGCCGCCCCTCTCTCCACTCTCGTCCTCGGTTCACGGTGCTGGCGGGGCACCGTGACTGAGGGCGAGGATGAAGGGAGCGAGTGGGCTTGCCGATAGAGCGAATCTCAGAAACATGTTCGTTCGAGCGGCTCGAAACGGTTCTTAAGGGAGAGAGTGCAGGTCATCTACAGCGCTCGTTTCGGCGCTCACCTGAGTGCCGAGCCCTTGTTCCAAGGGGCGGCGTAGCCCAAAAAGCGCCGCCCCTCTCTTCAACCTCGTCCTCGGAGTTCGACGCTGGCGGGGCGTCGGCGCCGGGGGCGAGGTTGAAGGGATTTCCACCGCTTCACAAACAAGGAACGCAAGTGTCGCATCCGAGGAGATCCGGAGTCGGGTCGATCCCGCACGCGGGGAAGGGAGCTCCCAGCGAAACCGCCCCTTGGAACATGTAGCTGAGCAGGAACACCGCATCGCCAATGCTCAATGATCCATTGTCATTGGTGTCGAGAGCCGACAGGCACTCCGCCGATCCTCCAGAAAAGAGATACGTGAGGATGTTGATCGCATCGGCCAGGTTCACCGAGCCTGATCGATTCGCGTCACCCCGAACGAAAAGCGGTGCGGACGGCGGGATCACGCTCCCCTCATAGGCTCCAAAATCGACAAGGGGGGCGAGCCCCGAGCCGCTGTCCACGACGGCCGGGTCGTCAATGAAGCGCGGTCCCCCACTCAGATCGGTCGTCATTCCCGCGGGAACCGCACTGTTGTCGCCAGCGTCGAGGCATGGAGATCCCGTTGAGAGCCGAAGATCGCCACACGCGACGTCGGCGAACCCGGGTGATGTCTCGATGGAACCGGGAAACTGCGCTGGGGTCGGCGCCGGATCGCCAGGTTGCTGCGGCTGGAAGAGACCCTCGATACAGCAGTAAGCGACGTCGAGGTTCCCTTTGATCTGTGCTTGCCGCAGCGACACTTCCTGCCCGGTCGCCATGTTGTCGAAACAGATCGAGTTCCGCACGAAGAACGAGGCCTGCCCGTAAGTCATCGCGCCACCACCCTCCCCCGCCGTGTTGGTCGCGAAGGTGCACCCGAGAATGGAGGTGGTCGCGACCGCGAGAGCCTGCGCCGCCACGCCTCCCCCTCCGCCCCCTGCGGCGGAAGCGGAGTCGATCTCGTACGAGGCGACGAAGTTGTCAGCGAAAAGGCAATTCGCGATCTCGACCGAGTTTCCCCAGTTGTAGATCCCGCCACCGGCGTGCGCGCGATTCCCGCGGAATGCGCAGTCACGCACGACCATCCCATCGGCCAGATTGTAGAGTCCTCCTCCAAAAGACCCAAAAGGGTCCCCGAACAGGTGGAAGTTCTTGGCGACGTTCAGCGAGAAGACACAGCGCTCGATGAGGCACGGGCTCCCCGACGAGGCAAAGATGCCAGCACCCCCTCCGAGACTCGAGCCGCCGATACTCACGTTCGAAATGAACTCCGAGTCACGCACCACCGGAGTGCCGGATCCACCGAAGTACAATCCCGCCCCTTGCCCTTGGAACACACGGTTCTCGGTGAAGCGGCACGATTCGATGGTCGGGCTGCCGTTCTGTGAGAAGACCGCCGCGCCGCTGGCGTCGCCCGCGATGTTGCGTCGAAAATGGCAGTTTCGGATCGTCGGGCTCGAGGATTGAAGGAAGAGTCCACCGCCGAAGTCGCCAAAGGGGACCGGGATGCCCCCCGAGGCACTCGAGCCGCCGATGATCTCGAACCCGTCGAGGACTGCGCTCGGTCCCACGCCACTCCCGCTGACGACGTGATACGAGTTCCCGTCATAGCCCCCCCAACCGACGCCATCCCATTGAGGAGCACCGAACGTATCGTTCCCATCGAGATCCCCGGAGAGCACCGTGATATGAAGGTCGGGGTCCCGTTGAATAGCACTCGCTTCGTTCCCCTGGAACCCACCCAAGATCTGGAGTCCGTCCTTCAGGGAGAAAGTGCTCGCGCGCGCACCGGGTCCGCCAGGCGCGTAGGTCCCCGCTGCGACCCAGATTTCCTCGACCGTCAGATCGAGCGACGCCGCGTCGAGCGCCTCTCCCAATTCCACGAAGGCCTGTCCCCAGCTGCTTCCGTCGCCACTCGCGGCGTTCGACTTGTCGACGCGGAGGACCTGCGCCGTCGCGTCTCCCGCGCACGCACCCAGAATTGCGACAACCGTCACGACCGCCTGACACGCTCGCATCTTCTTCTTCATCGCGCCCCGTTCCTCTCCTCACGTGTGAGGAGGAGCTTCCTGCCCCTCGTTCATTGCACAGCAACCGAGGTTCCGGTTCGGGCGTGATCTCGATGTGTTCCGTAAGTTCCAAAACGTCACGTTCGAAAGGTATGCGTGACGTGGAGGTTCGACCTTTCTGTCGGTCGAACGTTCAAGATGAAGCATCCCGGAGAGCTCGAGTTACGGGATCACCGCGAGCGTATATATACGTTCAACGCTACCACACGGTATGCGTTCGAAGGTACGGAGCAATGCACTACGCTCCGAGTAAGAGTGTTCGTTTCTGTAATCGAACGCGCGCGACCGATGCTCCGAGCGATAATTCGTGGAGCTTCTTTCAACATCACACTAGAGAAACGACACGTGTCGTCCATGCTCACAAGCGCAAATTACTACAACTTGAGATCCACTCAAAATCTATGTTTATACACTCGATCACAGCAGCGCGCAGTTGGTGATCAATGTCAAACTTCGCATCGAGCCGAGGCACATGGTTTGCCAACGTGGGGCTCGACTCACGACGATCCGACCCGCGTTTCGCCAACGGATGGCCACGTCCTATCCGTGCGAGCGCAACCGTCGATCCCTGTGAGTCGTCACGTACCCGGGCAGATTTCGATGACGAGAGTCAACGAAGGGGTGGAGATCCAATCGGTGGATCTCGCCCGGGTGCCTTGTCTTGGGTGTCGAGGGTTTTCAATTCGATTCGGTGGCGTGCGCTTCACGCCACGAGTGGAGGGGTGTGTGTAATGTTCGTGTCTACCAGTCTGTCCAGAACTCGACGCAGTTCTGGTTCCCCGAAGTGTGCGCGTCAGTCGTTCAAACGACGCCAGTTGAAGAGAGCGATCATCTTCTTCACCTGGCTGTTGCTGCCCTCCATGGCAGCGGCGATCGATGTCACGGTCGTCGATGGGAGCGGCAACCCGCTCCCGGTTGGATTCCGTTGGCTGCTCCAGGAGGACTCGACGATCAAGGTCGATCCCGGGCAACAGATCCCGAACGCGGCAGCACCGGAGGCACTGCCCCTCGCCGTTCGCTTCCACACGAGTCATTCCCACGTCGTCTCTACCGGAGAGTCGACGAATGGGCTCGCGACGGTAGCGACCCCCGATCCGACGAAGCACTACTTCCTGTCGGTGCTCCCCGATAGCGGTCACTCGATGAGTGGAGCGCCGGTCGCCCCGGGGCAGCAGAGTGCGGTCATCGTCTGCCAGCGAAACCCGCTTCCGACCGCCACGATGTCCATCCTGGTCTTCGAGGACAGCAAGGTGATCAACAACATCCCAGATCAACCCGCAGAGGGGGGATTGGCGAACTTCAAGATCACTCTCGAAGATGCGGGGGGGCGTTACGGCATCTCTGCGGGAATGTTGTCGATGGACGCCTTCGGGAATCCGCTGGGGTCCACCTACGACGAGAACGGCGCCATGACGCACATGGGTGATGGGACCATCACGACCGACGCCGAGGGGCGCGCGACGGTCCGCAACCTCCCCCCGGGGAAGTACGGTGTCCTCGTGACTCCGCCGCTCGGCGAGAACTGGATCCAGACCTCGACGATCGAGGGAAAGCGTGTCGTCGATGCCTGGGTGAAGGCGAACGAGCCGGAGGTCTTTGTCGAGTTCGGTCCCCCGGGAGTGCACGTCTTCATCGGCTTCATCCGCCCGATCACTACCCAGGACAGTGCAGCCTTCTTCGATGGATCCGGCTCGATCTCTGGACAAATCGTCTCGCTCCACGCCTCTCGCCCCCCTGAGTTCACGTTTTGGCCCGGAGCTCCCGTCACGGGGGCGTGGGTCGGCTTGAACACCGGCACCCCAGCTGCTGGGGGCGTCGGGGTCTACGCCCAGCCGTGTGACGAAGACGGAAACTTCACCATCCCGAACGTTCCCGACGGTCTTTGGCAACTCGCGGTCTGGGATGAAAACCTCGACCTGATCTTCGCCAAGATCGACGTCTTGGTGGCGAACGGTCAGGCGACAGAGCTCGGCCCGGTGCCCATCTTCGAGTGGTTCCACCATCTGCATCAGTTCGTCTTCAACGATGACAACGAAAACGGTTTCTGGGATGCAGGTGAGCAGCCGATCCCCCAAGTCGGGACCTCGATCCGCTGGCGGGATGGATCGGTGTACCAGGCAGGGGCGACCGATCCCAACGGGGCGGCTCCCTTCGACGAAGTCTTTCCGTTCTTCCACTGGCTCGTCGCCGAAGTGGGTTTCTCGAATCTCAAAGCCACCGGCGCGACGATCGTCGTCGACGAAGGCGGCGAAGTGACCCCCGACAATGGTTGGGACAACCCGACCTTCGATCGCATGAAGCCGATGCCAGAGTTCCAGGTCGATGCCAATGGCGAGTTCGTTCTCGGGGCGCTCGGCGAGAAGCTCCCCGCGATCAACCCGAACACCGGCAACAACCTCAGCCGCACCGAGACCGGGCCCGTCCTCACTCAAGCTTTCCAGGGCTTCCTCGGTCAGACCAACGTCATTCAGTGGGGAAAGGCCCCGTACGCCGAAGGTGAGAACGGTGGAATCTCGGGAATGACGATCTACGCCACCACTCGCGCGGAGGACGATCCGACCCTCGCCACGGTCGAACCGTGGGAGCCAGGGATCCCTGGAGTCGAGGTGATCCTGTACGCCGACTCGGACAACGACAAAGTCATCGACGACCTCAATGGAGACGGCGAGATCACGCTCCCCACGCTCGATGCGGGCACCCGGACCGTTCTGGACTATGGCGATGCGCTCAATGTGGCGTGGACCGATAGCTGGGACGAGACCCCCCCGGTCGGGACACAAGGAGACCGCTTCATCGCCCATCCGGATCTCCCCGGATTCACAGGGACTCCGGTCGATGGGTTCGATGGTCTGCGCAACTTCAACCAAGTGCGCGATGGCGTCTTCGACGGCGGATACGCATTCACAAGCTGGATCGATGCCGCCGGTGTCGAGCACGACGGGCTGCCCGCTGGGTTCTATATTGTCGAGTCGGTCGCCCCGCCCGGATACTTGCACCAGAAGGAGGAAGACAAGAACGTCGACTTCGGTGAGGAGTACGTCCAGGCGGAGCTTTACGACCCGAACGCCCCCGCGACTCCGGCGCCGCTCTCACCGATCCTCGGACCCCCTCAGCAAGCTCCCGCGTCTGGCGGGCCGTTCGACAACATCGCCATTCCGTGCGGAGTCCGTCGGGTCGTCCCCGCGGAGCTCGCGCTGTTCCCAGGGATCGCTTGCCCCTTCGGCGGTCAGAATCGACCCCTCCCCAATCGCAAGCAGGTGAAGGTCGCGGACCAGAAAAACACCGCATGCGACTTCTTCCTGTTCACGGAGGTCCCGGTGGCGGGACAGATCGTGGGGGTGATCGTCGATGATACGGCGAACGAGTTCGATCCCAACGCTCCTGCATTCGGTGAGAAATACAGTCCCGCCTGGTTGCCGATCACCCTTCGGGATTGGACCGGTCACGAGATCTCGCGGACGTACTCCGATGAGTGGGGTGCCTACACCTTGCTCGTGCCGTCCACATTCACCAACAACCTGTCGATGCCCAGTGGCATGTCCCCGAACATGCTCACGGTCGTGCTGAACGATCCCGGTCCGATCAGCGACACCGATCCGAGCAGTTCGACGTTCGGCCAGTTCATCTCGGACCCGCACTACAATCGCAAATACAGCCAGTACTCTTACACGTTCCAGTACATGCCGGGAACGACGACCTACCTCGATACGCCCGTCGTGCCGATCGGCGCCTTCGCGGGAGCCGCTCAGTTCCCCGTCGACTGCGACCTTCCCGACGGAACGCCGGCGATCTACGCGGTGAGCGGCCCCGACGGCGGGCCCTTTGTCGCCGCCGCCGGTTCGAGTCTCACGATCACCGCGGCCGGAGCGACTCAGGTGGAAAACCCCGCCTTCGGCGCGCCCGGAGAACCGGCGATCATCACCCGCGACTATGGCTTCGGAGCGACCTCTGGATTCGTGACCCTCGGGACGGTCTCGCTCCCGATCACCAGCTGGGCGGCGGATGGACAGTCGATCACCTGCGTCGTGCCTCCGGGAGCGACGAGTGGCCAACTCAACATTGCCCGCGCGGACAATGGCCTCGCGACCCCGCTCGGAGTGACCGTCACGGTCGGCACCGGGGACCACGCCGTGCTGCACGTGAATCAGGGCGGCGGTCCGAACACCTTCGTATCGATCCAATCCGCGATCGACGCTGCGGCGCCGGGAGATCTCATTCTGATCGCGCCGGGGACCTACGAAGAGCTCGTGATCCTCTGGAAGCCGGTCCGGCTCCAAGGCTGGGGGGCGTACTCGACGGCGATCAATGCCGTCCAGTCACCCTCCGACAAGATCCGCGACTGGCGAACCAAGGTTCATGATCTTTGGCTCACCGGTTCGATCGATCTGCTCGAGGGGCAGCAAGTGAACTTCGTCGGCATCGAACCCGCGCTAGCGGACATCGAAGGCGCTGGAATTTGCGTCTTCGGCCGCTATGCCACGCAAGAGAACGGTGGCTTCGGTCCCGATCCGCGGGCTCGCATCGATGGCCTGACGATCTTTGGGGCGTCGACTGGCGGCGGGATCGCGATCAACGGCTATGCCCGCCACCTCGAGATCGGGAACAACCGAGTGATGCAGAATTCCGGTTTCTCCAGTGGAGGAATCCGAATCGGCCACCCGAACCTGATCCTCACCGACGACCAAGGTCTTCCCTATCTCGACTCGTCCCGCTCCGACAACGTCAAGATCCACCACAACCTCATCGCGGGGAACGGGAGCCTCTCCGGTGCGGGAGGAGGGATCTCGATCTACACCGGCGCCGATGGCTACGACATCCGGCACAACCTGATCTGCGGGAACTTCTCGCTCTCGAACGGCGGTGGCATCGGTCACCTCGGGACGAGCCATGGTGGCGTGATCGAGCAGAACATCATCCACTTCAACCAGTGCTTCAATCAGCAGCTCGGCGCGAGCGGCGGTGGCATCTATGTCAGTGGCGGTGCGCCGTTGGTGAACCCGGGGCTCGGTCCCGGCTCGGGCGATGTCCGCATCGTCGCGAACCACATTCTCGGGAACAACGCCGGCTCCGGGGATGGGGCCGGGATCGCTCTCGTTTCCACCAACGGTCTCGATGTCTTCGATAACTCCGACATCGAAACGTACTACCGGATCGATGTCCTGAGCAACACGATTGTGAACAACGTCGCCGGACTCGCCGGCGGGGGAATTTCGCTCTCGGATGCTTTGAGCGTCTACATCGTTCACAACACGATTGCACACAACGATTCGACCGCGACTGCTGGCAGCGCGTTCACCACCGGCGGCAACATTTCGACCTTCCAGCCCGCCGGCATCGTTGCGCGTGCCCACAGCGCAGAGCTCGGGCAGGCGATCGAGCTCGAGGACTTCGAAACGGGCCCCGTCGTCAACCTGGCGGAGTACTCGAACCCCGTCCTCTGGAACAACATCATTTGGCGAAACCGCGCGTTCCACTTCGTGAACAACGGTGTCGCCACCGGTCAGTTCGGGATCTTCCCCGCGATGACCGACGATCCCGCGGCGTTCCCGACCTATTGGGACCTCGGGGTGCTCGGCGTCGCCGGAATCCTCGATCCCGAGTTCAGTATCTTGACCGACGACACCTTCTACTCGTCGACCAACATCGCGGCGAACCCGCTGTTCCTCACCTCGTACTTCAACGGGGATCGCGGACAGACGATCTCCCAGCCCGAGCTCAACTCCTCGATCGTTCCCGCCGTGGCGTTCGACGAAGGGGGGAACTACATCGAGGTGCGCTACGGTCCTCTCACGACACGAGTGCCCGCGACGGGTGAACTCTACGGCGACTATCACGTCGATGGGCTCGTCTCGCCCGCGCTCGACCTCGGTTCCGCCCAGGTAATGTCGGTTCTCGGCGGCCACATCGTCGACACGGATGGAGACATGTTCCACCTGTCGAACAACGGCAACTTGCATGTCGGAGCGGACGAAGGGACGCAGGGTCCGAACATCGCTCCCGAGGCGGGGCAGGATTCCTACACCCTTCTCAACAACTCGCGAAACGCAGAGTTGGTCGTTGCCGCACCGGGCGTGCTCGCGAACGACAGCGATCCTGATGCGGGTCCCAATCCCATCACTGTCATGCCGATCACCTTCCCCGCGCGCGGAACTCTACAACTCGCAGCCGACGGTTCGTTCAGCTACAAGCCGCCCCGTGGATATAGAGGTTCCATTCAGTTCTCCTATCTCACCAGCGACGGAGAGCGCACTGCGATCGGGGTCGCGCACATTGACGTGACTCGCCCAGCGCAAAACCGGCGACCTCAACCCACGGCCGACCCGATCGTGACCGAAGTCGATCAAGTCGGGATCACTCGCGTGCAACCGAACGATCCGAACGTCGATGACTGGCACACCTTCACGATCACCCGAGCGCCGAGCGCTGGGTTCGGGACGGCGACCGTCACTCCTCTTGGATCGGTCGTCTTCACCCCGGCACCCGATGTGACCGGGACCGATTGGCTCCGCGTTCGAGTCGTGGATCCCCTCGGACTCTCGGCGTCTGTGCGGATCAACCTGAGGGTGATCGTGCCGGCCCCGCCCCTCAGTGTCGACGTTGCGGTGCAGATGCCGCCCGACACCGATGGGATCGATACCGATGGAGATGGCATCGACGACAACGACCACAAGTTTCTCCTGTTGGCAGCCGGAGATGGGTTCGCCACCATGGCGGACGGAACGCAGCAGTACATCTTCAGCTTCTCCGATCTCTCGCGACTCCTCCCCACGGCTGGGGCTGGAGATCCGCACGTGAGGCAAATCCCGCTCGAGAATGTGATGGCCGCGGGGATGCTCCGGGCGATGTCCCCCGCACCGCTTCTCTCCTTCAAGGAGGGGCAGAAGGTCTACCTGAACCTGACCAATGTCGGGATGTTGCGTCGTCCCGATCTCTTCGACCCGCACTCCATTCACTGGCACGGTTTCCCCAACGCGGCGCCGGTCTACGACGGGATTCCAGAGTCGTCGATCACCGTCAACATGATGGCGAATCTCGCGTACTTCTACGCCCCGAACCGTCCCGGAACCTACATGTACCACTGCCACGTCGAAGCGGCAGAACACATGCAAATGGGCATGCTCGGAAATCTCTACGTCGAGCCGAAGCAGAACAACATCGCCCAGGTGCTCGCGAGCGCCGGCACACCCGATCCCGACTACCAGGGGTTCACGAAGTTCGTCTTCAACGATGGGGACGGTTCGTCCGGGTATGACGTCGAGTACGCGATCCAAATGGGCTCGTTCGACCAGGAGTTCCATGACGCGAGCTACTCCGTGCAGCCGCTTCCGTTCGCGCAGATGAAGGATGACTTTGCGCTGCTGAATGGCCGTGGCTATCCGGACACGACTGCGGCCGGGCCGATCGCTCCAGCTCCGGAGAACATCGTCGTCACCGGTACGGTCCTCGGAACAGCGGATGGAGCCCCCTCGAACCCCAACAGACGGCGCTTCTTCGCCTCGGCGAACCTCTCCGATCAGAACGGTCGGTACGAAGGGCTCGGGCTCGTCATGCTGGATGGTCCAGCGGCGGGTGCCGTGGTCGAGATCGAGCAGTACCTCGGAGGCAATCATCGAATCCGGACCTTCCCCGGTGACGGTCAGCTCCCGGTGGCGCCTCTGCCCGGTGACACTTTTGCGATCGGGCGTCTCAGCCAGATCGAGTCCTCGAGGATCACCGCTGTTCAGGGTGAGAGACTGCTCCTGAGGATCTCCGACCTCAACGTCACACGCTTCTATACCC
>CALEHF010000272.1 GCA_937876125.1 uncultured bacterium
TCTCGAAGGTTGGTTTCGCGAGGGCAAGGTCGATCGTCAAACGGCCGAGCGTCTCTACCAAGTCGTGTGTGGAGTGGAAGGTGCGTCGCGGTGAGTCCCCTCCGGACCGCGGTCAGGACGTGGGGACCCAAAGCTCACGATGCGGAGGCGTCGCGAGGGCTCGCCGCGCACCTCGAAGTGCCCGCCCCGGTCGCCGCACTTCTCTGGCAGCGAGGCCAGAGAACGGTGGAGGCCGCACAGAGTTTCCTCAACCCAAGTCTGCTCGACCTTCACCCCCCCGAAGTGATCGCAGATCTCGAGCGCGCCGTCGAACAGATCTTCGACGCGAAAGAGCGCGGAATCCCGATCTGCATCTACGGTGATTATGACGTCGATGGAGTGACCGGCAGTGTCATTCTTCTCGAAGCGCTCGCTGAGCTCGGCGTCGAGGCGCGCAGTTACATTCCGCACCGACTCGACGAGGGATACGGCCTGAACCTCGATGCGGTGCGCACGCTTCATGCCGAGGGGATCGGGCTTCTCATCACGGTCGATGGCGGGGCGAACGATCATGCTGAGCTCGCGCTCGCGAGCGAGTTGGGAATGGCGGTCATCGTCACTGACCATCACCCGATCGAAGGCGGTCTGGCAGACATTCCGATCGTCCATCCCGGTCGCGCCCATCCCGATCGCAAGGATTCGCCGAGCCCCAGCGCGACCCTGTGCGGGGCGGGGGTCGCATACAAACTGGCGTGGGGCCTCGGAAAGCGGGCGGCGGAGGGGGATCGGGTCGCTCCGCGCTTCCGCTCATTCCTCGAAGAAGCTCTCGCCCTCCTTGCGCTCGGAACGGTGGCGGATGTCGTCCCCCTTCTCGGTGAAAACCGCGCCATCGTCAGCCATGGCCTTCGGGCGCTCGGGCGCTCTTCTCGTCCGGGGCTGCGGGCGCTCCTGGAAGTGTGCGCACTGGAGCCCGATCGACTGACCTCCACAGACATCGGATTCAAGATCGGGCCTCATCTCAACGCCGCGGGTCGGATGGGCCAAGTCGAGCGCGCGGTTGAGTTGCTGCGCACGCGCGATGCTGCCCGAGGGCGGGCCGTCGCTCTGGAGCTCGCCACTTTGAATCGCCAGAGGAAGGCGATCGAACAGAAGATGATCGACGATTGCCTCGAAGAGCTCGAAGGAGATCTTCATCCACGCGGGGGGAGTGCGCTTCTGTTCGCGCGTCTGGGGTGGCACTCCGGGGTTGCAGGCATTGTCGCAGCTCGATTGGTCGATCGCCTCTCTCGACCCGTTTTCGTGGTCGCACTCGACGGCGAAATCGGACGCGGTTCGGCGCGCAGTATCGAGGAGCGTCCTCTCACCGATCTCTACGACGCGGTGCGCCCCCTCGCGCTCTCCATCGGAGGACACGCGTGCGCCGGGGGGTTGACCATCGCTCCCGATCAGGTCGAACAAGTCCGTGCCGCGCTCGCGTCAGCGGGTGAGGCAAGGGGAGAGACCGAAGAGCTTCCCCCGAAGGAGTACGATCTCGCCATTCCTGGGGAAGAAGCGACCCTCGAATTGGTTCGGGCGTTGGCGGCGATGGCTCCCTTCGGTGCCGGCAATCCGGAACCGATCTTTCGCATCGAGGGGCTTTCGCTCGCGCGCCCCCCGCGACTCGTCGGGCGTGGCGAGGAACATCTGATGGCTCAGTTCCGCCACGACGCAGGGACGATCGAAGCGATCTGGTTCCGAGGTGCGGAGCACGCGGGTGAACTCATCCGACAAGACCATGCGGCTCCCGGTACGATTTCCGTCATCGCCGTACTTTCAGAGGATCGATTTCGCGGTGTCTCGAGGCTCCGCGCCCGCGTGATCGACCTCATCCGCTCCCCCTCTCTCTGATCTCATTCCAGTCGCCGACATGTGACACTCGCTGTCGAAAGCGACGCCGCGCGTCCAACTGCGAGTGACACACCCCGTCACATCGCCGTTGTGAGGCCATTCCTCGCCGATCTTGGGAATCTCGCAACTGGGGGCTTCATCTGCACTTGCTCAATTTCCGAAGCAATTGGCAGAGCTTGGCCCACCCGTTGCCATAGGACTCTCGTGAATTGTGGGGAGTCCCTCCGCGGCGGAGTGCCGTGAGTGGGGACCGTCCGAGTCGCGGGGTGCGGCTCGGCGCTCTTTCGAAGTGCACTCAGCCTCCGTCAAGGAGAAAGGAACATGATGCAGAAGCGTAACCAGCAGGGTTTTACCCTCATCGAGCTCATGATCGTCGTGGCGATCATTGCGATCATTTCGGCGATTGCGATCCCGAGCCTCCTCTCGGCTCGTATCTCGGGTAACGAGGCGTCCGCCGTCTCGTCCCTCCGGACGCTCAGTACTGTAAGTGAGCAGTTCCGCAGCCGCTTCGGGTTTTACCCGGGTGGTGCCGTGCCGGGCGTTCCGGCTGACGGACTCCCGGACCTCTCGAACCCGGCTCTCCAGCCGGCTCCGTACATCGACGCGCAGCTCGGTGGCGGAACCAAGAGTGGCTTCCTGTTCACCTACCTCGGTGACACGAACACCTGGACCTGCACCGGTGACCCGACCAACGTCAACGTGGGTGTGCGCGGCTTCTTCGCCGACCAGTCCGGTGTGATCCGCGTCGAGGCCGACTTCGCTGCCAACGGCGCCGCCACCACGCTGAGCCCCGCGCTCGACTAAATGAAGTCCGACACTTTTGGTGTCGCTCTTCGCTGGCGGGGTGGAATGCGCAGTGCGCATTCCGCCCCGCCTTTTTTCATCGATGTGGGCTGAACGTCCACGTCCACTTTCAAGTTGTCAGCGGAGAGCTTGTCCGTGAGACACTCAACCGTGCAGCTGTTTGCGGAAGCCTCTGGAGCCCGAAGGGCCGCAAAGAATTCTACGCGCTGGTGGAAATGCGAATCCGCCAGGGGAGGCCACCACTGGTCCTTTGGAGGCTGCCGCGAAGCCGGGGCCCACAAGTTTCGATAGTTCTTCTCTCAGCCGGTTGACGATCTGCCCTCGAGCATCGGACTCTTGTATGGGAGGGCGAAAAGGGGTCGAGGGACCCGCCGACTCCCTGAGTTCGAACACAAAGCGAGGAGCATGGACATGCAACGGACGATCCGACGGAAGACCGAGGGTTTCACCCTCATCGAACTGATGATCGTCGTCGCGATCATCGCTATCATTTCTGCGATCGCGATCCCGAGTCTCTTGAACGCCCGGATTTCGGGGAACGAGGCTTCGGCGGTGGCATCTCTCAGGACGCTGAGCACGGTCAGCGAGCAATTTCGCGGACGCTTCGGGTATTACCCGGGTGGTATCCTCCCGGGTGTTCCGGCTGACGGACTCCCGGACCTCTCGAACCCGGCTCTCCAGCCGGCTCCGTACATCGACGCGCAGCTCGGTGGCGGAACCAAGAGTGGCTTCCTGTTCACCTACCTCGGTGACACGAACACCTGGACCTGCACCGGTGACCCGACCAACGTCAACGTGGGTGTGCGCGGCTTCTTCGCCGACCAGTCCGGTGTGATCCGCGTCGAGGCCGACTTCGCTGTCAACGGCGCCGCCACCGTGTTGAGCCCCGCGCTCGACTAGTCGCGCGCCGACCTCGGAATCAACTTCGCCTGGGACCGGGCGGGGCGTGGAGCGAAAGCTCTCGCTCCGCCCGTCTTTCGTTCCGGGTGTGCTCCCAGAGGGTCTCGATCGAGGCTCCTGCCACCCCGCTTCGATCTCAAGACCATTGCCCCCTCAGGCTCTAGGCTCTGGCCTGGTCGCTCCCCCCGACAACTCACTCCGCTCGGATCAGAGCGATCGTATCTCCCGGGTGAGTCGACCGTCTCGAAGCTAGACGCATTCCCCTCCTCAGCGTACTGAATTGGAACCGAGTCCACTTCGGTCCATCCCGCAGACACACTCCAAGGCGCACAGACGTTGGGACTTCCGACGAATGTCGATCCGCGCCCGAGACCGGGCCCGCGGGGTGCCTTCTTTCTCTCAAGCGATCGGGGAGATCGAAACCATCGATCCCGTCGCCAACTGCGCCATCCCAATGACCATGGCGGCGCAGCGAATCTGCATCAGGAGTGAGTTGGAAGAGAGCGGCGCATGCCCCGAGAGACGAAGAGAAATTCCTGTCGAGGAGGGTTCACCCTCATCGAATTGATGATCGTAGTCTCGGTGATCTCGATCATCGCGGCGATCGCGATCCCGAACCTGATGGCAGCTCGCATCAGCGGCAACGAGGCGAGCGCGATTTCGTCGCTGCGCACTTTGATGTCGGTGAGCGAGGTTTACCGGAACCGCTTCGGAAACTACCCCGGTACGACCAGCCTCGATGGCCTGGGCGACCTCTCGAATCCGGCCCTGGTCCCCGCGCCCTACATCGACAGCCAACTCGGGGGCGGGAAGAAGAGCGGCTTCTCGTTCACTTACACCGGCGGCGTGAACCTCTGGAATTGCACCGCGGACCCCTCTACCGTCGACTACGGGATCCGGAGCTTCTTCATCGATCAATCTGGCGTCATTCGGGTCGAGATCGACTACCTCGGCAACGGAGCTGCGACAACCTTGAGCACTCCGCTCGACTAGTCTCGCCCGTCGAGAGTCCCCTTTTGCGCCCCAACGGAGGGTGGAGTTCCAAACTCCGCCCTCCGTTTTTCGCATCTCGGCACCCCCCGCCAGGCTCGGAGTACGACCAGACCGACGTCGTTTGGCCGGGGGCGCGGGTTGAGACCAACGCAGCACTCGAAATCTGAGCCACTCGAGCGAAAGCACTTCCTCAACAGCCTGCTACCGCCGTTGACACGGAACCCGCTCCACCTACCATCGCGTGCGATCTCTGGCTCCCCACTCCTCGGAGGCAGGGCGATCCCTCGCGAAAGGACTCAAGTGGTGCTCCCCGGCAGACTGGTTCCCACCGGAAAACTCGCTCCCAGCATTCTCTCGTCCGACTTCTCGCGCCTCGCGGAGGAGGTCGCGGTGATTGAGAGTGCGGGCGCCCATTGGATTCACATCGATGTCATGGACGGGCACTTTGTCCCCAACCTCACCTTCGGGGCACCGGTCGTGCGCTGTCTTCGTCCATGCACCAAGCTTCCCTTTGACGTCCATCTGATGATTTCTGAGCCAGCCCGCTATCTCGATGATTTCATCGCGGCAGGGGCTGATTGGGTGACATTCCATATCGAAGCCGAACCCGATCCGGAGCCGCTCCTCGACAAGCTTCACGCGGCGGGGTGCAAAGGGGGCTTGGCCCTGCGCCCCGGAACTCCGGTCGAAGCGGTTCTCCCCTTTATCTCCGCGTGTGACATCGTCTTGGTGATGACGGTCGAGCCGGGCTTCGGCGGGCAGTCGTTCCAAGCCGAGCCGCTCAAGAAGATCGCCGCCATTCAAAGCGCGGCAACCGCGGCGGGGAAAGTCGTCGAAATCGAAGTCGACGGCGGTATCGATCTGGAGACGCTCCCTCTCGCCGCCGAGGCGGGGGCAAACGTGTTCGTCGCAGGGAGCGCGGTCTACGGTGCTCCCGACGTCCCTCGGCGAGTGGCTGAGTTTCGGGCGCTGCTCGCTCGAGTCGGAGAGGAAGCACGATGAACAATGACAGTCGGAATCCAGATCATCGAAGAGACCGCGAGGGAAGCCGTTTCCGCCGCCGCAAAGAGATGCCCACCGGCCTCTGGTTGCGCTGCACCGGCTGCGGAAAAATCGTTTACAAGAACCTCGTCATGGAACGGGGCAACGTCTGCCCTGAGTGCAACTTTCACTTTGACATCCCGAGCGACGAACGCATTCGGCTTCTCTGTGACCCCGACACGTTCCAAGAGGAATTTGCTTCCCTGACTTCTGTCGATCCGCTCGAGTTCGTCGCCCGTCGTCCGTATCGCGAGCGCCTCGATCAGGTGATGGCGAAGACCGGTCTCCGGGAGGCGTGCGTGATCGGACTTGCCGAGATCGGCGGAATGCCCGTGGTCCTCGGGGTGAGTGATCCCCGCTTCCTGATGGGGAGCATGGGATCAGTGGTGGGGGAGAAGATTACCCGCGGGATCGACCGTGCTCATGACTTGAGAGTCCCCTACATTTTCGTCTCTGGCTCCGGCGGGGGGGCGAGGATGGACGAAGGGATGTTCTCGCTCATGCAGATGGCGAAGACCTCCGCGGCGCTCCAGCGGTTCAGTGAGGCGGGCGGACTGTTCGTCTCAGTTCTCACGAACCCGACAATGGGGGGCGCGATGGCAAGTTTCGCCGCTCTGGGGGATGTGACCCTCGCGGAGCCGAAGTCACTCATCGGGTTCGCGGGCCCGAATGTCATCAAGCAGACCATTAAGGCGGAGCTTCCTTCGGGATTCCAATCGTCGGAATTCAACTTGGCTCACGGATTCATCGACAGGATCGTCGACCGCCAAGACCTGCGTGAAACCTTGATTCGGATCCTCGCGTATCTCTGTCCACAGTCCTCCTAGGAGGCCGTCTAGGACCCGCGCCCAAGAGTGTCACGGTCCAATTCATCTCGAGCCGCTTCAGAGATCCTCGGAAAGCGAAGACTTCGTTCGGAGAGAGAGCGCCTGCTTGGACTTTATCGATCGATCCCCCGAGTTGACCGACCCCATGCTCGGCCGCTGGGAGATCACCTCACCCACCGAACGTCCCCAAGTGATCGAGGCGGCTTTCGCCGCGCTCGAGGGGGTGTTTCCCTTCGGCGATCGCGACCGTTTCGTCGCTCGGCTCTGCATCGATGAGGCGGTCACCAACGCGTGCGAGCATGGCTGTCTCGAAACCGCCGGTGCGGTGATCGTTACTGTTTATGCAGATCCGCCCGGTTGGGTGCTTCGCGTGCGTGATCAGGGGCCCGGCTACGCAGGAGGCGATCTCGCGGAGCGGGAAACGGACCCCTACGCCGAAGGTGGCCGTGGCCTCCCAATCCTCGATGGCTACGCCGAGCAGATGGTGGTCGCCGAGGGGGGGCGCGAGTTGACCGTGTGGCTCCAGGTCGGCTCCGAAGATCGGACCCGTTGAGAGTTCTGCTTCTCGGATCGGGGTCATCGGTCCCCGGGACCCGTTCCGCGCCTGGAATCGTGGTGACATCCTCGGCCGGGATCGATCCTCCTCGCACCCTCCTCATCGACCCTGGCCCCGGCGCGACCCACCGGCTGGGGCAGGCCGGGCTCGAGCCGACTCAAGTCGACGATGTGCTCATCACCCACTTCCACCCCGACCATGTGTGCGACCTCGTGCCGTTCCTCTTTTGTCTCAAAAATCCTCGCTATGGCTCTCCCGGCTATCCGCGCCTCATCGGTCCGGAGGGCCTCACCGCATTTTATGAGACGCTGCGCGCTCCTTTCGCCCGTTGGCTCCCCATCGGGGGGGATGAAATTGAGATCATCGAGACCGCCGAAACGAACCTCGAGAGCGGCAGATTCTGCCTCCGTGGCGAAAAGGTGCAGCATCTCCCCTCAAGTCTAGCGTGGAGGATCACCGACATAGGAGGGACGACCTTTGCGTACTCGGGGGACACCGCGCGGTGTCCCGGGGTAGTGCGGGCGGCTCTCGATGTCGATCTGTTGCTTCTGGAGTGCAGCACGCCATTGGGAATCGAGGTGCAGGGACACCTGGGACCCGCGACCGCCTCAGAGGTGATTCGAGATTCCGGCGCATGCCGGGTGATCTTGGTTCACCTCAATCCCGAGTGCGACGAGGTCGATCTCGTCGGGCAGTTCGATGGGGACGTTCGAGACCGAGTGGAACTCGGTCGCGACAGCGAGTGGACCACGGTGACACCAGCGCAGCGCTGATCACCGCGGACCTCGAGCACCATGGAACGCGTCCGGGTCACGCGTCGCAGGGGAGGCGAGGCGGGCCGAGGCCGGGCAGAGGGTGGAGCGGGTCACGAGGCCGATGCGCAAAGGTCGACTTCTGATCGTCGGACACGATCGAGATGCAGCGTACGCGCTGCGAAATGTCTTCGAGGACGAACCCTACGAGCTCGAGGTAGCCCTCGGACTCGATGTCGTGAAGAGTGTGATGCGCGAGCGTCACGTCGATCTGGTGGTCATCGATGCCACCCTCTGTTTGGGGGAGGGCTTCGATCTGATCGACTACCAGCTCGATCACGCACTGGACATCCCGATGGTTTTGGTCGGCGGAGAGTCGACGGGAATTCGTCGGAAAGTTCGGTCGAAGAAGGGAATCACGGTCGAATACTGCGATGCAGACGGATATCGCCTGCTCGCCTTCGTTCAGGCCAAGCTGGCTCTCATGGAGGCTTAGCAGCCTCCTCGGGGGCGAGGAGAACAGGACTCAATCAGAGATCGGCTTTCGACCGAGGCGCGCGGACCCGTGCGCCTCGGTCGCTTCGTTTCTCGAGAGCCATCGCCGGGAAAGCCAGGAATTCCGGGGCCTTCCGGTCCGCCGGCACTCCTCTCTCGCTACAATCTCCACCCTCCGCAGCCTTATCCCTGGAGGGTCGATGTCCAACTATGAGTCCTTCCGCGAGCTCGAGAGCCGTGGGGTCGACATTATCGAATTGTTGTCGGGGGACCGGTCCATCGGCTCGACCGAGTTTCTCGAACTCATCAACAAGGTCGAGCGCGCAGGCGATGATCTCTACTCCGACCTGCTGCAGCTTCTGACGCACCGCCGATTTCCTCCGGCAACTGCGGCATCCCTTTGGCGCGGAATCCTCGAACACAAAGAGGAGCTGACGGAGCGCCTGGGACGAAACCCGGGAGCTCGCATCGCCGCGGCGGATTATCTCACCAATGTTCGGGAGACACTCCAACATCCTCGAATCGTCGGACGCGAAGACTTCGACACGATTCTGCATCACGTCGCGGTCGATGCACTCACCGGTTTGGCGAACCGCCGCGCGATTCTCGATCGCTATGAGCGCGAGCTGCGTCGCTCGCGTCGTTACCAGAAGGACTTCACGGTATTGGTCGTCGATCTCGATCGCTTCAAGGAGATCAATGACACCTACGGGCACTCAGCGGGAGACCGCGTCCTCGTCGCAGTGGCGGAGCGAATGGTGGAGACCTGCCGAGAGACCGATGGGGTGGGGCGCACCGGCGGAGACGAGTTGTTGATCCTGCTCCCTGAGACCAAGGGAGATGACGCAGTCGCCCTCGCGGAACGTCTGCGCCAACGGGTCTCAGAGGAAGCGATCGCCATCGACGACGAGGGCGGAACCGTGCGTCTCTCCATCTCGATCGGTGTGGCGACCTTCCCAAAGGACGGTCGCGATGGGCAGTCATTGCTCGCTCGCGCCGATGAAGCGCTCTATGAGAGCAAGCGGGCCGGCCGGGACTCGGTGCGCGCTGCGGAGACTCCCTGAGACACGACCTCTCTCCTCTATTTTGACCCTATGGAGCGGTTCTCCCTGACTCATCAATCGAGTCTGGTAGAGCCTTTTCCTCGTCGCGGCTAAGCTCTCTGCCCCGAACGGGTGGAAGGGGGAGGCCGTTGCTTCTCCAGGTCCGAGAATTGAAGAAGTCGTTCCCGAACCCCGAGGGGGGCACGCTCGCCGTCGTGGACGTCCCTGCGTTCTCCCTTCTCGAGGGTGAGCAAGTGGGACTGCGCGGTACGAGTGGATCGGGAAAGACCACGTTTCTCCATCTCCTTGCGGGGATCTTGTCCCCCGATTCCGGGGCGATCGAGATCGCGGGCCAGCCGGTCAGTACTTGGCCCGACGGTCGGCGCGATAGGTTCCGAGCTCACCATATCGGCTACGTGTATCAGTCATTCCACCTCCTTCCCGGCTACACGGCGCTCGAGAATGTTCTCGTCGGCATGATGTTTGGTCCCGGTGCGGATCGGTCGCGTGCGATCGAACTGCTGACCGACCTCGGCCTTGGGGATCGACTGCACTATCGTCCTCGGCAGCTGTCGATCGGGCAGCAGCAGAGAGTTTCGCTCGCCCGAGCTCTCGCGAACCGCCCCCAACTGATCCTCGCCGACGAGCCGACCGGCAACCTCGACCCGAGCCATGCGGGTTCCGCGCTGAAACGGATCCGCGAGAGTTGTCAGCAAGTCGGAGCCGCCCTGCTCCTCGTCAGCCACGATCCCGCGCTCCTGGCCGGCTTTGATCGGGTGGAAGAGTGGTCTGCGATCAACCGCGCATTCGCCACTCAGGGTTCTTCTCTCGAGACGGGGGGGGAAGCCTGATGCGCGCACTCGCACTCTTGGTTTCAAAGAGCCTTCGTGAGCACTGGCTGTCATCGTGGGTGACGGTCCTGTCGATCGGGCTCGGGTGTGGACTCACGATGGCGGTGTACGTGGTGACCGCCCAAGCAAAGGATGCCTTCACTCAAGGGGACGTCGGGTTCGACGCGGTGCTCGGCGCTCGTGGGAGCGCGCTGCAATTGGTTCTGAACACCGTTTTTCACCTCGAGACTTCT
This sequence comes from uncultured bacterium, assembly GCA_937876125.1. Lineage (GTDB taxonomy): Bacteria > Planctomycetota > UBA8108 > UBA1146 > UBA1146 > JAFMMO01. Next base: position 10,362 of record CALEHF010000272.1, read on the forward strand.
CCCGGGAACATTCCTTATGCCCGCTACGAAGAGATCGCCGCGGACCCTCGGGTCGCGCTCGCGGTCCCCTACGCGGTAGGAGACAACTATCGGAACTTCCGCATCGTCGGCACGACGCTGACGCTCTTCACCGACTTCGAGCTGCGCTCCGGGCAGAAGTTCCAGCCGACGCCAGGGAGTCGGTTCTTCAGTCCGAGCCGCACCGAGACCGTGATCGGGAGCGTCGTCGCGGCGGAGACGGGACTTCGGGTCGGGTCGGAGATCAGCCCCTATCACGGGGTCCAGTTCGACGAGAGCGCGAAGCACGATGAGAGTTACACGGTCGTCGGGGTGCTCGAACCGACGAACACCCCTTCTGATCGCGTGATCTGGATCCCGATCGAGGGGATCTTCCGAATGGGGGGGCACGTGCTACGCGGGGCGGGCGAGAGCTATCGCCCGTCCGTCGGCGAAGAGATCCCCGACGAGCACAAAGAGATCAGTGCGGTGATGCTGAAGTTTGCCGATCCAAAAGTTGGCTTCAGTCTCGATCAGCTGATCAACAAGCAAGGCAAGGATTTGACCCTCGCCTGGCCGATCGGCGCCTCGCTCGCCGAGCTGTTCCGCAAGATCGGTTGGATCACTCTCATCCTCGAAATGATCGCCGTCTTGGTGGTGTTCGTTGCGGCGGGAACGATCCTCGCCAGTATCACGAACACGATGCGAGAGCGCCGCAAAGAGTTCGCGATCTTGCGCGCCCTCGGGGCGCGACGAAGTACGGTCTTCGCGGCGATTCTTGCGGAGTCGACCACGCTCGCCGGTCTCGGCGCAGGGGTCGGATTTGTCATCTATGCCCTGATCGTTCTCGCGGCGGCCTCGATGGTGCGTTCGGAGACAGGGGTGGTCCTGACCCTGGCCCATTTTCATACCGCGTTGATCGCGGTTCCGGTCGGCGTGACGGCGCTTGGAGCGCTGGCGGGCATCATTCCAGCGCGTTCGGCGTACGCCACCGACGTCGCCACGCACTTGGCTGGGCAGTAGCACCCCGGCCAGGGGCAGTGCCCCTGGGGCAGTGTCCCAGGGGCAGTGTCCCAGGGGCAGTGTCCCAGGGGCAGGGCGAAGCAGTGGACTCAGAAGGAGCGAAATGAAAATCGAAGTTCGTGGGCTCGTGGCACTGATTCTCTGTGCGTTCGCCGTCGGTTGTGATGGAGGGAGCGGCCACGACCATAGTGGAGATACAGCGGCCCACGGTCATCTGCACACTGCCCCTCACGGAGGTGCGCTGGTGGTGCTCGGTGACGAGTTCGCGCATCTCGAGTGGGTTTTGACCCCAGAGACCGGCGTGGTTGACATCTTCGTCCTCGATGGCGAGGCGGACGCAGGGGTGCGGATCCCCGCACACTCCCTTCAGATCGAGGTCACGGTAGGAGAAAAAACAGCGCTCGCGACCGCCGAGGGGGTTGAAAACGTTCTGAGCGGCGAAACGGTGGGGGACACGTCGAACTTCCGCGTCAAGGTTCCTGAGCTCGTCGGAGCTGAGCATTTCGAGGTGACTCTCCGTCAGATCACCGTTCGCGGTGTCGAGTTCGTCGAGGTATCCTTCTCCTATCCAGAGGGAAATGAGGCGGCCTCCCACGAGCACTGATGGCTAGGTTTGCTGGTGGCTGAGGTAAAAGGGTCCTTGTTGCTCTGGCTTGCGACTCAAAGCGAAGAAGAGAGCTCGATGCAATCGCAGAACAAGAAACGTGACTGCTTCCAAGGTGAGAGCTGGGTGAGCTGGGTGAGCAGGGTGAGCAGGGTGAGCAGGGTGAGCAGGGTGAGCAGGGTGAGCAGTCTCGTCGCGATCTTCGCCCTGCTCCTCGGGTGTCGATCGGAGGCTTCATCTTCTTCGGTTTCAGTGCTCCCGCCGCAAGGCACTGAGTTCTATTCGCCATCGGCCGCGGATGTGGATGCTCCTCTCGAGAAGAAGATCAGCGTGGCGCCGGAGACCGGTTCCCCCGCCGAGACCGGTTCCCCCGCCGAGACCGAGAGGGAGCCGCTTCCTCTCGTTCAGCCACCCCTCCCGGACGCGCCGAAGGAGAAGAAGGACACCGGGGATGGGCCGCGGGAGCTGAGCTTCAAAGAGCTTGCGAGCTTCGAGTACGAGACGGTGGATCCTCTCTCGTTGCTCCAAAAAGGCGGGCCGCCTCCGAAGACCGACATCCCAGCCAAGATTCAGGCGTACTCCGGGATGCGGGTCAAGGTCGACGGCTTCCTGATGCCGACCATCTTCGAGAGCGGCAAGGTCGAACAGTTTCTGCTGACCCGTAGCTACATCACCTGTTGCTTCGGAGACGTTCTGAACATGAACGAGGTGATCGACGTGACCGTCGGCAAAGACCTCGAGGTCTCGTACTTCCTCAGTGGGCAGCCCGTCACAGTGACGGGCTGGTTGGAAGTGGGTGAACGGACGAGTGAGTTCGGATACGTCGAGAGTATCTATCGCTTGATCGGGGAAGAGGTCGTCGAGCGCTGGTAGGGGATCGACGGCTCGCCCGCGTGCGTTTGTTCCGCTCCTCTCAGCCGGCACGTTTTCCTCGAGGAGGCAAATTTGACCTGCCGTTCCACGCTCTCCTGTGTCCTTCTCACCGGTATCTTGGCAGCCATCCCCTCGGCCGAGGGCGCCGGTGGCGCGGGCGGGTCGGGAGGGTTTCTTCGCGGTGACGCGAACGTCGACGGGAACGTCGATATCTCCGATCCGGTGCGCATTCTGGTCGAGCTCTTCACCGCGCCGGGGTCTCCACTCGAGTGCACCAAAGCCGCGGATGCCAACGACGATGACGCACTCGATGTTGCCGATGCCGTGACTCTGCTCAGCTTTCTGTTCCAAGGAGCTGCCTCGATCCCCGCGCCGTTTCCCGACTGCGGAGACGACCCCAACTCTACGTTGACCTGTGCATCCTACGCGCCCTGCAGCGGCCCGCCGGCGGGAGTTGTGCCTGCGGGATGGATTCATGGCTCGACCAGTTGTGCCACCACCAGCGACCCAGACGTTCAAGTCCAAGCGTACGACGAGAACACCTTCATTCTCCGCCAGAGCATGTGCGATACCTTCGAGGGCCCCTTCCTCTACCTTCTGTTCGGCTCCGACACCGTCCTTCTACTCGACTCAGGCGCCGTCTCGAGTCCCAACACTTCGGCAGTTCAAGCGACGGTCCAAGGGGTCGTCAATCAATGGCTCACCGATCATGGGCAAGCGTCGATCGATCTTGTGGTGGCCCACACTCACAGTCACGGCGACCACACCGCGGGGGACGGTCAGTTCATCGGGCAACCCAACACCACCGTGGTCGGGACCAGCTTGAGCGCGGTGACGAGCTTCTTCGGGATCACTAACTGGCCGACTGAGATCGTCTGCTACGACCTCGGGGGGCGAATTCTCGAGATCGTGCCGATCCCCGGTCATGAGTCGAGGAGCATCGCGGTCTACGACTCCCAGACGGGCATCTTGCTGACTGGAGACACTCTCTATCCGGGCTTCCTGTTCGTGTTCGGGCAGAGCAACTGGAACACGAACAAGCTGAGCATCGCGCGCCTCACGACCTTCGCGCTCGCCCGGTCGATCACTCACGTGCTCGGAACGCACGTTGAAATGACGGCGGTTCCGGGGGTCGCGTATCCTTATGGGACGAGCTACCAGCCGAATGAGCACCCCCTCGCCCTCGACCTCTCACACCTCCTCGAGCTGAATGATGCGCTGCAGCTGCTGCCGAGCCCGGTAAACCAGGTCCACGACGACTTCATCATCACCGGGCAGTAGCGCTCATGAGCCGACTCTTCCTGAGTTCGCTCCGCAACGGAACCGACCCGATGTCAGGTATGGTCGTTACTTTTTTTCTCGATCTGAGCCCCACTGAGTATCGATTTGTATTTTCACTCGAACTTTCCTGACCCGCCCAAACCTGACATTCCTTCCGACTACAGCCCATATTTGCCTGACTTTCCTGGCATCCGGGGGGTTCGTGTCTCTCCCCAAGCGGCGTGCCCACTCGCGTGCCCTGCCGAAATTCTTTTCAACGGTATTCTGGGACATCGCGCCAACTACCGCGCGCATCTGATGGTCCGGGGGATCCCATCCCTCCCCTCGATCGCAGATGACACACACGGCATAGACCACTGAACTCACAGCCCGTGGAACACCACGCCTGTCCGAGAACTCCGGTTCTCGGAACACCGAGTCCGTGCTGAGCGCGGCGTACTCATCCGTACGCTGCGATCAGCACCGCGCCACCGGTGCAGGTGGGAGGACTGTCCGCAGGCTGACCGTTTTCCGCTCACGAAGGAGTGATGAGATGTTCGAGACCCTCGGAAGAGGGGCCCGGTGGGCCTGCATTCTGCTCACCGTCGCCACCCTCACCCTCGCCTCGACGACCCACGCCGTGGCCGCTGACGTACAAGCGACCATCGATTTCGATGTTGAGGCGCTCCCCAAGGGAACGATCGTCAGCCAAATCTATGGTGATGCCGGTCTCACCACCCCGGCCGGACCGATCACCGTTCTCGGAACGATTCCGGGCGAGTCGGGAAACCGAGCTCTGATCTTCGACTCGAGCCTCCGAACCGGGGGCGACACCGACCTCGGCACTCCTCACCAGGATTTCGGTGGGTCGGGAATCGGGTCCGGCGGACAGCTGGGAGCTCCGTACCAGAACGACACAGCCCAGCACCGCGTGCTCATCCTCGCGGAGAACCTCATCGATGCCGACGGCGACGGACTGATCGATAGTCCCGACGACGCCGTGGTCTACGGGATGCTGGTCGAACTCGACTTCACCACGATTCAAGCCCCATTCGTGCCCGCTGCGGTCAGTGTGCATGAGATCACGACGATCGACGCCGAGGGATCGAACCCCGGTGAAGTGCGTTTCTACGACGCTCAGAACCAACTCATCGCGACGACGACGCTGATTGCCGGCGGAAACAACGGACGCGTCACACAGTCGGTCGGACTCCCGGGTATCGGAGTGTTCGGTGTCGCGCGCATGGAGTTCCAGCTCAACGGATCATCGGCCCTCGATGACGTGAAGATCGAGCTCCACTCCCCAGCTGCTCCTCCGGTCTGCGAGATCTCCGAGTCGGGACCGATCAGTGTGGCGGTCGGCACCGAGGTGTGCTTTGACGTCACCGGGTCGACGACGGGCGTTTCGCCGCCCGTTGTGCCGCCCATTGACCCCCCCCTGTGTTCTGCCGTGACGACTGTGGGTCAGTTCCAGGTCGAATTCCTCGGGGTTTCCAATAACTCGAACGGGACGAGCACCTGGGACTACACCGTGACGCGAGTAGGGCCGCCCCCTGCGCTGAGTCACTTTACGATCGAACTGTGCCCGGATGCTGAAGTCGCATCCTCTTCTCCAGCGGGCGCGAGCGTCGGGCCCGACGGAAGCACAGGCACGTTTGGTATCAAGTGGGAGTTTTCGAACGAGCTCCCACTCGGAGCGGTGGCTCCGTTCAGCTTCACGCTCGACCAGACCTATCCCGTCGAAAATGTGACTTTCGCGGCCAAGGCGGGGACAGACCCCAACTTTGGACTGATCTGCGGACCGAGCCTCATTTCGTGTTCTAAATCAGAGGCCGCGAATCGGGATGCCCCATTTTGATGCACACCTACTCC
>CALEHF010000273.1 GCA_937876125.1 uncultured bacterium
TGATCGCCCTCGCCGAAGACCGCCGCGGCTGGGGGAACCTCTGCCGGATCGTCTCGCGCCGCAAACTCGCCGAACCGGATGGACCGCGCGACCGCCCCGGCGACCGACCCGCGCCCGGCTTCGACCTGATCGCGAGCGCGGTCGAATGCGCGAGCGGGCTTCAGTTCCTCACCGCGTCCCCCGCTCTCGCCGCAACCCTCGCCGAACGACTCGGCACTCGGCGCGCGCGTTCCCAACTCGGCCTCTTGCTCGGGCGCCCGCTCATCGATCCCGCGCGCGAGCGAAGAGTGCGCGACGCGGCGGAAGCGCTCGGCCTCGATCTGGTCGCCGGAGCGATGACCGGCTGGATCAAGACCCCCCTCCCCTTCCGTGGCCACATGCTCGAAGCGATGCGCACCCTCTCGACGGCGCGTCGTGTCGCCGACGCCCCCGAAGATCCCCCCCTCGCCGCGCTCTCGACCACCGCCGAGTGGCGCGACCTCCATCGCGATCTCCCCGAGACCATCGACGCCGCATCGGTGCGCGCCGAGAAGTGCCACTACCGCTTCGAACCGGGGCACCCGATCTTCCCGCGCTTCCCTCTCCCCCCCGGGGTCACCGCGTTCGGCGAATTGTACGAGCGTTGCCACCAAGGCCTCAAACGTCGCTATCAGAACGTCTCCGGCGCCGCGCTCGCCCGCCTCTCCCGCGAACTCTCCGTCATCGAATCGATGGGCTTCGTCGAGTACTTCCTCGTGGTCGGCACCATCGTCGCGCGAGCGCACGAATTGGGGATCGAGTGCGCGGGACGCGGCTCGGGGGCGGCCTCGATCGTCAGCTACGCCCTCGGCATCACCCAAGTCGACCCGATCCGCCATCGCCTCACCTTCGAGCGGTTCTTGCACCCCGGTCGCAAGGATCTCCCCGATATCGACATCGATCTCTGTTGGATCGGGCGCGACCGCGTCATCGAGTGGGTGTACGAACGCTACGGGCACGACCGCGTCGCGATGATTTCGACCCACTCGACCCTGCAACCGCGCTCGGCATTTCGCGAGGTCGCCCGCACCTTCGGGGTGCCTCCCGATGAGATCGATCGCATCTCCCGGCGGATCCCCCACCGCGACGAGGCATCTCTCCCCGAGCTGCTGCGACGTGACGCCGCATTCGGAGGGCTCGGGCTCGCCCGGGAGGATCGCGAGCGTTTGCTCCACGAGGCGGAGGCGATCCGCGGCGCGCCCCACCACCTGTCGGTGCACCCCGGCGGCATCTGCATCTCCGATCGTCCCATCGATCAGCACGTCTCGCTCGAGCGCGCCGCGAAGGGGATCGTCGTCACCCAACTCGACATGTACTCGATCGAAGACACCGGTCTGGTCAAGATCGACCTCCTCGGCAATCGCTGCGTGTCCGAGATCGGCGATATTCGCGATCGGATCACCGTGCGCACCGGCGTTCCATTCTCCGTCGATGCGATTCCCGAGGTCGACGAGAAGACCGCCACCCTGGTACGCACCGGTAACACTCTCGGCTGCTTTCAACTCGAGAGCCCCGCGATGCGCTCGCTCTTGCGCCGCCTCGACGCGAAGAACGCGACCGAAACGATGCACGCCGTCGCCCTGGTACGCCCCGGACCCTCGGAAGGAGGCATGAAGGATCAGTTCATCCGCCGCGCCCGGCGAGAGGAACCGGTCACATCGCTGCACCCCGCCCTCACCACTCTCTTTCGCGATCAGCAGGGAATGCTCCTTTACGAAGAAGATGTCATCCACACCGCGGCGCAGATCGCGGGGGTCACGCTCGCCGAGGGGGATCTGCTGCGACGCGCCATGAAGAAAGTGATCCACCTCGGCGACACCGTCGGCGAGCGAAAGCTCGAAGACCGTTTCATCGAGCGATCGATCGAGAACGGTGTCCCCGCGGGGGCTGCGCGCGAGGTGTGGGAGCATCTCCGCCGGTTCGGGCGCTACTCCTTCAACAAGGCGCACGCCGCGAGCTATGGTTTGTTGGCGTGGCGCTCGGCGTACCTGAAGGCGCACCACCCGCGCGAGTTTCTTTGCGCGCTCTTTCGCCACCACGCGGGGATGTATCCCTTCGCTGCGTTCGTCGCCGAAGCGCGGCGGCTCTGCGTGCCGCTCCTCTTGCCGTGCGTGCATCGCTCACAGCGCTTCTTCGAGCTCGAAGACGAAGGCATTCGCATTTCGTTGGGCGCGCTGAAGGGGATCTCCGAGCGCACGATCACCTCGATCCACGACGCGCGCCCCTTCACGTCGGTCGAAGATCTCCGCCGCCGTACCCGCACCACGCAACCGGAACTCGATGATCTCGCCCTGGTCGGCGCGTGCGACGTCTTCGGCCGACCGCGCCCGGAGTTACTGTGGCGACTGCGCACCGGGAAGAAGGAGAAGAAGAGCGAGACCGGCGAGTTGGTGAGTTCAGACGGCATCGCACCCGACCTCGGAGAGATCCCCCCCGAACGAAAGCTCGCCGAAGAGCTGCGCCTTTTAGGTGCGGGGGTCAGCTTCCATCCGATGCGATTCCACGACCGCCGCCGCCGCGACGAGGGATGTGTGCCGCTCGCGGAGCTTTCGGGGCGAGCGCGCGGGGAGCGGGTACGCGTGGCCGGGATCCGCATCGCGTCGCGTCGTCACCGCACGGCGAAGGGCGATTCGATGGGGTTTCTCACCTTGGAGGACGAGACGGGGATCTGCGAAGTGGTGCTGTTTCCCGGGGCGTGGCGAAGAGCGATCGGCGCGCTCTTTCAAGAAGGGCCGGTCGAGGTGGAGGGAGTCATCGAGGAGCAGCACGGTGCGGTGACGGTGACCGGGGAGCGGGTGGTGGTGTGGACGCTTTCGGCAGAGCGTTGACACGAGGTTTCCTGCGTTGACTCGTCACGAGAGAAGTTGGATCATAGAAAAACTAACCGGTCGAGTCCCACTGCGCGAGAAGGAACCACCATGCTCAAGAAGCCCAAGGCCCTCGTCATCCTCGGCTGCATCGGAGTACTCATCTCTTTCGCACTCATGGCGAGCGCCCTATCGAAGCAGATCGATCTGGTGAACGGGCCGACGAGCCCCCACTTCAACCGAGGCACACTCGGCCCGATCATGTTCAGAATGCTTTTTGCGAGCTTCGTCGGGACGTTATCGACGATCGCGCTCGTCGCAGCGGGAGTGTTGCACTTCTCGCGAAAGAACTCGGAACTGGACCAGCTCGGGCGCGGAACAGCCAGTCGGCGCGCCGAACTCTAGAACTTCTCGGCTCGTTCCCACTTCGGCAGGCGACCCGGCGTCCACGGCACACCCGCAGCATCGAGATCAGTCTTGAGCGCGCGAAGATCCTGGTCGATCAACGTGCGGAGCTGGTCCAGGACTTTCCCGAAGCTCGCCGCCGCGTAGTCATACGCGTTGCGCTGAGTCTCGGTCGGCGGCGCAGTCATTCCCCAGCTCGCAGCCGAGTAACGGATCTGGCCCCGAATCCCCGGCAAACTCGGATCCGCGAACTGACCCGGGAGCGGATCCCCGTTCAGCTCTTCGTCGATGTCTTTCAGACGCACGATCAGCTCGTGCGCTCTCTGGGCGAGGGCGGGATCGGCATTCGGAGTGTCGAAGACGGCATCTTCGATGCTTGCGAGCTGGGTTCGCGTCTCGGAGAGAGCACGCTGGGCCCCCTGGGCCGCGAGAAACAGACGCGCGACGCGACCGTGGAATTCCCGAATCTCACGCCGGTCCGCAGGCTGGAAAGTACCGAGTGCGAGCGGTTTCACCGTGAAGGATTCTGGACCGGCGAGCTCGGTCACTTCGCCTTCGATCTCTTTCGACAGAGAAACGGTGTAGGTCCCCGGGAGGACAAACGGTCCACGTCCCCCGTTGCCGCCGTACCGGAGATCCCAACTCATCCGGGAGATCCCCTTTTTCGTGCTCCCAGAGAGGCGACGGACCACGGTGCCACTCTCGTCCCGGATGATCAGGATCACCCGCGCCGCGCGCGTGCGTGCCTTTTCGCGGAGCTTGTCAAATTCCGGCTCGGTCGCCTCCTTGTCGAGCTTCGGACCGTTCTTCACCTCCTCCTTGAGGTGCACGGTGAACACCGCGCCGAAGGGCGGATTCTCGGCGGTCCAGTGCGAAGCTCCGAGCGAACCGCGCCCGCGTCCGCTGGGCACGTAAAAGAGCGCATCCTTGACGGGGAAGATGTGCGCATCCGAGTCGAGCATCTCGCCGGTCACCACTTGCAGCGGCGAATAGTCATCGAGAATGTAAAAACCGCGGCCGAAGGTCGCGAAGGCGAGATCGTTCTCCCGCCTCTGAATGTCGATGTCGCGCACTGCGATCGTCGGCAGCCCGGAGATTTTCAACCAAGTGACGCCCGCATCGACGGTGTAAAAGGCACCGAACTCGGTCCCGAGGAAGAGCAGGTCGGGACGCACGTGATCCTCGACGAGCGAGTAAGCGATCTCCCGCTTGCCCAGGTCCCCGACGATCGGTCTGAAGCTCTGGCCGCGATCGGTGCTCTTCAGAAGGTATGGTGCGAAGTCGCCGTTCTTATGGTTGTCGAACGCGGCGTAGACCGTGTTCGCATCGTGTCTGGAAGCGGTCAGGCAACTGACATAGGTCATGTGTGGGACCCCCGGGAACGCGTCGACTTTGCGCCAACTCGATCCGCCGTCCTCAGAGACGTGCACCAACCCATCGTCGGTCCCGACGTAAAGGAGTCCTTCGACGAGCGGCGACTCACTCAACGCGACGGTGTTCCCGTAGATCGAGGTCGAGGCGTGCTTCGCGATCGCGTTGACCGGCTGCACCTTCCCGAACACTTCGAGCGTATCGCGATCGATGCCACGGGAAAGATCTCCGCTCACCGCGGTCCACGAGTTCCCGCGATCTTCCGAACGGTACAGTCGGCGCCCCCCGAAATAGAGGCGCGTGTGGGAGTGCGGGCTGATCAGAAGCGGCGCATCCCAGTTGAAGACGTGCGGGGGGTCTCCCGGGACTGGGTGTGGCTTGATGTCGACGTTCTCGCCGCTCAGGCGGTCGTGTCGGACCAGCCCACCGTACTGCCACTGGCTGTAGACGATGTTCGGGTCGGTCGGGTCGACTTGGGTCTCGAACCCGTCCCCGCCGACGGTGACGAAGAAATCCTCGTTCGAGATCGATCGGCGGGTCGTCCGCGACGGCCCACCGAGCGTGGCGTTGTCCTGAGTGCCGCCGTACACCATGAAAAACGGTTCCGAGTTATCGACCGAGACGCGATAGAACTGCGTGAGCGGCAGGTTCGGCTTGAACTGCCAGTTCGATCCGAGGTCCCACGATTCGTAGATCCCGCCGTCACAGCCGACGATCAAATGCGTGGTGTCGGTAGGATCGATCCACAATGCGTGATTGTCGACGTGGGCATGACGCCCCTGGATCCTTTGGAAGGTGACCCCGCCGTCCTCAGTCACCTGCAAGAACGTATCCAGGATGTAGACGCGATCGACCTCGTACGGATCGCAGACGAGTTCGTGATAGTACATCGGCGCAGAGGAAGAGATTCCGCTCTGCTTGTTCCAGCTCTCGCCGCGATCGGTCGAGCGGAACAGGCCGGTCTTCCCTTCACTCGCTTCGACCAGCGCGTAGAGCGTGTCGGGATCGGCAGGCGAGATGTCGAGCCCGATCTTGCCCTTGTCCCCCCCGGGGAGGCCCTTCTCGATCTTCCGCCAGGTGCGACCGCCATCCGTTGACTTGTGGAGACCCGACTCGGGGCCACCATTGATCATCGTCCAGACGCGCCGACGACGTTGGTAGCTCGACGCGTAGACCACCTCGGGGTCGCGCGGATCGAGGTGCACTTCGTTGACACCGGTGTCCAAGCCTAAGTCGAGGACCCGCTTCCAGCTCTTTCCGCCATCGCTCGTTCGGTAGAGGCCGCGATGCCCCCCTGCGCGCCAGAGCGGACCTTGAGCCGCGACATAAACGACGTCAGAATCGGTGGAGTCGATCGCAATCATCCCGATGTGCTCGGACTCCTCGAGGCCCATGTTCTGCCAGCTCTTGCCGCCGTCGACGGACTTGTAGACCCCGTCCCCGAAGGAAACACTCCGTTGGCTGTTGTTCTCGCCGGTCCCCACCCACACCACCTGTGAATTCTGGGGATCGATGGTGACGCAGCCGATCGAGTACGAGCCCTCACCATCGAATATCGGCTGATAGGTGGTGCCGTTGTTCGTGGTCTTCCACACGCCACCGGAAGCCGCCGCAACGAAGTAAGTGCTGTGACGGTTCGGATCGACTGCGATATCGCTGACCCTCCCCGAAGAGAGCCCGGGTCCGATCGACCGCGCCTTCAGGGCGGAGAAAGTCTTGGACTCGAGCTCGAGCTTCGGAGGCTCGCCATCCTTTTTCTCGGCATCCTTCGTCTCATCCTGCGCAAGTGCGGGGTGGAGCCCGCTGAGCGCGAGAGGGACGGCGAACGTGATCAGGAGCCAGATAGAAAGCCGGGGAAGGGTCTGCATGTCGCCTCCAGGATGCGCGCACGGGGAGTGATAACGGGGTGCCGAAGAGGCAGAGGCCGCTCCGAAACGAGGATACCTCGCACGGATCCTACTGATTCTGGGCGGGGAGTGTGATGCCAGTTGGGGTCGCTCGGGGCCCCGGAAGCGCTCCGACCACCAGCTCAGCCTTCACTGCGACCTCGGGGACCAGTAGAGTGGGGGCCCACCCGCCACCCTGTCCATCCCGCTGATCGATCGAGTTCTCTCCAGGGGAAGACCGAAATTCCGGCCGAAGCGGCCCAGATGAACATGGCGACTCATTGAAGTGGATTGCCTCGATTTCACTCACGGTTCTTCTCTTGGTCACCGGTCTGCATTTGAGTAGGGGCCAAGAAGAGCACGCGCTTCAGATGGAGCGATACACTTACGAGAAGATCTCCCTCGGAATGCAGGAGTCGCTCGAGCATCGCATCGCGCGCTGCACCCATGCCATGGTGGCCCTCAAGGCCTACGCCATGTCGAACCCTGATTTCACGGCTGACCAGTTTCTCGTGTTCGCGGCGAACGTGATGCCGGATGCCCCGGAGATTCGTTGCCTCCAGCTTGCCCCCGGCGGTGTCGTCCAGTACCTGTGCCCCCCCGAGGGGAACGAGGCCGCGCTCGGGCTGGATCTCCTGATTGACTCGCGCGAATCGGACTCCGCCCGGGAGGCGATCCGGCTCGGCAAGATCGTCGGCGCGGGCCCCTACCAGCTACGCCAAGGTGGCCTCGGGCTCATTTTTCGGCTCCCCATTTTCGAAGGCGAAACGAAGCGGGAAAACTTCTGGGGATTTGCGATCGCCGTCATCGATGTTCCGCCGCTCCTCGAACTCTCCGGGGTGAACGCCAAGAAGGCGGTTGATTTCGCACTGCGCCCCCTTCTGGCTGCGGATCAATCCCCCGGCGATGTCTTCCACGGCGACTCCAAGATCTTCGATCAAGATCCGGTCCTCGCCAACATCGGGTTACCGAGCGGGTCTTGGCAGTTGGCGCTCCGCCCTGCAAAGGGGTGGGGAGTTGCCGCTCCTTCGCTGATCGGCCTCAACTCTCTGGTCATCCTCACCGCGTTCGCCATTGGGCTCGGTGCTTGGCTGATCTTGAAACAGAACGCGCTTCAGAAGAAACAACTCCTCGAGATCAAGACCCTCCAGGGGATCCTCCCGATCTGTTCGTCGTGCAAGAACATCCGTGACGACGAAGGCTACTGGGTGCAGGTTGAAGCGTACGTTACCAGCCATACCCACGCACACTTCAGCCATGGCATCTGCCCGAGCTGCATGGAGAGTCTCTATGGGGGTGAGGAGTGGTACAAAGCGCACATGGGGAAGGTGGATTAGGAGACGCGTGCGCCCTCGGTTTCACCCGTCATCCATCGCCTGAGCCGCGTACCAGCACCGCCCGGGTGGGTTGAAGGGACCGAGATGCGATTACGACATCCAGGTGTGCTGGCGGCGGTCTTGATCTGCCTCGTCCTCTTTTGGTTGCTTCGAGGCAATCCGCTCGGGTCCGGTTCTTTGCTGCACGATTCGAGATCTGGCGCGAGCGCCGCCGCTGAAGCTGGCACCGATGGCTCGGGCTCCATCTCCAACTCCGATGAGGGAGCGAGCCTCCCCACCTTCCCAGCGGTTGAACTCGCCACCTCGGTCCCCGTCTCTGCCGCCATGAACAGTGCCGACGAAGAGAACCGGGACGGAACACCTTCCGACAACTCGAATGCTGCGGAGATCCCGCTGATAGAGACCGGCATCCCCGGCGCGCGATTCTATGTTCACTTCGATGGCTATCGTCCTCCCCCCGTCCCCGATGCGGAGTACTGGCGCATCGTCGCATTTCGCGACATGTTGAGCGGCTGCCGCGTCGTGCAGGCGGCGCCGATCGGGGGGCCGATCTCCCCTCTCATCTACCGGACCTTTCTCCCCATCAAAGAAGAAGAGGGGGCGACGAATTCACTCGCGGCGGCGGAGGGAGCGACCGAGTTGTCGGACGATCCCCAGGAGCACGTTTCGCTCGCCGTGTTTCTTGCGGCGGTCCCCTATGATCGAGACGGCATCCTCATCCCGGGAGTCGTCGAAGTTTACGGTGGAGAGGTACACTTCTCACTACGCGACATCCAGAGCGATCCGAACGTCTATCTCACCCGCGCGACGTCGGCGTCCGAGTTTCGAGTCACCCTCTTTCCGCCGCCCCCGAGCGAGAAGACGGTCGAAAGCAAAACCGATCCGAAAGTACCGGCGCCTGCGACGACCGCCCGAGAGAAGACCTACTTCGGGAATATCCGCCACGTCGCCCGTCTTCTCGCTCGGGGGGCCTGGGATATACGGACCCGCGACTTGGTCACTCCGTTCCCTATGAGGCCCGAGCCCTTCCTCGACGAAAGAGACCAGCTGAGCTTCACCGCGGTTCCCTTCGAGCTCGTCGCGGATGTCGAGAACGAGATTCGGTTTTTCAACTGGCCCCAAGGGTTCACGTTCCCCAGCAGCGTGCGCTACGAGACTCCATCGGATGGGTTCCTCCACTTCGCGGAGCCCAAAGAGTTCGAAGTTCGATTTAGCAACGCCGACAGCGGCGTGATTCCCCGACACCTTTCGCGCCTCGAGTACCTCCCCGCTCCGGCGCCCCTGCTCCCTCCGATCGAGATCCGGGGAGTCCAGGTGACGGATGGGGTCGTCCGCGTCGAGAATAGTTGGTTCTCTGCCACCGCGAAGTACTCCATCGCCGGGGGGCGCTGGAAGTGGCAGGTTCTCTCGCACGGGCCCGTGCCGGAGGGGATGACCTTCCGCGCGCAGCTGTTCGCCCCGGGAATCGAGCCGAGCTCCGGGCGCGGGAAAGTGGGATCGACGAAACCGGTTCGGCTCATCGCAAATCGCAGTCGACAGTCCGAACGACTCGCGGGGGATGTTTGGGTCGACGCCGAGCAACGGTTTCGCGTACCGCTCCTCGGCACTCTCACCGTGACTTGGGAGGGGCGATCAGTCACGGACACGGTTCGGTTGGCCACGACCGATGGCCGCTACTCGCTCGAGATCGATCGGCGGTTCAAACCGGCGACCCTCGAGGTTGAAATTGACCTTCCCCTTTGGACCTCACAACTGCGCCAGAGGTACTTCGCGCGTTGGGGACAGGAACTCGAACCGATTTGGATCGAGGCAGAGCTCGTGGCGGAGAGTCGCGAAAATGGGAGAGTCCAGCGGCAGAGATACGAAGTGACGGTCCGGAGCGATCAAGAGAGTTGGTGGATCGCGGAGTTCTTCGATCGGTTCGATCTGTGAGTCGCGGGGACACTTCGGGGAGCCCCATGACGACCTGGGCTGAGCGACTCCTACTCGAACACGTCGGCCAGCTGATCTTCGTCCCCCTCCTTGGCGGATTTCAAGCGGTGGTAGACCACGGTCGGGAGGACCGACTGGAGCACCGTGAAGCCAGCAACGACGACAAGATAGACGACTCCACCCAGGACAGCGACGATCACTTGGGTCATCTGCCCCGCACCGGAACCGTCGAAGATTGCGCTCGCGACCCCGACCATGAGAAAGAACACGAGATAGGCTCCGAGCCCTCCAGCCATGAAGATCAGTATCACCGCGAGGATGAGGAACCGATTCCCCTTGGTCAGGAAAGCGGCACGCGAGAAGCCGCTCACGATCCGCTTCTCGATCACCGAGACGGGGAAGAGCACGAACCAAACACAGGAGAGCGCCACCGCCCCGATAGACCAAACGAGGAAGTAGATGGCGATGCCGAGCACCATGTAACCACTCCCACCCCCCGCGATGGCACCGGCGCCGGCGGAGAGAACACCCATCGGGATGAAGCTCACGAAGTAGAGCGCGAGCATCACCAACATTAAAAGGAACAGTCGCGGGAAGCGGCGCAGTCCTTCGCCCAGTGCTCCCGCGATCGAGAGCTGGCGGTTGATCAGCCCGTGGTACGCATCAGAGATCACGACGGCGTGGAAGTAGAGCCCTCCGGGCACAGCGATCAAGTAGATGACCGCGATGAGAGCCCCCATGCTCTCTGGCTCTGCGGCCGCCCACTCGAAATCACCCACGATGGCGTAAATGATCCCCATGGCGATGACTCCGACTGGAACTCCGATGATCAGCGCCAGGAGGAGAAACCGGAAGAAGGACCGAAACGTGACGCGCATCGTCGAGGTCAAAATCTCGCCGAGTTCGATGTCGGACACGGGTCACGCTCGCAATTCCAGGCCGGAAGGTGGGAGCTCCGCCAGGGTCCCCATCGAGAGCCGAGCGTGGAGCGCGGTTTCACATGTCGAGTTTCTTGTCGAAAAGGGTCCCAGAAGATAGCGAACGCCCCGGGGGCGGGCAAGACCCGCCACTCGCCGCGCGCAGGGGAGCTCCCCGCCGTAGAGGGAAATCACCCACGAAACGACTCCAGAGGCCTCAAAGCGCGTCGGTCTCCGTGCCGATAATTAGTGTGTGCCGATTCACCGCGCACCCACGAGGCCGCCCCCCCCAGAGAAGCGGAGTACGATGCCTTTCGACGACGCACCGCGCTCCGACTTCACGAGCAGCCCGCCGAACCATACCTCCCCGCGACCAGCTTCCACTCGCCGCGGTTTCGTCCTCTGTCTCAAGATCACAGTCGCCGCAGCCTTGATCACCTTCTTGGTCAGGAGTGATCAGCTCGACCTCAGTCAGCTCGGTCAGATCTCATCGATCCCCCACGCTTTGCTCGCCCTTTCGGCAATCCTCGGCGCCTTCCTCGTTTCGACGATACGCTGGCACGGATTGCTGCAGAGTCTCGAGGTGGTTGTCACCCGACGCGAATGCTTGCGGATCTCTTGGTTGGGACTTCTCAGCAGTCAGATTCTCCCGGGGGTCACCGGGGGCGATCTGGTCCGAGGCGCTTCCATCGCGCGATCGGTGCCGACGCGGCGGTTGCCCGCGATTCTCTCGGTGGTCATCGATCGCGGCATCGGATTGGTAGGTTTGCTGATCATTGGGACGGTCGCCCTGACCCTCGCACCCATCGAACTCCGGGACGACCCGATCATCGGCACGGTCACGAAGAGCGTCGCGGTTTTTTGTGCTCTGGGGATCTTGGGCTTGAGCCTTCTCGCGTGGCCCGGGACCTGGCAGCTTCCGTGGATCCGCACCGTTGTGGCGCGCATCGGGACGAGCGGGACGACGGGTCGGATCCTCGTCGCGATGCAACTCCTCGGCGGGCGCTTTGGAGCCATTCTCCGCGCACTGGGCTGGTCAATGGTCGCCCACGCACTCACGATCTTCGCGGCCGCGACGATCGCCCATGCTTGCTTCGCGGGGAGCACGGGAGCCGAGGAGGGGGCCGGGCTCGCCGACTACGCACTCCTCGTTCCGGTCGGCCAACTCGCGGCCGCTCTCCCGATCGCACCGGGGGGCGTTGGCGTCAGCGAGTGGGTCTACGAGAGCCTCTTCGCTCGCCTCGGAGTCTCGCACGGCGCCGAGCTCTCCCTTTGGATTCGCGCCCTGCAGATCACGACCGCCCTCGGGGCGATCCCCCTCACCCTCGCGAGAATGCGGTCCCGTGTCGGCAGCAAAGGTGCGCCCATCCCCTCCGAGTCCTGACCCGTCGATGAGCGACTCTACCGATGGCGATCGGCGAGAAGAACGCAGTCCATCTCGACGATGCTGAGATCGCGATTCTGCGAGTTCGGGAAGAACCCGGTCGGGGTGAAACCGAGGCTCCGGTAGCTCTGAATACTTTCCGTGAAGTCAGGCATGTCGTGGTAAAGCTGCTTCACGCTCACCTCCGACTGCATGGCGCACACTCTCTCGAGGCACTTCTTCGCCCCGCTGAGGACCGCGCCGTCGTACCCTTGAGTGTCCATCTTCAAATAGACTCGTGGGGCGTAGAGACCGGCAACACACTCATCGAAGCAACTGTCGAGGGTCCGAACGGGGACCTCGATCGAGTCGATCACCTCGCTCCCGCGCTCCGAAAACTCGTACGCGTCTTCGTTGGGCACCAAGAACGAGCTGTACACGTCGTGACGCGTGCGATGGATCTTGAGACGGTTCTCTTCCACGCCGAGGGCGCACCCCACGATGCGCCACTCGGAGTCGTTGGCGGCCAGTTCTCGCAGGATCTCAACATTCTCTGGCAAGGGCTCGAACGAGACGATTCTGCCGCGGTAGCCGAAGTGACGGAGGTACTGGGCGTACTCGCCGTGGTGAGCGCCGACATCGATCACGCAATCGATCGACTCCCCCGCAAAGAGCTCCGTGAGGTGACTCGCCAGCGGATCGACGTGAAATGGCCAGCGGCAGATCTCGAATCCAAGACTCCGGGTCAGGCGACGGAGCGCCCCGCGTGCACGAACGAGCGGAGACTCGAGTCTCCGACCCCAGTGAGATCGGATGGATGGTTTGAGAAAGGCATTGCTCACAGTTTCCCCCTGCTGAGACAGTTCGGTTCTGAGTGACCGATCTACTGCCGTCTTCGGCCAGGAAGGAGCTCCCCTTGAGTTCCACGGCCACATCGGGGCGACCCCGATCAGTCTCCGGAGTGAATCGGGCGCGACTCACACTCTCGAGAACGCTCCCTACTTTCGGGACGAAGTCGAGCTCGCGCACCGATGGCGAGGTTCTTCCAAGTTGCGGCGTGCCTCGGGCGGTAGACGAGCGCCTTGAAGAAGCAAAGCCAACCGCTGTGACCACCGTGCATGCGGTCCTCTCCGGCGAAGTGGTGCGCGCGCCACATGCGCTCACGGTAGAGATCACGGGAGATCTGGCCTTGGTGGGTACGGTAAAGCTCGCGATAGCTCCGCACGTTGTCACGGTAGTTCCTGAGCATGCTGCCGGCTCCGTTACTGAGCGAACTGGCGCTCACTCGGTACTCGACCAGGGACTCATGAACGTGAATCACCCGCGACTGCGCGGCGATCGAGCTCCAGACGTGGACGTCTTCCATCGTCCGGTAACGCTCGGGATAACGCAGCCCCGCGTGGAAGAACTTGCCCCGACAGAGGACCGAAGAACCGAGGAAGGGCACTTGGGAGAAGATGAGGGGAAGCGTCTCTTCTGCCTCCCCCACGACGGGGAGGCGATCGCCTCGATAGCGACCCGAGACCCCTTCGAAACACTCCATCTCACACCAGGCCAAGCCGGCCCCCGGATCGGAGTGAAGCGCACTCCGCATCGTGGCGAGAAACTCAGGTTGCCAGATGTCATCGGAATCGAGAAACGCGACAAACGCGCTCCTCGGGCCAATAGCGTCCAGTCCCCGGTTGCGTGCGGCAGCCGCTCCCGCTCCAGGTTGACTGATCACTTGGATCCGGGGGTCGTGGCTGTATCGGTTCGCGTGCAGCGCGGTATCGTCGTCGCTGCCATCGTCAATCACCCACAGTCGCCACGCGGGGTCGGACTGCTCCCGGACCGACTGGATCGATGCATCGATCGTGCGGACCGCATTGTGGGCCGCCATGACGATGTCCGTGACCGGTGTTGGCTCCATCGAGCTCGGATCCTCTCCGCAGGTGGCGTCCCCAATCTGAGACTCGGCTCATTGTGAGGATTCCTTGAGCCCCGAAGAGAGAGACCGGCCTGCGCTCCCCCCCGCACAGCGCCATCCTGGATGGAAAGGCGGGGGGAACCGGTTTCCGGTTCCCCCCGCATTCGAGGTCAAAAGTAGTTCCGAGCGCGCGCCTTACGGCGAGCAGAATCCAGGGAGCTCGCAGTCGGCAATCGTCGTGATCCCACAGAGGGGGAACGGTGAGCCGGGATTCGGGCCCGAGACGAACAGGTAGTTGAGGAGGAAGATCGGATCCGCGAGGTGGATCAGACCGTCGGAGTTGACGTCATTCGCCGCGAAGCAGACGTCACGGGTCGTGAGTCCGCCTTGGAAGAGATCGGCGAGGAGCCAGATCGCGTCGGTCAGCAGAAGCTGTCCGTCACCGTTCGCGTCGCCGCGGACGTAGCCACCGGAGAACTGCGGCTCCATGGGGACGACTCCGTCGGTCTGGATCGGGAAGGTTCCCGTACCGTCAGAGAGAACGACGACGTTCTGGACCGGCGGCAATCCCAGCGTGTCGTCCCAAGTCAGGGGGACGTTCTGGAACGTATTCACACCGGCGAATCCGGTGGGGACGGTCGTGTACCCAATGCGCAGAACCTCTTGGCTCGGCTTGTAGTTGACGGTCAAGACGACGCTGATCGAGTAGACCGCAGCGACGCTCAAACCGTTCGGGAAAAGCGCAGCCTGGTAGAACTCGGGGCCGCCGGGGGTCAGCGCGAGCAGCGCATCACCTTGATCGATCGTCAGTGCAGTGAGCATGCTCGGATCGTGGGAGAGTCCCATGGAGAAGCCTTGGGTTTCGATCGGAGCGTCAACGCCGGTCTGCGTGATGCGAATCTGAGCGTCGAAGGGGGTCGCAACCGGATTGCTCGGCACGAAGTAGCGAGTCGGAATCGGGTCGACCGAGTAGACGAAGCTCGTCGGCGGAACGCTCTCGATGTCGACAGCAGTTCCAAGGGTGGTCGGCTGGATCGAGTTGCCATTCACCGTGAGGACGGTCGAGATCGGCTGCGCGCCAGCACCGAGGGTGCTGCAGAAGTCGAGCGCGGCGGTCGCGGGGGGACCGGCCAAGGGCGGGGTCGCGGTCGCGGTGAAGTTGAGAACGCTCAGCTCGGCGTCTTGCGTACCGGCGTCGATGAACGCACAAGCCGCGAAGCAGACGATCACACCGGAGGTTCCGCCGGTGGGGTGCATCTGGTTGTCGATGAACTCGGCCGGTGCACCGTTGCGGATGATCTGGGTGGTCGAGCCGTCAACGATCGAATCGAGCGAGAGCAGGCTCGGATCGAAGCAGACTCCGAAGGACCAGCCCGAGATGTTCTGGCCGTTGTTGTCGAGCCGGACCGAAACCGGCACCGCATCCCCGGTCTGAACGAGCGCGGCGGGCGCTTCGAGGCGCAGCGTGTAGTTCGGGTCGATCAGCGGCGCGGCAGGGATCGTGATGTCGAGGTTGTTCTGAGTCGGCGTGACGGAGCCCGCCCCGACCGTCAGGACCACGGCGACCGGCTGGGCGCCCGCGGGACCGAGAGTGGAGCAGAGGTTGACGCTGGTCGTGATATCCGCCTCGGTCGCGAGCGGTGTGGGGACCAGGACTGTGTAGCTGGCGACCGACAACTCGGAACCGGTCGTTCCCGGAGTGATCGTCGCGCAACCGGCGAAACAAACCACCGCACCCGCGGTGTAGCCACCCGGGAGGAAGTTCTCGGAAGTGAAGTCGGCAGCAGCGCCGTTCTTCGCGGAGAGCGTCGTGGCCCCTTGCGCGAAGCCAGCGAATTGCAGGGTGAGCGGATCGTGGCAGACCCCGTAGGACCAACCGGCAATTTGCGCGGTCGTAGAGTTGTTATCGAGGATGATGCTCGTCGAGACTGAGCTCAAACCAGGCACGGTCGTGGGTCCCGCAACGGTCAGTTGCAGATCCGGATCTTGCGCGCCGACAAACGATACCAAGAACATGACGAGGGACAGGACCGAAGACGCCCTGAGGCAGAATGCCACCATGGGACCCACACCCTTTCGATGAAGCGATGGAACAACCGGGACCAGATTTTTGCCGGGAAACCCTGTTCGCAGAAAAGAGCGCGAGCCCCTCAGGGTCGGACAGGTCTCGACCGAAGTCGTGACACACCCCAGCTATTAACAAGCGCCTCCAGTGCTTGGACTGTCAACGATACCAGCGACTCGCCAAGCCGTCTCCCCCTGGCTCAAGAATCCTCCAAATCTCACCAATAGGCAGTTTGAGGCTACCTGGGCGAGTTAGACCATAACTGACAAACCAGGCCATCAAGACATGCTTCTCGCCATTTGAAAGTCCTACCACACCACCAAAGACCACACCCCGAATGCCTTGTCCGCGCTTCCTGAGCCGTAACGATGGGCCGCTGAAGGAGATCGGCAGCATGACGGGAAACCGAGGGGGGATCGGGTTCGGACTCTTCGCAGCTGCGCTCCTCGGCGCAGGCGCCGGGGGGAGTGCCGCCTGGCTTCTGCGCACGTCACCGAGTGACCTCACGGTCGAGCATGAACAAATCGCCGCACTCGAGACGGAGATGGAAACCTCCCGACGCGCGATCGAGCGGCTCGAGCTCGAGTTCGCAGCCGAGCGGGCCGCAAGCCGAGTGCTCAGAAGCCGCCTTGAAGGAGAACTCTCCCGAGCGGACCGTGCCCCCATGGCCCCGCGTCCGAGCAACTCGGATCTGAGATCGAAGCCGACACTGCCGCGACTCGACCGGGCCTCAGCCAAAGCCGCCGCGGAGGAACTGCTCACCCGACTGTTTGGCGAAGTCATCATCGGAGACTCGCTTGCGGCCATCGGTCCTCCGGGCGCGCGGTTCGTCGGGATTGCCCAGACCTTCCACCCCACGGGAGTCGAGTTTCTCGCGTCCCGGCTCGAATCGCCGGAACTGAAGGTGCGCCTCGCAGCGATCCGGCTCGCGGGACGGTTGGGCGGCGGCGATCTCGTCGAACCGCTCGCCCGGGTGGCGCGTTCCGATCGGTCGGACCTCTTGCGGATCTTCGCAGCTGAGGCGCTCGCTTCTCTCCCTTCGCCCGACGCGACGGAAAGCTGGCTCTCCCTCATCGGAGCCGAGGGCCCGTCCGGGGTGAGGGTGCACGCATGGACCGGCCTTGCCCGCGCCGGCCATCCCGCGGCGGTCGAGCAGTTCGGCGCTCTTCTCGACAGCTGCGATGCTTCGATCCCCGCCGATGCAGTCGTCGATACCGCGCTCTCGATGGTCGACCCTCGACTGCTCCCCGCGATGCGCGAGGCATTCGGTCACCCATCCATCAGCGAGACGCACCGGATTGCGATATTGCGGACGCTCGCCCGTCAAGAAGGGGAATGGTCTGCGTTCGTGACCGAGGTTGCTCTCGCCGAAGGGACGCCGCCCCGGATCGCAGAGATCGCCCTCGAACTCGCTCCTCCCCCGCCTCCCCTGGATGATGCGCCCGAAGCAGCTGCCACATCTCAGGAGGACAGAGGCGGAGAGAAGGAACCTGTCGTCGGGGGGACGGACCCTGGCAGCGGAGGCGAGTAAAGAGAAGGGCTCTCCTGCGCGAACCGCTTCAGGCAGAGTCGAAACGCTGCGTCACGCGCTCCACGAACAAACGCGTCCCCGCCTCGACTCCCGCCTCGTGGATCAAGAGATCGCCGCCGATCAGCAAGATCGTGTCGGGCCCGAAGTCATCCGCCATCGCGTCGAGACGATCGAGCCGCATCCCCCCCGCGGGAACTGGGAATGTGGGGCGCCAGGCTCCGAACGATCTGCGGCACTGGTGCGCGATCGCCAGGCAGTCGTCGCGGGAGATCGGAAAACGCCCGCCATGGTTCACGAACACTGCGGCATCTGCACCGATCAAGCGAAACAGCGTGCCATGAAGGAACGCAGGAGACACGCTCCCGCCGGCGGGGTGCGCCACCGAGCCGCTAAAGGATGGGTGGGTCCAAACAAAGAGATCGGTCTTCGCCAGGAGATGTCGCGTCGCTTCGAGGCCGAGCAACATCGGTGCGACGAGCACGCCGTCGATCCCCTCCTCTTCGAGCAAGCAGAGGCGGCGCTCGAGTTCAGGAATCGGCCCGGTGAGGAGCGCGTGGTAGAGGCAGGGTCGCCCCGAAGCCGCTGAACCGCGCGCGACGGCGTCGCGAATGCGGAGCACCCGCTCTCGGT
Organism: uncultured bacterium; assembly: GCA_937876125.1. Classification (GTDB taxonomy): domain Bacteria; phylum Planctomycetota; class UBA8108; order UBA1146; family UBA1146; genus JAFMMO01. Next base: position 18,169 of record CALEHF010000273.1, read on the forward strand.
AGTCCTCGAACCGCGCCTCGACGAGATTGTGGTCATCTTTGATCACCTCCCCGCCGCCGCGCGCGAAGGCCTCAGCCACCGCCTCGAGATCTTCGAGCGGGGCCCCCCGCGGTTTCAGCGCCGTCGCGATGATCGGTCGACCGAACACCCCGAGGCGCTCTCGCAAACCGGCGATGCCATGGGAGGGACCGGGGAATCGAGAGAGCAGCTCGGCGGGAAACTCAGCGTCCAGGAGCTCGACTTGAGGCATCATCGAGACATTGCCGGAGAGGAGATTCAGCCACTGGGGAAGCCCCCCATCCGCGAGAGCGGGAGAGAAGTGGAGGCGCAGAATAGAGGTCTCGGCACCGACTTCTTCGGCCGTTTCGATCTGCGGGATGATCGACCCCTCTATGTCGGGGTAACGATCGATCAATGGATCGGGCACTTCGACGGTCAGCTCGACCGCGACCTTCCGCGCAAGCTCGCGGAGCGCTTCGCCAACGGCGCGCAGGCGATAGGTGGCGACGATGTGATCCATATTCCCAACTCCTCGGCGTCCAAAAGCGAGGAGGCATTAGAGCGACTCCCAGGGAGTGCCGCCACCGCATCCCGGTTGAGCCTAGCAGGCTGTTGAAAAAGTACTTTCGAATCGAGGGGGTGAGATTTCGAGTCCAGTGCCACCGGCCCATCGATGTCGTATCCCAAGAGTGCGCGGGACAGTTTCGATCGCGGGGGGTGGACCTCGACCGCCGGACACGGGATAACGGCCCCAAGAGTGCGGAATGAAGTCCGCGCTGAAGCCGAGAGAGGGGAACTCCGATGGCGATCCGAGTAGCTCTGATGGGATTCGGGAGGTTGGGGCGAAACATTTTCCGCGCCATCTACCCGCGCGACGACCTCGAGATCGTCGCAATCAACGAACTCGCAGACTCCCGATCGATGGAGTACCTCTTGCGATACGACACGCTGAAGGGGACCTTCGATGAACCGGTGCGGTTCATCGACGACGCGTTGTATGCGAAAGGGCGACAGATCCCCGTCCTTCACCACCGCGAGCCGGGAGAGATCCCCTGGTTCGAGTTTGGGGTCGATGTCGTCATCGAGGCGACCGGTCGATACCGAAAACGCGCCGAGTTGCAGAAGCACCTCGATCAAGGCGCGGACCGGGTGATCCTGACCACTCCTCCTGAAGACACTCTCGACGCGATCCACCTGCGCGGGGTCAGCCCCGAGCCGATCGATCGGGCCCACCGCATTGTCAGTTGCGGATCGAGCACTGCTAACGCCACCGCCCTGATGGTGAAAGTACTCCATGACGCATTTGGAGTCTCCGAGGGAAGCTTCACTTCGGTCCATGCCTACACCAATGAGCAGAGCCTCACCGACACTCCCGCCGCAGACCTCCGCAGTTCGCGCGCCGCGATGCAAAACATCGTGCCGATGGGTACCTGGGCTCATACCGCGGTGATCGGAGCGTTCCCCCACCTCGAGGGACGATTCGTCGGCGAGAAGCTGTATGTACCAGTGCCCGGGGTGTCCTGCGTCGATCTCACCGTCCTCTTGGATCGCACGGTCACCCCCCTCGAGGTGAACGAGATTTTCCACAGTGCGGCATCGAGCACTTTACGCACTGTACTCGATTCGACCGAGCAACCGATCGTCTCCAGCGACGTCGCCGAGTCTCCCCGAAGCTGCGTCTTCGATAGCCTCGCGACGATGGTCGTCGGCGGCAATTTGGTGAAAACGCTCGGGTGGTACGCTCAAGGGGGCGGACTCGCTCATCGCATCGTTGAAGCCGCTGCTCAATTGGGCCCGCGATCGGGATCGGACCCCGGGCGTTCCGGTGATCGGAGGACCGCATGAAGATCGCAATCAACGGGTTTGGCCGGATCGGCCGCTCGGTCTACCGAGTTCTCGCGAACCGAACGGATCACTCCGTCGTGGCGGTGAACGACATTTCTCCCGATGCGCCGCTCGCATATTTGCTGAAGTTCGACTCGGTGATGGGGCGCTTTCCCGGGGAAGTGCGCCTCGAGGACGGGGTTCTCCACGCCGGGGGGCACTCCCCCCGCATCGTGAAAGAGCGCGACCCCGGCCAGCTCCCGTGGAAAGAGCTGGGTGTCGACGTCGTGATCGAGGCGACCGGTCGCTTCCGCGCGAAGCAAGAGCTCGAGGCGCACCTCCACGCGGGAGCAGGACGGGTCATCTTGACCGTGCCGCCCAAGGATGAGATCGACGCCATCATCGTCTTGGGAGTGAACGACGAAGTGCTCCGACCGGAGCACCGGATCGTCTCGAATGCGAGCTGCACGACCAACTGTCTCGCGCCACTCGCCAAAATCCTCGATGACGCATTTGGTCTCGAGCGCGGCGTGATGACCACGGTGCACGCGTACACCAACGATCAACGTCTCTCCGACTGGTATCACAAGGACCTGCGCCGCTCCCGTGCGGCGGGAGAGAACACCATCCCCACGACCACGGGTGCCGCGCGCGCCGTCGGACAAGTCCTCCCCCACCTGGCGGGCAAGCTCGATGGGATGGCGATGCGGGTCCCTGTGATCGATGGTTCGATCGTCGACTTGGTCGCGATGCTCACGAAGAAAACGACCGCCGAAGAAGTCAACGAAGCCGTTCGTGCTGCTGCGGAGGGGCCGATGAAGGGAATCGTCGAGTTCATGACCGATCCGGTGGTCTCGAGTGACATTATCGGTGACCCCCACTCGTCGATCTTCGATTCACGCCTCACCCAGATGGTCGGCCCCCACACCTTGAAGTGCTTCAGCTGGTACGACAACGAATGGGGATACTCCAATCGGGTCGTCGATTTGGCCGGTCGTCTCGAGAAGCTCTAGGAGGCCGGCAAGGATACGCAGCAACGAGATTAGGCCTGAACAAGAAAGAGCCCGCGAGGAGGTCACTCCCCGCGGGCTCAGTCTTATTCGACGTTGTGACGCTCGAAGTCGCTTAGAGCTTCTTCATCACCATGTTGTAGAGCGAAAGCGCTTTCGCCTGGACCTTCGTCTCGTCGAACTTCTTGTTCTTCGCGACTGAGGCCAGCGTGCGCGCGGCGTCTTTGTAGCGCGCCTTGTTCATCTGCTCTGTCGCCTTGGCGATGACCGCGGCACCGTCGAGCTCGCGCTTGACGGTCTTGTCCTTGCGCCAGGAGGCGAGCTTTTCGCTGGCGGTGTCACCGACCAAAGATCCCTTGAAGCTCGTCGAGAGATGCTTGAGCTCCGTCATCGCCTCGACGTAGTAGCCGCCTTCGGCGTAGAGATCGACGTCTTTCATCGCGCCCTGGCCGTACTTTGTGAGCTCGTCGATCGCGGCTTGCGCCGTGGCGATGGTCGATGCTTCCTCGGTGCCACCCATGAGCTTCTGAAGCTCCGTGATCGCCGACCCAAACTTCAGGCTCTTGGCGAGTTTGCCCGCCTTCTTGAAGTCACCTTCAGTCGTGATCGTTGGGTAGAGCTGAACATCCTTCAGCGCCGCCTCGATCACTTCTTTCTTCAAGCCGTTCGGGTGGCCCTTCCACAGGATCTTCCCGTCGGCGCCGACGAGCCACGCGGCCGGAATCCCTCTGGTTGCGTACCCGGAGGCTCCCCCGCCGAAGCCGATGAGGAACTCCATGTTGTTCTTCTGGACGCAGGGTTCCACGAGGCCTTTTCCTTCATTGGTCACGCCAATGACGACCAGTCCCTTGCTCTCGAACTCGGCGTTGAGCCGGTTGAGGTGGGGAACTTGGCCAATGCAAGGGCCTCAGGTGGTCGCCCACGCCTCGAGCAGGATGACTTTTCCTTGGAGGCGCTCCCAGGAGACCGGAAGCTTGTTGTTGAGATAGCCTCCGGAGTTGATCACGGGAGCTTCGTCCCCGACCTCCGAGCCGGCGAATGCAGGCACCATCATCATTGCCACGAGCGCGGCAGCGACAGGAGCCATGAGCAGGCGTCGCTTCATCGACGTCCTTCCTTTCCCCCCCGATCGGAGGTGTTACGGGTCGTTGATCTCATGCCGGGGCCCCATCGGACCCATCTTGCGAGTTTTTGTTGGAGCCCCAACGCACAAAGAAGCTTTCTTCTCGGAGAGAGCCCATCACTGTCGGAAAGCGCCCCTAACGGAGCAAGTTTTCGCTTCGTTCCTGGGCTTCCTCCCGCTGCTCCGGAAAAGTGGCAGCGACCGGGCAGGTCGGTCCGCAGGAAGATACCCTCCATCATCGGCAGGATCCACAGGGGAACTTCACAGATACGCGCCTCTGGGCCTGATGATGGGGGTCATGGACCAAGTTTCGAGAGTCGATCCCCCTCCGAATCTCTTCGACCACGTTCCGAACTCACCCGCCAGTTGGGTACGATATTCCTCGCATGGCGGAAGGAGCCGGCGCCGCTCTCCCTGGAGACTGCCAGGAAACAGCCAGCAGCTACCCGTTCCAAGTGTTCAGTTTCAGATGGAGATGTGGATCCATGACCTGCCCGACCTCCTCCAGGACCCAGGCCATCCTCTTCTTGCTCGCGATTCTGTACCTCAGCGCAGCGGCCAGGGGCCCGGTTTTCGGACAAGAGGAGAAGAAGGACGAGCCGATCGGGTTCCCCCTCCCGAAGATTGAGGTCCCCGAGACTGACTTCGAATGGGAAAAGGTGCTCCAAGGGGCCGTGATCACCTACTCGTTCCCGGTAAAAAACGTCGGCAATGCACCATTGAAGATTCTTCGCGTGCAATCGAACTGCGGTTGTACCACCCCCTCCTTCACCAAGGAGATCGCTCCTGGCGCCGAGGGGCACGTCGAACTGAGAGTCAACACCGGCGAGGTCTCCGCAGGATTCCTCCGGAAAAATGCCACTATCCACAGCAATGATCCCACCCAGGGGCAATTGATCCTCTGGATGCGGGGGCAGGTCGATCCGATCCTGACGACTGAGGGACCCGTCCTGAAGATTTCCGGAATGCTGAGCGAGGTGAAAGAGGCAACGTTCCGCTTTACCCCCGGCACCTCTCGGAGAACGGCCGTCATTTCAGCCCGGTCCGAGAAGGATCTGGTCGAGATCGTGTCCGTAACCCCGATTGAGGGGGGAGGGGCCGATATCGTGGTCCGCGCTCCGCCCCACGAGAAGCCCGAGCTTCTCCGCGACAACCTGTTCGTCAGAGTCCAGCTCGACGACGAGGAGCCGGTCGATACGAGCTACCCGGTCGCCATCGAGCACCTCGATACGGTCAAGATCTCGCCAGGGGGAAACGTCGTCTTCTATCGGCGTCAGACCGCTCACCTCGAGCGAGACCCCGAACGAGACGTCTCGAAGGAGATCACCGTCCGTGCCGCCCGGGCAGATCTCCCCGTCCAGGTGGTCGGGGCACGACTGGAGGGCGCGCCTGAGGGCCTCTTTTCTGTCGAGGTCCGGGCGGTGGTTCCGGGGCAACATTACGTCATCAAGATTCGTGTGCTGCGTACCGAGAACGAGAGTCAGGTGCAGGCTCGCCTCGTGATCGAGACCGATGATCCGAAGCGCCCGACTCGCGAGAGAGAGATTTTCGCTCAATTTCGTATGCGACCGCCAGGATAAGGG
>CALEHF010000274.1 GCA_937876125.1 uncultured bacterium
GGCGAATCGGCAAGCCGTAGCCGTGATCAGCGCTTATTCCAGGACTAGGAGGCTGGTCGGAAAACTCATTCCGGCCGACGATTTGAGCTTCCGGCACCCTGCACCCTCGGCAGAACTCGACGTACAAAGCAGTATGACTGCGCTCTGCCGAGGGCACAGGCCACCGAAATCTCAAACCCTCGGTTCGAAAGTAGTTTCCCGACAGCCTCATAGGAGGCTGACTGCGCTCAAGGAGCTCTCCTGGATCTTCCGGGGACAAATGGGCGCGCAACGGCCCCGATGAGTAACTGGACCCGCTGGGCCCATTCGAGCCCGATGCCGACGAGCGCCACAATTCGGGGTCGGGTGCGCACGGGCGGTTTGCTGCGCAGAACCTCGAGAACCACCCTCGCGGCCCGATCCACGGTCATTTCGAACGGTTTCACCGCGGCTTGGGCCATCTTTGTGTCGACGAACCCGAACCTCACGTTCGTCACGTCGATTCCCTCCCCGCGAAGGCGGAGACCGAGCGCGCGAAGGTATCGGCTGAGCCCCGCCTTCGATGCTCCGTAGCTCGGCGCGTCTGGAACGACGAAGGAGTCCGCGACGCTCGACAGCACGACCAGGTGACCCCCCTCATGATCTCGCCACCAAGGAACCATGACCGCGGCGAGTTCGACGACCGACAGCAGGTTCGTGCGGAAACACTCCAGCTCTCCGGAGAGATCCCCCGCATCGAAACTCGAACCGACTCCCGCGCAGTGAATGACGGTCTTGAGGTCGGGGTTTTCGAGGAGAAGAGCACGCAACTCTTCCGGGAACTTTGTTCCGATAACGTTACAGACGATGTGTTGATACCCGGCCGCCCCGCCTTCGACTGATCCCCCCAGGGTCGACTCACTGCGACTGAGACCCACCACACGCTGGCCGCGCGCCAACAGCTGTCGAGTCGTGGCGAGCCCGATGCCGTCTGAGTTTCCGATGATCAGAATCGGTGGCGAGGATGACGAGTCTTCCGGAAAGACCCTCACCGGTCCACCCGGGCGAGGATCGCGTCGGCAAATCTATCGAGAGCCGGCGGGTATTGTTTGAGGAACAGACTCGGCTCGAGAAGCTCGAGCTCGGCGAGCAGCAGCGTGCCGTCAGAATCGGGGATGATGTCGACGCGCCCATACAGGATCGGGGACGAGATTTCGGCGAGCACGCGCTCTGCGAACGCGCGTTCGCTCGGGCTCGGGACAAGCGCCAAGGAAACCAACTCCTCGTCGCCGGTGAACCGCGGGCTCTTTCTCACCGAGTGGCTGATCTCATCGTCGATCACGACGATCGCGCGTTCACCGGTGGTCTCGACGGCTGAAATGTACTTCTGCACCATCCAATCCCGCGCGGGGAGCCCCTCTTCCAAATAGGCGGTCGCCTTCGCGATCTCTTTGAGAGAGAACCGACACGTTGCGAAGGATCCGGCGGAGATCGTCGGTTTGATCACGAACTCGGTCCACCCCCGGGATTCGACCTCTCGGGCGAGATCCAGTGGAGACCCCTGGGAGGCCCAGAAGGTCGGAATGATCGGAATCCCCACCTTCGCCAGCTCGGTGAGATAGCACTTGTCGAGATTCCAAAGTGCCACTTCGAGAGGATTCCAAAGTGCACACGTCTCGGCCGCCGCGGTCAGCCACTCCCGAAACCGCAGTGGATCCTCGAAGTAGTTCCACGTCGACCGGAGGATGCAAAGGTCATAGCGAGTGAGGTCGGCAGGGGGATCCGCGTCCCAGGCGACCATCTCGGGATCGGCTCCGCGCTCGCGCAGGGCCTCGAGAAGCAGGCCCTCGTCCACGTCGGGCTCCGGAAGAACCCGGCAGGTTCCTATCGCGATGCGGGGCGGCGTCACTTCACTCCTCCGTCATTTCATGGTGGGCAAGAGTAGCCCACTCACGCGCGCGCTCGACGCTGACGTCGAGGTCGTAGAGGACCTTCGATTGCCGGCGCGCTTGCTCCGCAAAAAGCTCGAGACCATCGACCAATGCCGCGCCCGCGGCAGTCGTGCGCTCTGAGAAATCTGTGTGGAGAGGGTCGTAGCGGTACTCTACTGCTAGGGAGCCTCGAAAGCGTTCGATCGGCCACGCAAGCCGGTCCGCGGTTCCCGTCGCATTCACGAGCACTTGCGCCTCGGCGATCGCCTCGGGGCCCACTTCGGTCACACAAGCCTCGGCGAGCGGTTCGGGAAGAGGATCATTCCCCCGGCGCAGAATCCAAACGGGGGTCCCCCGCCGGGCGAGTTCGAGCGCGATCGGCTGAGCGGTTCCGCCCGCGCCGATGATCAGCACGGGCTCCGAGGCATGGACTCCGCGGTTCTCGAGGGCACCGAGAAACGCGGGGACGTCAGTATTCCAGCCCACCCAACCTCGCGCGTCGTGTGCCAGGGTGTTCCATGCGACATGAACCTCCTCACCCGGAGCGCCCGCACGTCCTTGACGCCGTGCCCACGATTTGTGGGGCGCCGTGATGGCGAGTTGCTGCGGAGGAAATGGGTCGGGAAGATCATCGGCGAGAAGGCCTGACGGATCGTCGAGAGTGAGGTCGAGCCACCGCTCGGGTCGCCCTGCCTCGACGAGCGCCCGATTGTGAAACCCGGGGGAGAGTGACCGGGAGACATCCGAACCGATGACAGCAGCGAACCCCGCGGCGCCCGAGGGCCCAGAGGTGAGTCCACCCCCGTATCTCGTTCCGATGGTCGCCACCACAGGTTGCCCGGCGACGACGGGAGTTCCCCCGCGAGTCCTCCCGTACCCCCACCACGTGCGACCGGTTCCCCCGGCGAGAAATCGAGACGCAGTTCCCCCGATTCCCGCCGCAAACACGACGATCGGTCGCCCTTCCTTCGAGAGTTCCGCCGAAAGTCTCAGTGCTTGAAGCGTTGCCTCGAGGCCACCAGCGGCGACGACCAGCTTGGCCGCATCGACCCCCGGTCGGAGGAGATTCCGGGCCGCCCCTCGCAACGCAGCATCGGTCGCTCTCGCCTCAAAATGCCGACTCATCAGCACCCGAACGCCGTCGGGGCGTCCGATGGTGATCGGAAGGCCGCGGAGTGCGGCGGGGTCTTCAACATCGAGATCGAGCCAGAGATCACCCCCCTTTCCCATGAGCAGCTCCTTGAGAAAACTGAGCCGCTCAGACTCGCGAGCGGCACCCCTTCGCCAAGTCACGATCGAGGGCACAGGGATCGATGCGATGGTCCCGAGGCTCGGAGGGGAGGCCCAAAAGTCGAGCCGAAGCTCCACAGCTCCCGCCCCTGTGTGCTCAGCTGGATCCGCCAGGAAACGCTCCAGAGAGTCAGAATCGGGGAGAACTGTGACCCAGGGAGGGTCGAAGATCATCGGCGAGCCCCTTTCCGGGAGCGTTGGGATACTGAAAACATGGCCTCGCCCCCCCCACCGCGGCCAGGAGCCAGAGGTGGCTGAGATCAATGGAAGGAGCGGACTCCCAACGAAGGCTAAGGAAAGTCTTGGCCCGATGCCGATAGTCGTTATAATCCGCGGCAGCAGAGCGGTCGACCCGACGTGAGAAGCGGGACCGGCCAGGAACGCTCTAACTTCGAAAATCGCCCTCGACATCACATCATCAGGGCGGCACGACATCAGGGCGGCACGACATCAGGGCGCTGATTCCAATGACCGATACCCACTTGAGTGGCTCACGCAGGCTCGACTCGCTGCACCCCCCCTTCACACCGCTCCATCGCGACTCTTGAAGCAAAGTGAGAGCGACTTGAGGTGAGAGCGGTTCGAAGTGACCGTGATTCACAGCTCTCTCACACTGAACGCTCCTCACCGTTCGACACAGTTCGGGCCGTTTTGACGCGCCCATCATCCTGGTTTTTTGCGGGTAGAGGCTGAGACCGGATCGCCGCGATCTTCTCGATGACGCTCTACCCTAGTCGCCGGTCTTCATCTGTGACCGGTCGTCGTGTTCTTACCAGAGTGGGTTCAACACTGAACCGCTCCCTACGGAGATCACGATTCCCCAGTGCGCGGTCGTTCCACTTCACCGCGGAGCGATCCAAGACATTTCCAGGCGGCGTGGTGGCCGCCGACGGGTGCGCGTAGAGCATCATCCGACACGGCACAGCACCTCTCGAATCGGTCCATTCGACTCGAGAAATGCTGTCGTCTCGTCGGGGGTCCTTCCCGAGGATCTCGAGCTGTTCCCCGACCCACCTGTTTCAGGCTCCAAGGAGAGTTCTAACTTGAATTCAGAGAGTAACGGCGATTCCTCCAACGGTCGCTCCGGCTCCAGCAATCGCCGAGGAGGCGAGCGACCTTCCCGTCCCCCGGGAGGATCCCCAGATTCGGCAAGCGGCGAGAGTCGCCGCTCCGAGCCCCGCTCCGGTGACAAGCCCCGCTCCGGTGACAAGCAGGGTTCGCGTGGGCCCAGTCGCTCAGGTGGCAGCAATCCCGGCGAAACTCGCGGCAACGGCCAGGGTGCGGGGGGCGCAAATTCCAGGGACGGGGGTGGGCGAGCTCCCTCCCGGCGTCCCCAACGGGACGAGAAACGCGACGAACCCCGCGACTCGACTCGCCGAACGGATTCGCGCGACGGTGCTGCCCGCGGGGATGAATCCCCCCGCAGCCAACCGCGACGCAGCGGAGGCGACACGCGACGCGACACCCGGGGCGGTGACTCGCGACGCAACGATGGACGCCGCAGCGAGGGAAACCGCGACAGCGGGAATCGCGGTGACGATTCACGTGGCGCCGATTCTCGGGGTAGCGACTCCTCGCGCGGTCGCGCGGCGGAAGGGCGCGACAATCGGGGCGGTCCTCGAGGCTCAGCCCCCGGACGCCCGAGCGGAGCGCGAGGGCAAGACAACCGCGATTCCTCTCGGAGACCCGAGCCGCGCGGGCAGGACAACAGACCGAACTCCCCAAGACACGGCTCTCAAGGGCAGGGTTCCCAAGGGCAGGGTTCCCAAGGGCAGGGTTCCTCCGACGATCAGAGATCCCGTGGACCCGGCCCCAGAGGGCAGAGTCCCCGCGGGCAGAGTCCTCGCGGGCAGAGTCCTCGCGGGCAGAGTCCTCGCGGGCAGAGTCCCCGTGGGCAGAGTCCCCGCGGGCAGAGTCCTCGCGGGCAGAGTCCTCGCGGGCAGAGTCCCAGCGGCCAGAGTCCCCGTGGGCAAAGTCCTGGCGGACAGAGTACCCACGGGCAAGTTTCCCGCGGGCAAGGCAGCCAAGGTTCTCGTGGACAGGGGCCCCGAGGCCAAGGCACCCGAGGCGGGACCTCCCGGGGCGTCGACAATACGGTCCGTCGCCGCCCGAAGACTCCACAACACAGTGCACCGCCCCAAGACTTTGGAGAATTCGACTACCCCGCTGCCGAGCGCGGAGGCGAACGCGCCAAACGCGAACTCGTCCGCGGCGTGCTCGAAGTCGGAAACCAGGGCTTCGGCTTCCTCCGTGATCCCCAGCGGAGCTTCCGCATCCAACCGACCGACGTCCACGTCGGGAAGCATCTCGTGCAGCGCTACCGACTCCGTTCCGGACACTACATCGTGGGGGCCACCGGCGGACACCGCGCACCGCAGGGGCGCGGCCCGTCGCTTCACGAGATCCACACGGTCGATGGCGATCCGCCCACCGAGGTTCCGAGCCGCCCGTTCTACAAAGATCTCACCTCGATCGATCCGACGGAACGGTTTCATCTCGGCAAGAACAACGACCTGAGCATGCGACTCGCCGACTTGATCTCACCGGTCGGTCGCGGACAACGCGCACTGATCGTCGCACCACCTCGCACTGGAAAAACTGTGCTTCTCCAGAAGATGGCGCAATCGATCACGCACACCTATCCCGACGTCGCAGTCATCGCGCTCCTGGTCGATGAGCGTCCTGAAGAGGTCACCGATTGGAAGCGCACCGTACGCGCTGAAGTGTACGCATCGAGCTCAGACGAAAACTCGAAGACACACGTGCGAGTTTCGGAGATGGTTTTGAATCGGTGTCACCGCCTGCTCGAGTCCGGGTGCGATGTCGTCCTGCTCCTCGACTCTCTGACCCGTCTCGGTCGGGCCTACAACCTCGAAACTGCCCACAGCGGGCGCACCCTCTCCGGTGGAGTCGATGCGAAGACTCTCGAGAAGCCGAAGGCGATCTTCGGTGCTGCGAGAAACGTCGAGGGAGGCGGCAGCTTGACGATCATCGCGACAGCGTTGATCGAAACGGGCAGCCGGATGGACGAGGTCATCTTCGAAGAGTTCAAGGGGACCGGCAACATGGAGTTGGTTCTGTCGCGCAAACTCGCAGATCAACGAGTCTTTCCGGCGATCGACGTCACTCTCTCCGGCACCCGGAAGGAGGAGAAGCTCTACACTCCTGAGGAGATCGATCAGATCTGGAAGTTGCGGCGAGTCCTCACGAATGTGAACCCGATCGAGGGAATGGAACTCCTCAGCGAGCGCGTCGGCTCCTTCGAGGACAACGACAAGTTCTTACTCTCGCTGAAAGCCTAGGAGGCTGTCGGAGAACTGCTTTGTACGTCGAGTTCTGCCGAGGGTGCAGGGTGCCGGAAGCTCAAATCGTCGGTCGGAATGAGTTTTCCGACAGCCTCCTAGGTTCGGGGTACCGGAGTTTGGTGAGCCGCCTCGTCACTCCTTCGGGATGAGTTCGGCGGCGACATCACCGACCGTGACCCGATACCATCCGACACGCCGCTTGAGCCCACCGTGGTAGTCGGTGCCTCCTGAGAGAAGAAGCCCGTGCCCCTCGGCAAGGGCGAGGGCGGTCTGCCGTCTCTCTCCTCGCACCGCCGGGGAGTGCACTTCGATGCCCTTCAGCCCCTCCGCGACCAATTGCTCCCCGTGCGATCGCATCAACTCGAGCGGCGGGTGGGCCCAGCAGGAAATCCCACCGCCTGCGTGGATTGCGTCGATCACTTCCGCGGTGCTCACTTCGGTGGGTCGGAAACGGGTGCGATTCATGAACCCCGAATAGAGTCGATGAGGGTTCCGCGGCCATCCGATTCGAATCAGGCATCGCGCAACGTGAGACCGACACGGAACCGCGTCCCCCACCTCCGCCTCAAAATCGGCCCACTTCACCGGAATACCATCATTGCGAAGAGCCGTGACCCCGGCGGTCACGCGGCGGCGGCGATCCTCTGTCCGAATCTCGATCCACTCTCGGAAACTCGACGAGAAGCCATCGGGAAAGTAGCCGAGCACATGGATCTCTTCGTCTCCAAGACGCGCACTCACTTCAACCCCAGGAAGGATGCGGGCCCCTGGATCAGCGGGGAGGTGATCATACGCACGAATCGTATCGTGATCGCAGATCGAAAGAATCGCGACCGGCGCCCTCACCAGCTCGGAGGGGTCATCACGTCCATCACTGAACCGACTGTGGACGTGGAGATCGATCCGATCGGTGGGGCGGAGTTGCACTCGGCTATCCGCGAGTCTCACCTGCGGCGAGTGCGCGCGCAGCTTCGAGTCGGAGAAGACTCCGATCGCGACCGAGCACTTCCATGACCTCGAAAATCCCCGGCGAGTCCTTCCTGCCAGTCAGTGCGATCCGAAGTGGCATGAACAGCTGCGGCTTCTTCAGACCGAGCGACGCGATCACACCCTCGAGCGCGGTCTCGATTGCCGTCAAGTTCCAGTCCACAACCGTTGCCACTGCAGCCATCGCCGCCTGCAAGGTCGCGGGAACGGCGGAAAGTTCGCTTTTCGGCGGGGTCAAGGCTTCTGCCTTGTACTCATCCGGCTCTCCGAAGAACCAACTCGTCTTCTCCCGAACATCCGTGAGGCGGTGGAGTCTCTCCATCACGACGGGCAGAATCGTCGAGAGCCCCGCTCGATCGATCCCGTCGGGGAGCATCTTCTCCCGCTCGAGCCGATCAAAAAGCTCGTCTGCGGAGAGCTTCCTCAAATGTTGCCCATTCACCCAATCGAGCTTCTCGAGATCGAAGACCGGCGCCCCGAGTGAAATCTGCTCTAGCCGAAAATGCTCCTGGAAGTGTGCGATGTCGAACACCTCTTCCCCGCTCGGACTTGCCCACCCCATGAGCGCAAGAAAGTTGAGAAGCGCCTCGGGGAGATAGCCCTGTTCGCGGAACCAGTTCAGCGAAACCGGGTTCTTCCGCTTCGAAATCTTCGACTTGTCTTGGTTGCGTAGAAGCGGCACGTGAAAGAAGCGTGGACACGTCTGACCGAACCCGCGGTAGAGGAGTACGTGTTTCGGGGTCGAAATCAGCCATTCCTCGGCGCGGACCACCTCGGTGATCCCGAACGCGATGTCATCCACAACGTTCGCGAGGTGATAGGTCGGAAACCCGTCCGACTTGAAGAGGACCTGATCATCGATTTCCGCGTTCTGGATCTCGATCTCCCCACGCAACTCGTCACGGAAGATGGTCGAGCCCTCGGAAGGGACGCGCAAACGAACGACGTGGGTCTCCCCCGCCGCCGCGCGCGCAGCGGTTTGGTCCGAAGCGAGATCCCGGCAGTGCCCGTCGTAACCGAGCCGCTCCTTGTTCGCGTTCTGCTGCTCGCGAAGGGCAGACAATCTCTCCTGCGTGCAAAAACAGCGGTACGCACTTCCGTTCTCGAGCAGCTCACCGATCTTCTCGAGGTAGAACTCCTGGCGCTCTGATTGGCGATAGGGCGCGTGGGGCCCGCCGATGTCGGGACCCTCATCCCAATCGAGACCGAGCCAACGCAACGCATCGAAGATCTGTTGCTCTGAGCTCTCTTGGTAGCGAGTGCGATCGGTGTCATCGATACGAAGGAGGAACTTGCCCCCCTGGCTCTTCGCCCAGGCGCGGTTGAAGAGAGCGACGTAGGCGGTTCCCACATGGGGATCGCCGGTCGGGCTCGGAGCGATACGAACTCGCGGAGTGGTCACGCTGGGCCTCCTGAGGCTGGTTCTGAACTGGGGTCCGTTCTGCCCGGCATCGTCCCGCGCTCGACGAGCAGGGATTCCACCCACCGGCCAATCTGATCCATTTCGAGATTCACACCGTCACCCACGTTGCGATCGGAAAGGTTCGTGAGGACGAGAGTATGGGGGATGAGGGCAACGGTAAAGCGCGGTCCGTCCACCGCCGCAACGGTCAAGCTCACGCCATCGATGGCGATCGACCCCTTGTGGATCACCCGAATCGGCGCCCCCACCGGAATCTCTACCGTGATCCGAGTCTCTTCCTCGTCAGACTGGATCGCCACGATCGGACAGGTGGCATCGACATGCCCCGAGACGATGTGACCCCCGAGACGATCTCCGAGGCGCATCGCCCGTTCAAGGTTCAGACGGTCTCCGACGCGCCGCTCCCCGAGATTCGTGCAGCGTAGGCTCTCTTCGATAACATCGAACGAGAGCTGATTCGCTCCAAACTCGACGAGAGTCAAACAGCAGCCATCGACCGCCACGCTCTCCCCAATGACCAGTTGGTCCCACGGGGCGGAATGATTCCCTGCCCCCGGGGCGCTCGCCGCCGGGCCGAGGTCGATGCGCAACCGCATTCCGCCGGGGCGGTCCTCCAAAGAAACAAGCCGCCCGGCGCATTCGATGATCCCCGTGAACACTCGTAGTGCCTTTCCTGCCTCGCGTCACGGCTCGATCCGAGCAATATGGCGGGCTTTTGCTGGTTCTCGGGGACCGGAAGTCTCCGCCCGGACCCGAAACTGCGCGAAAGTCAGAGATTCAGTGATATCGGCCGAGATCGGAGCCCTCGAGGCAAGACACCCGACCTGGACTCACAACCTGATCCAGGATAAACGCCTCGACTCGGGCTCCGAAGCCCGATGCGGCCGCGGATCGTACCATCGGCACCGGGGTCCGCCAGGGGATCCCACTTGCTGTCTGCGCCCCCAAGTTGGGTCGTGGAATGGCTCAACGCGCTCCCTAGGTTCTCGGGAGTGTTGACCAACTTTGGTCCAGCGCTATAATTCCAAGATCCACGGGCGCCTGTTCCTCCTCGGCCGTTCTTTCGGTTGCGGATACCGCGAAGAAAGCGGATATCCAAGGTGGGGAGGAGTAGAGGTCAAGAAACGCGGACGTCCTTCGAGTCGGGGTGTATCCCCAGGGTGAGCTCAGAAGGTGGCATTGGATACCTGGTGCTGGCATCGATCGCTTCGGTGCAACGGACGTGATTCGACCCGCCCACCCCTCGATCGAATCTGGCGACACCGCTCAGAGCTCCTTCAACAGCTCTGGTATCGTTGCTGCCATCCATTCGATCGCGCTGAGCACGGAGGGCGCGGTCGTCGAGCCCATCGCAACGCGTCTGAGGGATCCCCATGGAACACGGGGAACGTGAGACAGATCCGTGGACGGTCTAATCTGAAAGCAAGTGGAGCAGGTTTCGATCTGCCGGAGTTCCGTGAAGGTTCCATTGATCACACAACGTGATTGCGGGGCCTTCCGAATATCCCTGAGGGGAGGACGATTCTCATGAGTGGGCTCGCGAAGGCCTTCGTGGTGATCAACCTGATCCTGGCTCTTTTCTTCCTGGGTGCGAGCGCGACGCTCTTCCAGGTTCAAGAGAACTGGAAAGACACCGCGGAGAAGGTCGGCTCTAAGCTGACCGATTTGGAAGTCCAGGCGAAAGCTGCCATCGAAAAGCGCGATGGTGAACTTTCTTCTGCTCGGACCAACAACTCGACTCTGTCGACCGAGAACGAAGTTCTCAAGTCGCAGAACCAGGACATGATGAACCGCAATGGCGGTCTCAAGAATGAACTGGCGCAAAGCGAATCGAGGATCAGTGTCCTCGAGACCAGCATCGCGCAGAAGGATGCGCACCTTCAGGACAAAGATGGCGTCATCGCCCAGAAGGAAGAGACCATCAATACGCTGACTCGTGAGAATCAGCAGAAGGATGAGTCTGCCAAGGACGCTATCGCACTTGCGAACCGTGCGCAGCTCGATCGCCAGCAGATCGAAGAGGAGCTCGGCTCGGTTTCTGAAGAACTCGCCCGCGCTTCGCGAGATCTGACCGATTCGATGTTGACGCTCCGCGCCGTGGAAAGCTCTGGCTTCAATCTGAACGATCTCGGCGTCACCGCGATGCCAAAGATTGACGCCCTCGTCGTCGCCGTCCGCGACGGCATCGTTGTTCTCTCCGTGGGCCGCGACGACAACGTCAAAGCGGGCTACGAGTTCACCGTGTACGAGGGCGACCAGTTCCTCGGCAAGGTGAAGGTCGAGAATGTTCTCGGCGATATGTCGGGCGCAAGAGTTCTCTTCACTGAGAATGGTGCGACGATTCGCACCGGCAACAAGGCCTCTACCGTCCTTGCCGGTGGCACTAGATAGCTCGAGAGGAGGCGAAAACCATGTTTGACCAGCCTATTGTCGAGCGAAAGAGTTCGAGCCCGTTGGCGACCAGTCTCCTGGTGCTTTCTGCTGTGTGCCTTTTGACCGCCTCGATCTTCGTCGGAGCCCAAATCAAGGCTCAGACGGTCGAGGGAGTCGACAGTCCGACCGAGAGCGCCGCTGCTTGGGCCAAAGGCCCGAACAAAACGATCAAGAGCATTGAAGAATTGGTGAAAGAGTAGTCTCTCGAGCTGAATCTCAATGACCCTGTGAAGCCCGTTCCCTCGTTGAGGGGACGGGCTTTGTTCATTTTCTGTTCTCTTTCTCCGCTGCTCAGGGTAGCGATCTGAGTGCTGCTCGGGCCTGCTCGCGGCAGCGCAGTCCCTCGCGGGTCGTGCCGCCCCCCCTTTCGGGCTCCCGGCTCTGGCCAGAACCCGGATTTCCCGCTCTTCCTTGGCCGGTCAAGCGCGCGTAGAATGCCGCGTTCTCCAGGGAAGGCGCGGCGGGGGAAGAACAGATCCCCGCCCCGGCCAAACCTGACCCCCACCCCCTGACGCCGCTGCGCACACGAGCGCCGCCCACGAAACGAGCCCTCAGTTCGATGGTACTCCAGCTGATCAACAACTCGTTGAATCGCTTTCTCGGGATGTTCTCCATCGACATGGGGATCGATCTCGGCACTGCCAACACCCTGGTCTGCATTCGTGGCGAGGGGGTGGTACTCTCGGAGCCGTCGGTCGTCGCCGTCAAGGCGGGAACGAACCAGGTGCTTCTCGGAGGACGTGCAGTCGGTAAAGTGGCCAAGGAGATGATCGGTCGAACCCCGGGTTCGATCGAGTCGATTCGCCCCCTCAAGGATGGCGTGATCGCAGACTTCGAGGTGACCGAAGCCCTCCTCAAGTACTTCATCACCAAAGTCCACAAGCGGAAGCGCTTCTTCAGCCCACGGGTCGTCATCGCGGTGCCGAGCGGCATCACTGCCGTCGAGAAGCGTGCGGTCTACAACTCGGCGGAGCGAGCCGGGGCGAGAAAGGTGTACTTGGTCGAAGAACCGCGCGCGGCGGGACTCGGCGCCGGACTCGAGATCGAAGAACCGGTCGCGAGCATGGTCGTCGACATCGGCGGCGGAACGACCGAGATCGCCGTCATCTCTCTTGCCGACGTCGTGACCTCTGTGTCACTTCGCGTCGCGGGAGACGACATGGATGAAGCCATCATCCAGTACATGAAGAAGACCTACAACATTCTGCTCGGGGTACTCACTGCCGAGCAAATCAAGATCCAGATCGGCTCCGGCTATCCACTCGAGCAAGAGCTCGAAATGGAAGTGAAGGGGCGCGATCTCATCGCGGGCCTTCCCCGCTCGGTACGCATCACCAGCGAGGAAATCCGCGAGGCACTCGACGAGCCGGTCACCACGATCATCGAGGGGATCAAAGAGTGTCTCGAGAAAACCGATCCCGAACTTTCCGCTGACTTGGTCGAGCGCGGCCTGGTCCTCTGCGGAGGTGGAGTCCTGCTTCGAGGTCTCGACGAGTTGATCGGTCGCGAGACCGGCCTGCCGGTTCGCATCGCAGATGACCCTCTCACCTGCGTCGCGCGCGGAACTGCGATTTTTCTCGAGAAACTCGACCAGTACTCGTCGGTCCTCGATTCGATCGAGGACGATTTCTGAAACCCGATGCGTCCTTGGGGACCACGGCCGACCTCGAGGGGTTCCTCTACATCGGGACGTTCAAACAGACCTCGCTCCTGATCCAGTGTCGCGATTTTTCCGACAGCCCAGAAACCGCGGTCCGCGCGGGAGGATTCGATGACATCTCGCAACGGCGCCGGCTGGGCGATGATGTGCTGGGCGATCTTGGTGCTGGTGTCGTTCGGTGCGAAGCGGTTCGCTGACCCCGCCCGCCGTGGGCGCGCCGAAACCGAGGGGTGGCGGCTCCTTCAAGCGCAACTCATCGATGAGGCGCGCACCGATCGTGAGGTTGCTCGGCTCGATTTGCTCGAGATCTATCGCGACGGGCTCGACGGATTCCAGCCAATCTCCGCTCGCCTGCGCCCCTTCCCCGATTTTTCACCGCAACGGCATGGCGGGCTCATCGATGTGGGCTCGGCGGATGGTGTAGCCGTGGGGCAAGGGGTCATCGGCCGCAGTGGAGTGATCGGACAAGTTGCCGAAGTCGATGAGATGCACTCGAGCATCGTGTTCTCTGACGATCCCGAATTCCGCGCGAGCTTCCGTATTGAGGGGAAGGGGCGCGGCGTCGTCGCTGGGGGCCCTGGGCGCGATGAATTCCATCCCGTGATCCGACTCGACCCCTTCTCGTTCGACCCGGGAGATCTTCTCCTCACCAGCGGCGAGGGCACACGCTTCCCCCGCTCTCTGGTGCTCGGTGTCGTGCGCGTCGCCCACATTCCGATCGAATCGACTCGGATCGAGCCTCCTCCGGGCACCACCGACTCCCAAGAAGTCCTCATCCTGTCCCTCCCCCAATTGAGGAGCGGACGATGATCGGAGGGCTCCGTTGAAAGGCAGTCGGCCGGTTCCCTGTGCGCTGCTCATCGGGCTCGCCATCGCGACGCAGATCTCTCTGGGGTCTCTGGTCGGCGGGGGCGTGGATGCCGTCGACATTCCCCTTTTGCTCCTCTTGTGGTTCTCGCTCGTCGATCGCTTCGGGCGCGTACTGGCGGTGGGAGTCGCCATCGGAGGAACTCGACTTCTCTGGGGAGTTTCACCGCCGATCGAGGTGTTCGCCCCACTCGCCACTGGAGTCCTCTGGATCCGCTTCGCGCGCAATGGGGTCGACCCCCGCGATCCGGGGCGCCGGATCGCGCTGGTCACTCTCGCTCTCGCCCTCGCTGGATTCACCCACCGCTTCTTGTGGTCCGTTCCCTGGTCAGGATCTGTCGACGCCTGGGCCGAGGGGCTCCTGATCGGCACACTCTCGGCAATCTTGCTCTTTCCTATTCTTGACCAGACGGTCCCCTTCGTGCGCAGCGCGACCCATCCAATGTGATCGTTCGTTCGCGTTCGAGCGATCCTTCTGCCAAAATACCCCGCCGATTCTCCCGAGAGGAACCCACCCGATGCATCGCCGCCGGATTCTGTTGCTGGTGATCGTGATGATCGGTGGGTTCACCGCGATCTCTGCACGCCTCGTTTGGCTGCAGGGGTTTCAGTGGCGACACTATCATCTCGAGGCGGAGAGCTATCACCGGCGCGTCTGGTCCGACCCCGCACCCCGCGGCATGATTTCCGATCGCAACGGACAACCGATCAGTCTCGACGAACCCGCCCATCAGATCGTCTACGCCCTCGATGATCTCGAAAAGGTTCGGTGGGCGTGCCGGAGGGTGCGCCGCGAGATCATTCGAGACCGGAGCGGCAGTGAGTTTCCTTACGACGCAGAGTCACTATGGGACTCCCTCGAGAGCCTTCGCGCGTCGCTCCGGCCGCAGTTCGGGTTCTCGGAGGACCTCGGGCGTCACCTGTGGCTCTCCCGATTGCCGAGTCCGGCCGCCGCATCCCTCGCACGGGCGGTTCGATCTCGCCCCCAAAGCTACCCCGGGATTGTTGTCCTCGAGACGGCGGGAGAAGTTTGGATCGATCCGGGTGATCTGTTTGCGGGCGAGATTGCAGTTCGGAAGATCGAGCGGCGACTCGGTCTCGCTCCAGGCGCACTCTTCGATCGGGTCTGGGCGAAGTACCAAACGGTGCAAGACAAGTTGATCCCCAAGGATCGCAGGGAGGAGATCTACCGCTACCTCGAGCACCTTTTGGTCGACAACGTACCGTCAGATTTGGTGCAAGAGATCGTAACCCAGCCTGAGCACTACCCGGGGCTGCGCGTGCGCGAGGGCTCCCGCCGACTCTTTCAGGGACCTCCTGGGATCGCCGGCTTAGTCGGGCGCGTCGGCTCCCGTCGAGAGCGCGATGAGAAAGCATGGAGCGAGGCGCGCGAGCCGATCGTCGACCGCATGCGCTTTCGAAACTTGATGCCCCTCAGGGTCCTCGAGGACCGCGCCCACCATTCCCAAGACCTGGTCGGCCACGACGGACTCGAGCGCAGATTCGAAGAAGAGCTTCGGGGGCGCAGCGGCGGAACCCTGTGGATCGTCGACCACCGCCAGAACCCCCGTGGAGACCCTCTCGACATTGAAGCCCCCCAACCAGGGACGGACCTCACGCTCACCCTCGATCTCGACCTCTGTCGCTACCTCGGTGAGTTGACGGCCACCCGCGACCCCTACGCTGCCTCGATCCTGGTCGCCGATTGCCGAACGGGCGAACTTCTCGGATGGGAGAGCTACCCCGCTGCAGTCCCCCAAGTATTCCGCAACAAGGACGAGTACAACCGGCTCCGAGAACTGAACCGCGGCCACTTCTTCGACCGCCCCGCGAACTACGCGATGGATCCTGGCTCGACCTTCAAAGCGCTGGTCGCCATCGCCGCGCTCGAAGAAGGAGTCATCACCGCCGACGAGAAAATCACTTGTGAGGGACTGTACGACCCTGCGACTCCCGGACGATTGCGGTGCAACAACCACGCACCCTATCTCGACCTCGACCTCGAAGAAGCCCTCATGCGCTCGTGCAACGTCTACTTCTATCGAGTGGGAGGAGACCGGCTCGGGATCTCGAAAATGGATGAGTGGGCGCGGCGCGCGGGCTTCTGGCAGCCGGTCGATTGCGGAGTCGGTTCTGAGGCCGTCGGGGTCTCCCCTCGCTCGAGCGCCCAGAGCGTCGCGATTGGACGCACCTTCACGACGACCCCACTTCAGATGCTGCGCTTCACGACGATCGTTGCCAATCGCGGCAGAGATCCGGGTCTCACTTTGGTCTTCGGCGCCGGTGGAACGCCACTGCCGACGTTCCAAGCGAAGGCGAGCACCTGGGAGACCGTGATCTCCGGGATGGAACGCGCAGCTCACGATCCCAAGGGAACCGCTGCGAAGGCACAATACGGCCTCCGCAAGTTCGACTGCGCAGTGAAGACGGGAACCGCGGGGATCGCAGCCTCTCAGAAGTTCGAAGAGAAGATCGAAGAACGCTGGCGAAGCGTCGTCCATGGCCAGCCCGTCGAGCGAAATCGCGCATGGCTCATCGGCTTCGCACCGGCCGAAAACCCGCTGATTTCCTTCGTCATCGGCCTCGAGCGGGTGGAAGGTCACGGCGGGGAAGAGTGCGCACCGATCGCAGCGAAGATTCTCGAGTGGCTCGCCGTCGAGCGGGGTCTCGACTTCCGCCTCCCCGAGGAGAAAAATTGAGGCGCCTTCCCCTCGATGGCCGACTGATCCCGGTGCTCGGGATCCCTCTCGTCATCGCGATGCTCCTCGCCATCGGCGTCCTCTTCGTCCACTCCGCCTCCGCGGGTCCCGAAGATCCGTTCCCGAGCCCCCTCGCGCGGGCGCACCTGATGCGCGTCCTGATCGGCCTCGCAATCTTCGGAGCCGTCGCTCTCTCTGACTACCGGTTGGGAGAACGCTTCGCCCCATTTCTCTACATCGGAGGGCTCGGTCTTCTCGCGGGAATCCTCGCCATCAAGTGGAGCACGGGTGCGCCTGTCGTTCGATGGTTCAAATTTGGCGGGTCGAGTTTGCAACCATCGGAGTTGGTGAAGCTGTTCGCGATCCTGCTCCTCGCGCGCATCTTGAAGAACGGCCTGATGCACGAACGACGCGTCCCACTTTTGGCCTGCCTCGCAGTGGTCGGGATTCCGTTTCTGATGGTCAGGGCACAACCAGACCTCGGCACCGCTCTCGTCTTCCTTCCCATCGCAGCCGCGATGCTGTGGGTCGCCGGCATTTCAGTCCGCACCGTCGGAAGTCTTGGCCTGACAGCGATGGTCACCGCGGTCTTCTTCATGAACGAGTACCAAAAAGACCGTGTGATGGTGTTCCTCGGCCGGGCCGGAGAAGACGCAGCCTCGGGCGATGCGTACCACGTCACTCACTCGATGATTTCGATCGGGTCCGGGGGACCGACCGGGAAAGGGTACGGCCTCGGAACCCACCACAACCTCGGCTACCTCCCCGAGGACCACAACGACTTCATCTTCGGAGTGATCGGCGAAGAGTGGGGTCTTGTGGGAACGATCGGCGTCCTGCTCCTGTTCCTGACCTTGTTCTTACTCTGCCTTCGGGTCGCTTGGACGACTCGCGAGCCGTTCGGTCGGTTCTTGGTCGTCGGAGTGACCGCCCAGCTCGCATTCCAGACGATGGTGAACCTCGGGATGACCTGCGGACTCGCGCCGGTCACAGGGTTGCCCCTCCCGTTCATCAGCTACGGTGGCACTTCAATGTTTATCGTGATGATGGGGATCGGCATGGTCGTGGCTGTTGCCATGCGCCCAGTCGAGAGTCTTCACCCCAATGGGCTGAAAGCGGGATCCGCCGACCGCTCGGCGATTCGGCGACTCAACGTACGTCGGAGAGTGCGATCACTGCACTGAAGCCGATCGCGATCGCGATCAGGTAGTAGCCCCACAGGTGGAGCCGTCCCCCTCGTAGCATCCGAAGGAGCAGTGCGAGCGCTCCGAGCCCCACGAAGAACGCGACGGCGAAACCGCTCGCGAGAATCGCCGGCGCACTCGCCAGCCCTTCCTCCGAAAAGAGATCGCGCGCCTCGAGAGCCGTCGCGCCGGCGATCAGCGGTGCCGCGATGAGGAATGAGTACCGCGCGGCGTGCTCGCGATCGACGCCGACCCAGAGCGCTGCGACGATGGTGATGCCGCTCCGAGAGACGCCGGGGAGGAGTGCGACCATCTGCCACATCCCAATCCAAAGCGCTTCTCGAACTCCGAATTGCGGCGCCTCCCCCGGAGCCGGGTCGGCACTGGCCGCGGTCATTCGACGCCGGGACGTAAGGAGCGCGACACCGCACAGTCCCCAACAAATCGGAAGCAGAAAGGGAAGCTGGCCAGAGAGCCCCTCGATCGAGTCCTTGGCGAAGAGCCCCACCAACCCTGCGGGAATCGTCCCGACCCCGACGAGGAGCAATTCGCGTCGCGCCGGTCCCCCGCGCACGATGCCTCCCAGGAGGCGCACGACATCCTTGCGATAGACCAGGAGGACCGCCAAAAGCGTCGCGAAGTGGAGTATCACATCGAGAGAGAGGTCCCCCTGCAACTTGGAACCTGTGAGACGTTTCCATGCATCGAGGTGACCGCTGGAAGAAATCGGGAGGAACTCGGTGACCCCTTGGAGCACCGCGAGCGCGATCGTTTCCCCCCACTCCGCAGCAGCGCTCGTGACATCCCCACTCGCCAGCATCTCAATCGGCCCCGACTGGCGAACCGACCCGCTGGCGCCAGTCGTCGAGAATTTGTTCGAGGGTGTCGGACAACTCGTGCGTGGGTGTCCAGTCGGTTTCCTGTCTCAACCGGGCCGAGCTGGCGAGCACCCCATCCCGATCGCAGGCTCGCATTCGATCTTGCGAAGTGACGACTGTCGTCTCGTGGGGGGTGAGAGCGCAGAGTCGGTCGAGAAGATCACCGACCCGATGGCTCTCTCCGGAACAGATGTTGAACACTCCACTCGCGGTCGGCGACTCGAGCAGCGAAACGTAGGCAGAAACAACGTCGCGGACATCGAGAAAGTCACGCCGAGCCTCGAGGTTACCCGTCGAGATCGATATCGGAGCGGAGCGCTTTGACTCGACGAGGGTTTTCTCTCCTTCTGCGATCTGCCGCGCGAACCCAGAGAGCGCGAATTCAGGCCCCTGGCCCGGACCGATATGGTTGAAGGGTCGCGCGATCATCGTTCGAGGCCACGCCGGCTTCCGGTCGGAGAGGATCTGAAGTTTGAGCCAGGCCTCGGCCGCGACTTTTGACCACGCGTAGCTGTTCCCTGGATCCGTGGCGTGGTGCTCCTCGATCGGGCGGTTCCCTGAGGTCGATCCGTACACCGCGCCGCTCGAGACGAACAGAATCCGAGCGTCGGGGCGGGCGGCAGCCAGCGCGCTGGTGAGCGATCGCACTCCATCGACGTTGACCCGCCAGGTGAGTTGGGGGTTCTTCGCGGCGGCGGGGACGGCGGAAACCGCCGCGAGGTGAGCGAGCGCATCAGGTTCGAGCTCGTCGATGACTTGTTGCACGGAGCCCTCTTCGAGGAGGTCAAGACGGTGCCCGACCGCCCCATCGAGAGAGGTACCACACACCTCATGTCCGGCGCGCTCGAGAGCTCTCATGAGGTAGGGACCGACGAACCCTTCGGCACCGGTGACGAGGACCTTCACGAGCTCGAAGTCTCCGCTTCACGCATCTCCTTCTCGACCTCGAGAACGCGCGCGTTGCGGCGAAGCTGGCGAAGATCCGCGTCGACCATCATCCCGATCAGTTCGGCGAAGGTCGTCTTCGCTTTCCAACCGAGCTGCTCATTTGCAAGGGAGGGATCGCCGACCAACAAATCGACTTCGGCCGGGCGAACCAGGCTCGGATCGATCCGTACGTGGTCATTCCAATCGAGCCCGACGTGCGCAAAAGCGAGTGACACCATCTGCTCGACGCTGTGCGTCTCGCCGGTCGCAATCACAAAATCCCCAGGAGTGTCCTGTTGTAGCATCCGCCACATCGCCTCGACGTAATCTCCGGCGAATCCCCAGTCGCGGCGGGCATCGAGATTGCCGAGCATCACGTGATCGTCGAGCCCGAGGGAGATCCGCGCGACCGCGTTGGTGACCTTCCGCGTGACGAACTCGTATCCCCGACGAGGAGATTCGTGGTTGAAGAGGATTCCGCTGCACGCGAATAATCCGTAGCTCTCACGGTAGTTCACGGTGATCCAGTGCCCATACACCTTGGCGACACCGTACGGGCTGCGCGGATGGAATGGAGTGTTTTCTGACTGGGGGGTTTCGCGAACTTTGCCGAACATCTCGCTCGAACTCGCCTGGTAGAAGCGAATCTTCGGATCCACGTGGCGAACGGCCTCGAGCAACCTCGTCACGCCGACCGCGGTGAACTCCGCAGTGAGCACGGGCTCGCGAAAACTCGCCGGCACGAACGACTGTGCGGCGAGATTGTAGATCTCGTTCGGCTCCACTTTCTCGAGCATTCTGACGAGTGAGAACTGGTCGAGCAAATCGCCGTGAACGATCTCCACTCGATCGAGAATATGGGCGATGCGCTCCGCCGACTCCGTCGAACGGCGTCGCACCATCCCGTACACTTCGTAACCCTTTTCGAGAAGGTTCTCAGCGAGGTAGGAACCATCTTGACCGGTGATCCCGGTAATCAATGCTCGACGCGCGCTCATTCCGACCTCTTCCCCGGGAAATCGATTCCAACACTCTTCTCGGCCAACCCTACTTCTTCTCGGGCAAATTCCGCATGTCAGCCAGAACATTACGGCTCGAATGGTCCTTCGGATCACCCACGATCGCAATGCTCCCGCCGTAGGCTCGCACAGTGGGTGCCTCGGGCACGGTGTCTGGGGTGTAGTCGGTTCCCTTGGCGTACACGTCGGGACGAATGCGATCGAGAATGCCGTCGACGGTATCTTCAGAGAAGATCAGCACTGCATCGACGGCGCGCAGGCCTCCGAGCAACTCGGCGCGCTCGAGAGCGGGAAAGATCGGCCGTCCTTCGCCTTTCGCCCGACGGACACTCTCGTCATCGTTGATACAGACGATGAGGAAGTCCCCCCGCGACCGGGCGTCTTCGATCGAACGCAAGTGACCGACATGGAGAAGGTCAAAGCAGCCGTTCGTAAAGACAATCCGATCCCCCGCAGCCCGACGCTCCGCGACGAGAACGACGAGAGACTCCAAATCGGGGACGGGAAACGGGGCTCGGGTCACGCTCTCCTCCGGCTCTCCAACAGGTAGCTGGGGAGTGAGTCTACCGATCGGGATCTGCGATGACCACGAGAACGGAAGGAGTCAGAATGGTGGGGTCAGGGGGCTGCGAGTGCAGAGGAGGGAGTCGGAGGCGGTGGGGTCGAGCCGGAGTCACTGCATTTCGGAGCTGAGGAAAATGGCACTGGGGACCGCACACACTCGGCGTGCTTCACCAAAGATGCCAATTGCCACCTTGCTCAGGGGCTTCTTGCCATACTCGTATCGGCGACCTCGAACCGAGAATCGCGTGCCACCCTCCGCCGTCCCGCGAATGTGCACGACCGCTTTCGGGTTGAAGGTTCGGCTCGCGGCAAGGGCCTCGAGTCGACTGCGCAAGCGTGAGATGCGCTGATCAACCCGCTGCTGCTCTGCGTGGACCTGGTCCTCGTCGCGATAGAACTCCTCGCGCTGCCGATCCGAGACCTGCCAAATGAGCGCCCGATTCTCGACATGTTCCCCGTGGTGATCACGGAAGTCCTGAAAGAGCTTCCCGTGGTAGTTCACCCAGCGACGAATCTCCACCTCGAGGTTCCGCATCTCATCGTTGACCCACGAGGCGCGCCCCACCGAGAGCACTGCGTGGTGCTTACCGTCGGGGCAGACGTCGAAGACATCCGCGCCGCCGATGGCCTCGACCGTACCGCCGATGATCTGACAACCGGTCTCCTCAGCCCGCAGGACGCCACGCGTGCGGGTGCGGCAATCTTCGAGATTCACTGAAACCACGATGTCGCCACCGGCGGTGATCAGCGTGCCGATCGCGGTGTGCAGCTTCATGCGTCCTTCGGACTCGAGCTTCGTCGTGCCACCACCTGTCACCGTGCCCTCGATGCGCAGGTCGCCTTCTGCTCGAAGGTGCGCTCCGACCCCGACGTCACCCTCCACGTGGAGATGGCCGCCGACTTCGATCGTGGTACCGGCGGCGATGGGACCGGAAATCTGCGCATCGCCTGGCCAGCGATAGGTACCGGGCCCGAGCGTGCGGGAGTGGAGTAACGTCTTCAGGATGCGAAGCTCGCCGTCCTCGGCGTGAAGAAAGCCGGTGGCGCGCGAAATCCATGTGCCGTCGTCCAGAACTTCGATGCCGCGCCCGGCCACCAGCTGCGGAGCATCCTCGGTGATCGGCGGCGGGACCAGCGTCCCCAGGACGTCTCTCCCCGGGGCCGGGGCGAGGGGCCCGAGCTTCTTGAAGAGCCGATCCCCGCGCTTGACGTAAAGGGGAAGGAGCTCGACCTCGTCGCGGCCAGTGCGGGGCGGAGGAGCGATCCGGTTGAGACCGCCGTGACGCCCCGGTTCCGGTTCGGTCCCTTCGGCAACAATCCACGGCCCTGTATCGCCGAGCTTCCAAGCAGAAATGATCGCCTTCAGAGTTTCCCGTTCCATTCCGAATTGGATCCCGCAGCTCGTCAGATAGCGCTGCAGCTCGGTCGCATTCAGACCGCGAGGCGGACTGGAGGATCGCGGCATGATCTGGGCGCGCATGCGGCGATCGCCGAGCTCGAGATCGAAGCTCTCTCGCAACTCGTTCTCAGTCATGCGCCTGCCCTGACTTTCAACCCTGGAGTGTCCCCATCGAGGGAGCGGGATCGGGGCTGTCTGCCGACCGCCCGGCGGGCCGGGACCTTCCCCATCTGAGAATATCCCGCTCAGCCAACCCCGGCCAACCGGCGGAGAGAGTCCCGCAACTCTCTGCCAACCCAGACTTTGACGCATCCCCACAGGTGTGAAATAATGTGCACACCTGCGCGGTGGTTACAGAAGCTCCACCGGCTCGCAGCCCGGAGTCAGAGTGAGAGGTCAAATGTACGGTTTGGAGCACGAGTACCGCTTTTTGCGCCGTTTGGGCGCGGGCTCTGAGGGGGAGGTTTGGCTCGCCGAAGATCTCCGTCGCGACCGGACCTATGTCTCCTGGAAGCACCTCCGGGGCAGCGATACTTGGCTTCCCGAAGAATTCCGCAGACTCCGGTCCATCTCCCATCCGTTCATCTCCCCGGTCCTCGAAAGTGGAGTCCTGGCGGAGGGCCACCTCCAAACCCACACCGGTGACCCCGGAGTCGCCGGCGGAGGGCAATGGTTCACCAGCCCCTACTTTCCTGGATATCCGCTCGACCGGCTCCCGACCCCGATCGATCCCGCCCTCCTCGAAGCCATTTGTCATCATGCCTGTAGCGCGATTGCGGCTCTCAATGACCACGGCTTGCGCCATGGAGATCTGAAACCCGCACACTTCTTGTGGAGCGGGCCGCACCCGCTCAGGCTGCGCATCATCGATCTCGGTCACGCGTCCCCCCTCGATGCTCCGATCCTCGTGCAGGCGGGGACGCCCCCGTACGCGGCGCCAGAGCTATGGGAGAAAGACGCGACGCCCGCGCGAAACAGCGATTTGTATGCCCTTGCGATGAGTGCGCTCGAGGTGATTCGTGGAGGGCCCGTCATCACGAGTTCACGACTCGCGGACTGGCGACAGTGGCATTTGGAAGGAGATCGCGAGAAGGCGCTCGCCGAACCCGCGGTCGAGGTGTCACGGCGCCTGCTCGATGCGATCCGCGCGTGCCTCTCACCAGATCCCGCGGACCGCCCCCGCGACGCGGCCGCGCTCGCTCATCGCTTAGAGCCTTGGGGGGATCTCGCCGAAGATTCCGAACTCACCGCAAGCGATGCAGCTCCGCTGATCGGGCGAGATGACTGGATGCGAGATGCGGCCCGAGCCCTTCTCTCCCCCACCGCGAGCTCGGCGGCTCTCATCCTGACGGGCCCCCGCGGAAGCGGACGCTCTCGCCTGCTCCGAGCACTGGCCGCCCTTGTCTCGAACGAGGGGGGGATTTCGGTGGAATCGAACGCGCGAGAACCGGTTCACGACCGCATCATTTCGGCCCTCGCGCTCGGGGCCCCGTACCGCGTGCTCTTCGTTGACGACGTACGCGCTGAGAACTTCGAGGGGCTCATCCATGGGTGGCGCCGGATTCGCGCCATCCCCCGTTCCCCCGCCCCCCAATTGGTCATCGCCCTCGCTGGTAGTCACTCGTTGGCAGAGCAGCGATCCCTCGTCGAAGCGCTGGCTGCGGTGGCCGGACCGATCCG
>CALEHF010000275.1 GCA_937876125.1 uncultured bacterium
GATCGCATTCCCGTCACTCTGCTGCGTTGCGTCCTCACTTCCAAAGAGGCGCTCTGTTGCCCGCTCATGACCAGCTTCGATCCAGAGGTCCATGTCTTTTATCGGGGCGAGATTCTGGAATCGCTGCGCGCACCCGTGAGTGCGACCGCCGTGATCGAGATGGTCGAGCTGCTCTACGCGTACCATACAGAAGATGCACCGCGGGCGATCTTCGACCCACCGTCCGACGGGGGATAATCGAGACCGCTCACGTCGCCTTGGCGCACTCCGTGAGATCGATCTCTCGCTCGAGATACGCGACGAGGTGCCCTTTCGCCCGCGCCCGCCCTACTTCGACGAATCCGAGCGACGCGTGGAAGTCGAGGGAGCGGTCGTTGCGCGGCTCGAGGTTCACCTCGCACGTCACCGCTGGAAACCCGCGCTCCTTTGCGACAGCGAAGAGATCTTCGTAGAGCAACCCCCCGATCCCGCGGCGGCGGTGATGCTCCCCCACCGCAATTCGATCGACGTAGAGAAAGCTCTCCCTGCGCTCACGAAACCAGAGGAAGTTCGGGCTGTCGTAGTCGCCATCGGGAGCGATCGCGATGAGCATCGCGACTGGCTCTCCTCCCGACTCCGCGACCGTGAATCTCGCCGCGATCCTGGCGAAGTGCTGCATTCGCTCGATGGGGATGGTGCCGACCGCGGGGACGTTTTCCTCATTGATCTGGTGGAGAGTGGCGATGATCTGTGACTCTTCGGAACGAAGACATCGCAGTCGCATAGGGAGCTCCCTCTCGCTGTTCAGCGCTTTGGATCAGAAGTTCGCGCACTCGGCGCTTTCGGGCCGAACCGTCCGGCGGCGTGGTCGGCGAGTGCGGAGCGGATGGCGCCCGCTTCGTCACTGCGGCCACTGAGACGATAGCGAAGCGCCCGCGCGCGCATGGTGCGCGACTCCCTGGCCGAGTGGCGCTTCGCGACATTCGCATTGGGGGCGTGCAGATCGCGGAACAGACGACGATTGCGGAGCGCGTAGTAGCGAGTCACGAGCGAGCGAGTGCCGGTCGAAGCGGAGCCCAGGTGGCGAACCTCAGCGCGTGGCACATGGAGCAACCGATGACCCGCCGCAATCATGCGCAGGCTCAGATCGGCGTCTTCGTAGTAGGCGAAGAATCTCTCATCGAATCCACCGAGTTCGAAGAACGCTGATAAGCGAATTAGTGGCGCACAGCCGCAGACAAAGTCGACCGGTGTGGGCGGTCCTGCCTCGTTCGGTATCTGGTCGACGCCGAGCGATACGGGGCGCCCTTCGGGCCAGGCGATGGTGCCCCCGTCGTGCCAGATGTGGCCATCGGCCATCGCAATGATCCGCGGCCCGACCATCGCGACGTCCGGTGGACTCGCCGCCTCGAGCAAGGGCGCCAAGGCACCCGGAGCGACTTCTGTGTCATTGTTCAGGAGCCAAAGAAACTCTGCCCCGCGCTCCGCGGCCGCCCGGGCGGCGAAGTTCGCGCCCCCCGCGAAACCGAGGCTGCCTCCGGTCTCGATCGTCTCGATCGGCACTCCCAAAGAATCTCCGAGTACTGGACCCGGATTGCGAGGATCGTTCCCGATGAGGAGCCAGTGAGAGGGTGCGGGGACGATCGACACGGTCGAGCGAAGACATTTGGTAGCGTACGTCGGATCGCCATAGTGAAGGACCGCAACCGCGACGCGTGGCGCCGGTCCAACCTCAGTGTCATGCGCCTTTTGCGCTCGCGCTCGGTCGATCATCGAGATCCTTCATCTCAGGGTTCGCACCTCTCGCACCCGCCCCCAAGGGAGCCGTGGTCAAGGCGGACAAACTGCTCCGGTCGATCGCGCTGTCGGCTTGGCTCGTCGAGGCCGGGATCGGCTTCGGCCCCGCGTCGGTCTTCGCGAGCGGCGACGCATCCTTGGGCCGCTCCGGATCGGCCGAGACCACGCCCCCCCGCTCACGGGCCACCCGCTTCTCGATCTCCTCCACCTGACGCTCAGCGAACTCGGAGTCGAGCGCTCCCAGCCAGGCGGGGTAGATCCGCTCACCGGTATGGTACCTGAGGAGAAAGCGCAGCCGGAGGCTTTGCATCGCTCTTCCGCCGGGAAGAAGTGCCAGTTGGACCAAGTTCACACGCCGGCGGCGAAGACTCAGGCTGTGAGAGGCATGAATCGACTCGAGGTTGAGCAGAATGATCGAGCTGCCCGCAGGCTCGACATTTTCGACCAACCAGTTGGAAGGGTTTGTATCGCGGTGATAGATCCCAGAGCGGTGCAGCTGGCGCAGGAGAGGTGCGACCGTATCGGTGGCTTGTCTCAGAAATCGATTGAGGACCCGAGGATCGCTACTCCGCTCAACGACCGCGTCGGCGAGGGTCTGCCCCTCCAGCTTCTCAGTGACGAGGATCGTACGCACATTTCGCCCGCGACGACGCTCGATCGCGAGTGCGAAGGCGCGCTCATGCGGAACTCCGCGGACCTCGAAGCTCCGCGCCGCCCCCCAGGCTCGCTCGAGAGGGCCCCTCGCGATCCGATCGACGCACCCCCCGAAGAAAGAGCTCTTTCGCACCTTCACCACAAAGGTTTGGGGGCCAGACTCGGTCGGCAGCTCGACCTCACTCACAGAGAATCCCGCCTCTTCGGGCCCGGAGCGGAGCTCTTTCCAGGTCGGAAGGGCGATCCACGACCCGTCGAGCAGAGGCGCCAAGCTCTCATCCGAGAACTCCCGTCGGCGATAGATCTGCCACGCGCCCTTCTTTTCGGAGATGAACTG
The DNA here is from genome assembly GCA_937876125.1 of uncultured bacterium. Classification (GTDB taxonomy): domain Bacteria; phylum Planctomycetota; class UBA8108; order UBA1146; family UBA1146; genus JAFMMO01. The sequence goes on from CALEHF010000275.1 coordinate 2,768, forward strand.
TGACGTGGTTCCCCAGCAGCGGCGGTCGCGACTGCGGAGACGAATCCGTTCGACCGATTGTGCCTCGATCAGAACGAGATCGATCTCCTCCTCGAGTTTCCCGAGGAATCCGCCCGCACTCTCTGTGAGCGCGCACTCTGCGAGGTAGGCCTCGATCACCTGACGGACCGAATGGCGGTCGATGTCACCGCCGAGCGAGTGGATCAGTTTTGCGAGGTCGCTGCGTCGTCGAGGGCTCCGCACCACGCTGAGGTGATGGACCGCATGAAGGTCGACCAACCGCACGTCAGTGGAGTCGTCGGGGTTACCGAGAAAGTTGCCGAGATGGAGATCGGGGTGGCCGATCCCTTTGTGGTGGAGCCGAGCGACCAAGCGACCGCAGCTTCTGAGCAATTCATCGCGGGCGGGCTCGCCGGAGGGGTCCGCAAAGACCAGGTCGGGGACAGGATAGACCTCTTCGAGGAGCTCCATCACAAGCCCCGCTTCGCGCAACCAGCGCCCGTCTCGCTCTTCGAACATGGCGATGGGGCGGGGTGTGGGGAAGCCGGCGGATTCCAGCTCGGTGAGGGCGCGCCACTCCCGGGCCGCGCGGCTGGGTAGGAACGCGTACTTCCAGCGCTCTGATTTTCCGCGCACCCGATACCGCTTCACGAGAACTGCGGGGCGGCGATCTGTCGCGGGGAGCGAAATGACTTGTCGAGCGAGATTGGACTTGAGCACCTCGGCGTCGGGGAGATCTTCGAGACGATCCCATTCCTCCTCAATGTCCCTCAGGTCGATGGCGCGGAGATCCAGCTCGCTCTGATTCCCCACGCTTTCATCGACAACCGCGCGAGGCCCGGGTGCATCGGGGCCCCGACGCACCCAAGTCCGGCTCCAGGTCGCGGAGGACTTCTCACCGACCGGTGGCGACGCCGCGAGCGGGTTCGCCGTCGTCTCCGTCGATTCGTTCGGACCGGTTGCATCCCCGTCTTGCACGCGATACTCCAACTGTCGGTGGGTGCTGAACAAACCCACGCGGAAGGTGGGCCGCTGCGATGGTACCACCTCGCGACCCCTCGCTGGGAGTGGGTCGTTCGGTGAAGTTTCCCGACCGGCTCCCGAGGGTCTTCCTGTGCAGAGAAGGTCTTCCTGTGCGGAGAGGGTCTTCCTGTGCGGAGAGGGTCTTCCTGTGCGGAGCAGTCTCCAGATCGGCAAGACAGTCTCCAGATAGGCAGGGTCTCCGGATCGGCGCGGTCCCCGGAAATCTGCGCGACAGTGTATGGAACGGAGGAGCCGTGTCGATCCTTCAGGTGTCGGTTTCGGAACTCAGAGATCGCCGCGACGCCAAAGAGGCGTTCCTACTTCTCGATGTTCGCGAGCCATTCGAGGTCGAAGTCGCGTCGATCGCGGGGGCGCTCACCATCCCGATGGGTGAGATCCCTGCCCGACTCGAGGAGATCGCCAAAGATCGGCCGGTTCTCGTTCTCTGCCACCACGGGATCCGCAGCTTCCAAGTCGGCCATTGGCTTCGAACCCAGGGTTTCGAGGACGTCTCGAACGTGCAGGGAGGGATCGACGCCTGGTCTCTCGAGATCGACTCCAGCGTTCCACGCTACATGTGACCGGTGCGCGGGGTTCCTGGGCCTCTCAGGGACCAAGAACCTCCAAACACCCCCTTGCGCCCACAACCCCACTCGCCGAAGCTCCTAGGAGGCTGTCGGGAAACTGCTTTCGAACCGAGGGTTTGAGATTTCGGTCGGAATGAGTTTTCCGACAGCCTCCTAGTCCTGACTCCCGCGGGCCCGAGGGCACGTGGGGTCCTGATCGCCGCAACATCCCCCCTCGACTGGAGCGCGCTTGGCCAAACAGTCCTTTGACCTCCCCGACTTGCCCAAACGTGAAGAATCGGGGCCGACTCGCGCGATCGTCCTCAAGGCGATCTTTCCTGGTGACCCGAGCGAGACCTCGACCGAAATCGGGGTCATCGACGAAATCACGGCGCTCGCCGATACCGCCGGAGTCGAAGTCGTCGAGGCGGTCATCCAGCGACGCCAGCGCCCTCACACCGGCACGTATGTCGGAAAGGGGAAGCTCGAAGAGCTGAAAGAGCGCGCGACGCTCCTCGATATCGGTCTCGTCATCATCGACGATCCGATTTCGCCGAGTCAGGCGAAGAACATCGAGGAGCGCATCGAGGTCCGGGTCATCGATCGCACCGAGCTCATCATGGACATCTTCGCCCACAACGCGCGCTCCCACGAGGCGAAGTTGCAGGTCGAGCTCGCGCAGCTCCGCTACTCCGCCTCGCGCCTCACCCGCATGTGGACCCACCTGTCCCGAATGGAGGGGGGCGCGGTCGGAACACGAGGACCGGGAGAGACCCAGCTCGAGACCGACCGCCGGCTGATTCGCAAAAAGATCGACTCCTTGAAAGGGCGCCTGCTCGGCATCGAAAAGCAGCGCGAGACCCAACACAAGGGGCGCGCGGACACGTTCCGTATCGCCCTGGTCGGCTATACGAACGCGGGCAAATCGACGATGATCCGCCGGCTCACCGGCGCAGATGTGCTCATTGAGAATCGACTCTTCTCAACGCTCGACACCAGTACACGACAGTGGCATGTCGACGCGGCGCGCGACGTGATCATCTCCGACACGGTGGGATTCATCCGGAAGCTCCCCCACCAATTGGTGGCGAGTTTCCACGCCACCTTGCTCGAAGCACTCGAAGCCGACTTGCTCCTGCACGTCGTCGACGCCTCGAGCCCGCGGATTGAAGTCGACATGGCCGCGGTGCGCGAAACCCTCGAGCGCATCAAATGCCAAGACCATCGCACGCTCATCCTGTTCAACAAGATCGACCAAGTCGACGACCAGCACCGCATCGACCTTCAGTACCTCCTCGCAGAGCACGAAGACTCCCTGGTGGTGAGCGCGGCGGAAGATCTGAACATCACCGGCCCAGGAAGTCTCACCGAGCGCATTCTCGAGATCATTCATGAGACCGAGACAAAGGTCGGGTACCTGATCCCCCACTCGCGCGCCGACCTGGTGAATCAGCTCCATCGCATCGCTGAGGTGATCTCCCAGGACTACGAAGAGGATGGAGTGCGGATGCACGTGCGCATCCCGGCCGAGGACCGCAGCCGGTTCGAGGCGATGCTCCAAAGTGCGGGACTCGCGCCGGGAGCGACCGCCTCCTGAGCAGCGGTGTCCTGACACTCCTCAGCTCTCATGCCCGCACGCTACGGGGGCGGGCTGTACGCTCTCGAGTCCTCACCCACCATCCGAAGAGTGAAAGCGTTCGGGAACACCGGCCAGCGCGGCGTCGCCGCGTACTTTCACGGCTCCTTTGCGCCCATCATTATCAACGACTGTGAGTTCACCGACAACCTGGGTGCATCGGGGTGCGGCCTCTACGTCGATAGTGGAAGCGTGCTCACCATTGAAGATTGCCTCTTCGCCCGAAACTCATCGACCGGCAGTGGGGCAGGAGCGATGGTCGACGCCGAATCCATCACAGTGCGCCGCTGCCGCTTCGAAGACAACATCGCGACTGCATTCGGCGCGGGCGGAGGGCTCGTCATTCTCAACTTGCTCCCAGCCACCCCGACCCAGGCAAGCTTGGTCACGATCGAGGAGTGCCGATTCGCAAGAAACGCGGCTGTGTCGGTCGGCGGCGGACTGGTCGCCGTGAGCACGACAGTAGAAGTCCGCGGGTGTTCCTTCCTCGAGAACAGTGGAACCTCTGGAGGAGGAATCATCGCGGATTCGGTGGATCTCCTCGTCGAGCACTGCGTCTTCGCGCGGAATGAGAGCAATCTCGGGACGGCGATCTCAGGCTCGATCAACGATGGCAGAATGACCGTCGACCACTGCACTTTCGCCGAGCAAATCGGCGGGGTGACGATCGAGCCCTACTTCAGCCCCGTCACAGTGACGAATTCGATCGCATGGGGGAACGGGAACGCAGAATTCATCGACCTCTTCTTTACGTCCACGTCTGCGTCCGTGAGCTACTCCGATATCGATGGAGGCTGGCCCGGGGTTGGAAAGATCGATGTCGATCCGTAGTTCCTCGACCCTGTCGCGGGAGACTTCGCGCTCGCTGCCCCCTCCCCCTGCATCGATGCCGGTGACCCGAGTGCGCCCCTCGACGATGACTCAAGTGTCACTGACATGGGTGCGTACCAGATTCACCTCGGCGCGTTCCCCGCGATCGCGAGTTTCTTCCTTCGGGGAGACGTGAACTTCGACGGCGGGATCGACGTCGCGGATCCCCTCACGCTCTTGGGGATCGTTCTTTTCGATGTCCCAGCCACCGGCTGCGCGAGTGCATCCGATTCCAACGACGACGGTCTCGTCAATCTCGCGGATCCAATCTACCTCCTCAACTACCTGTTCCAACAAGGCCCAGAGCCGCCGGCCCCATTTGTTGAATGCGGGTTCGATCCGACCCCTGACACCCCTTGCGATGCGGCCCTGACCGGCTGTTGATCCCGCGGTATCTCAGATTTCATCGACGGCCGAGGCGCTCCCGCGCCCCGGCCGTTGCTGTGGTTCGGGCGCGGGTTCGTGCCAATCAAGACATCCCAGGCCGGTCCGGAGACGGGTCGATTGACTCGTCGAGTGAGCGCCCTACGATGATGAGCCAGCCCCCCATCGCCGACTCCCTTGCCATGGCGGGCATGCCAAGTTTAGGTATGCCAAGGTTAGGGATGCGTTTCTCTCGCGCCGCGAAGGAGATCGATGGCCACTCCGGCCGAGAACACGAGCATTCTCATCGATGCCTCTTCGAATGACCCGGTCGCGGCGGCTGCTCTCGTCCCCTTGGTCTATGACGAGCTCCGTCAACTCGCGGCGGGCATCCTCCGCGGGGAGCGCCCCGGGCTGACTCTGCACGCGACCGATCTAGTTCACGAGGCGTACCTCAGACTCATCGATCAGACGCGCGCATCGATGGAGAATCGCCGCCACTTCCTCGCCATCGCTGCGCAACAGATGCGACGCATCCTGATCGACGCGGCCCGCAAGAAGAAAACTGCAAAGCGCGGCGGTGAATGGCAACGGATCACTTTGGGTGGCGTGATCGATCCCGCGACCGACACCGAGATCGACGTCGAACGACTTGAGCAAGCGCTCGTCGCTCTCACCGCTCTCCACTCTCGCCAGGCGCAAATCGTCGAGCTCCGCTACTTCGGTGGCCTCACGGTCCCTGAGGTCGCCACCGTCCTGGCGGTTTCCGAACGCACCGTCGCGGATGATTGGCGCATGGCGAAGGCGTGGCTCTTCCAGCACCTGTCTCTGGGACAGGAGTGAGGCACGTGGAATGATCGCCCCTGTCCACTACGATAAGATCCGAGAGCACTTCCTCCACGCGTGTGGACTCGACCCCACGGAACGTCGCCGGTACCTCGACGCGGCGCCCCTCACCGACGAGGAGCGCGGCTCGCTCGAGCATTTGCTCGCTGCCGATTCTGCGCTCGATGCGGCGACCGGGAAGTGGCTCGCCCCACCGGAGATCGATGCCGGAGTGATCGACGCGGCGAGAATCACGCAACCCCCCCCGCCCGAGCGGATCGGCCCTTACCTACTCTGCGAGCGACTCGGCGAAGGCGGCATGGGAATCGTGTTTCGCGCCGAACAGAAAACGCCGGTCCAGCGTGAGGTTGCGATCAAGGTGATGAAACGCGGGTTCGATCCTGGGCCGATCGTCGCGCGCTTCCAGGCAGAGCGGCAAGCGCTCGCGAACCTGAACCACCCCGGAATCACGCAGATGATCGATGCCGGGGTCTGTCCCACCGGCGAACCGTACTTCGTGATGGAGCGAGTCGAGGGACTGCCGATTACCGATCACTGCGGCGACCGAGCGCTGTCGATCGTCGAGCGCATCGAGCTGTTCGGTCGGGTCTGCGCCGCCGTTCAGCACGCCCACACCAAGGGGATCATCCATCGCGACCTGAAGCCCTCGAACATCCTCGTCACAACACAAGATGGCGTCTCGGTGCCGAAGATCATCGACTTCGGGATCGCGAAGGGGGTCGAAAGTGCTCCAGGCTCGGTCGAGTTGACTCTCGAGGGGATGATGATTGGGACCCCTGCGTACATGAGCCCTGAGCAGGCGAGCGGCAGCTCCGACCTCGACACCCGCACCGACGTCTACTCCCTCGGTGTGGTCCTCTACGAACTCCTGACCGGCATGCTTCCCTTCGATCCAGAGGGTTGGCGCGACGCAGGGTACGGAGAAATAGCACGAGTGATCCGGGAAGAACCGCCGCCCCGTCCTTCGAACAGGCTCACTGCCCAGTCAAAGGACGACCCCGACGCCACTCGTGCCGGTGGAAATGACTCCCGGGTTCGCGCGCTCCGGGGCGACTTGGACTGGATCATCCTCAAAGCACTCGAGAAGGAGCCCGCGCGCCGGTACGAGTCCCCTGCGCGGCTTGCCGACGACTTGGTCCGGCACCTGCGCGACGAGCCGGTCCTCGCGGGCCCCCCATCCACGCGCTACGTCGTCGGGAAGTACCTCCGACGGCACAAGAGTGGCGCTGCGCTCGCGGTGGCGACGTTCGGTGCCTTGCTGGTCGGCCTCGCCACTGGAATCGGTGGGCCGATGGTCGCGGCGACGACGGTCCTCGCGCTGCTCCTGGTCGGGGTCCTCTCCACTTCCGCTCTCCTTCGGCGCGCGCGATTCGCGCGTGAAGCCGAGGCAAAGCAACGCGAGCTCGCAGACGGTCAGCGCGCGCAATCGGAAGAGAACCGGCGCATCGCCGCAAAGCACCTGGACGAAGTGCTCCGTCTCTCCGACCGCCAACGCCTCTCCGAACTCGAAGGTCGCGCCGACACGCTGTGGCCCGCCGTGCCCGCTCTCGTTCCCAAACTCGAAGGGTGGCTCACCGAGGCTCGCAAACTTGCGGCGCGCCTGGTAGATCATCGACGGTTTCTCGAAGAGCTACGCGAGCAAGGGCAGGAAGAATCTTCGTCCGCTGATTCCCCCGCCGAGTGGCGCTTCGCGACGCCAGAATTGCAGTGGTGGCACGATTGTGCCGCCGAGCTGGTCGCGGGTCTCGAGCGCTTTTCCGATCACAATCCGCACACGGGAGCGCTCGCGAGCGTCGAGTGCAGGATCGAAAGTGCGCGCACGATCGTCGAGCGAACCCTTGAGAGCACGGAAGCGCGGACCGCGTGGTTGAACGCGATCGAAGACATCGCAGTGCTTCCGGCGTACCGCGGATTCCAGCTGGCGCCGCAGCTCGGCCTCTTCCCTCTCGGGCGCGACCCGCAGTCGGGGCTGTGGGAGTTCTGGCATGTGGAGAGCGGGACGCGGCCGGCCCCAGTAGCGTCGCCGACCTCCACTGATCGCTGGGTTCTCAACGAGGAGACCGGGCTAGTCTTGGTGCTCATTCCCGGTGGAGTGGGGCAGATGGGCGCACAGCGTGTAGACCCAGCACTCCCGCACTATGATCCTCGGGCGGAGGAGAACGAGGGGCCGATCACGACCGTGAATCTCGAGCCGTATTTCATCGCGCGGACTCCGGTCACGCAAGGACAATGGCTCCAAGCGACGGGGGTCAATCCGAGTGTGTACGGCCCCAGTCGGAAGTACGGAGACAAGCAGCACGACCTCCGTCACCCGGTCGAACACGTCAGCTGGGACGAATGTGCCACGGTGCTCCCGCGCCTCGATCTCGAGATTCCAACGGAAGCGCAGTGGGAATTCGCCGCGCGCGGTGGCACGCATACGCCCTGGTGGACCGGGGAGAGTGCGCAATCTCTCGCCGGTACCGCAAACCTCGCGGACCGCTTCGCGCGCGAGTACGGGGCGCCGCAATCTTGGGACTTCGACGAATGGCTCGATGACGGGTACGTCACCCACTCTCCGGTTGGAACATTTCTCCCGAACCCATTCGGGCTTCGTGATGTTCACGGAAACGTCTGGGAGTGGTGCCGAGACTCGCTCGGCGGGTACGATGAAGCGGGTCGCGATCCCAGGACGGGAGAATTGCTCGTTCCCCCGAACGAGAGACGAATCTATCGGGGGGGGTCTTACATGCAGACCGCCGCTCACGCCCGCGTCTCGAATCGAAATCTCAGTTTCCGCACGTATCGCGGATCCTGCATGGGAGTGCGCCCGAGCCGCGCAATCCGAAGCCAGGGAGAGGTTGAACGATGATGTGTCACCTGCCGCGATCGATCGCACGACTCGTTCTCACTCCTCTGGCCTTCATCGCCGGCCTGGGGCTGACCCCATGCCCTGCTCAAGAACACTCCGCTCTGATCGCCGGAACTCCGAACGAGATTCACCTCGTCGGAGAGTCGGGCGTATCCATCGAGAACACGCGGCTCCGTGACGCATTGATCGCAACCCCGGCGATCGTCGATGCCTTTTCGTACGGACGAGACTTCGGGCACCACACGATTGGGCACGCCTACTTCCTCTGGTCGGTAGACTCTCCAGCCGGAAGCGAGAAGCTGTCGCTGCCCAAATCTCCCCACTACCGTGAGCCTCCCGCGGAGACCGCAGCCGATCTCTACTGGGCACACGACACCAAGAAAACCTCGCGCACCGAAACCGGGACTCACGGCAAGGCGGCGGATGAGAACAGCGCTTCAACGGTACCGGTGGACTTCCCGGGAAATCAATTCGTACGAATCGCGCGCACTCTCGGCCTCGGCGGATTGTACGGCGAGCCGGTGGGGAGCGACGACGTCATAGGATTCGATGTCTGGCCCCCCCACGCCACCATGTTCGAGGACGATCTCTACTTCTCGATCGACCGCACGATCTCCGTTCCGTGCGGAGCGGGTTCCGTGACGTTCGGCCCCGGAGACATCTTGCTCCTCCCCGGAGTCTCAGCGGCAGTTCCCTGCAACATCGTTCTTTTCAAGTCCGCGGGTGATCTGGGACTCGCGACGGGAGACAACATCGATGCGCTCGCGATCAATCGGCGGGGGGACGCGATTGTCGACGGAAACTTGGTGACGGTGGTCGAACCCACCGGGTGGTACTCGCTGGCCGCGGCGAGTCCCTCGCTACTGCCCGATCTCACGGGAGGCGATCTCTTCCAGTTCGAAATCGAGGAGACCTACACTGACCTCGTTTCACAGTTGCACATCCCGTGCGGCCAGATCGCCCTTTGCATCTCAGACGTCGGCACCGACTCCGATGCTCTCGGCCACATCGACCCGGAAGGAGTCCAGATCTTCTCGAACTGGGGAACGGTCACGACCCTCCCCGACGGCTCGACGATCGATGGCTTCGTCGGGGCAGTGGCACTTCCCGGACAGCCGTTCTCCTTCGGAAGCGAGTTCGGTGCCTTCGAAGGAAGCTTCGGCGTCGCAGTCGATGGCCAGCCGAACCCCGGCGGCGCGCTCCCCGGCACCGACGATCCAGCCATGATCGGCGTGGTCCCGAGCGATTCCGGTGGGATCTCCATCGTCGAGTTCGCCGGAGTGAAGGGGACGCGCGATCTGGTCGACCGCGCCGTCTTGGTCTTCCCCCCCGACCCCGGCGCGCCGCCGCCGGTCGACGGGCTGACTGCGACCGCCGACTTGGTCGCCCAAACGATCACCTGGAACTGGATCCCTTCCCCCGGCTCTACCGCGACCGAGGTTCGACTGAACGGTGGCCCCCCGCAATCCGCCACTGCCCCCTGGGTCGTCCCGGTGTTCGATCCAGGGGATTACATCCTCGATGTCCGCGCCGTGGCGCAAAGCCCTCTCGGAAACTTGCGCAGCGAGGCGCGCTATGCGGTCGGTCACTTCACAACTCCGCTGGCTTCGCCCCACGCCGTCGAGCTGGTTCCGAGCGCCCCGGCACCCTTCGACCTCGTGTGGCAGAATCCGAACCCGCCGAACTACCAAGACATTGAGATCACTCTCGATGAACAACTCCTCGCCACGGTCCCCGCTCAGAACAACGTGTTCCCGCTCGCCCTTGCGCCGGGGATCCACTTCGTCCAAGTGCGCGGAATCGGACCGCAAGGCGCGACCGCTGCGAGCGCGCTCCGCGTGTTTATCCCGATCGACTCCCCACCCACGCTCCCGTCGCTCGGGCACGTCGCCTTTCTCCCCACCACCCCGCTCCCCGTCTCGTTCGCAGGGAGCACGACCGTGGGAGTTCCGGCGACTACGACAGTCTCCATCTCCGTGCCGAACGGTGGAGTTCCGGCCGGTGGCGGCACGATTGTCGACGCTGAGGCGATCATTCGACTCAGTCACCCGATGCCGGAAGGAGTTCGGGTCACAATGACGAGCCAGGGCGGTACCACGGTGTCGCTCATCGAACCTCTGGGCGTCTCCGGGACCGTGATCGATCGGCACATCGATGACCTCTGTCAACCGGGACTCGATGACGATGGTGGGAACGTCGGACCGGATGGCGGCAGCGGCGGCGCCGGCGGGCTCTCCATGTTCGATGGGGGTCCGGCGGGGGGCAGTTGGACACTCACTATTGAAAACTACGCCACCGAGCCGGGGACCCTCGAGAACTTCGAGTGGCTGCTCCTCGTGGAGGAGATCTTCGAGCGCGGGGACGGGAACGTGGATGGACTGATCGACATCGCAGATGTGATTTTCACGCTCTTCGTGATTTTTCCGCCGCCGATCCCGGCGCCGATCCACACTTGCACCGACGCCTTGGACATGAACGATGACGGGCTGGTCAACATCGCGGATCCGATCTCACTCTTAGCCCATCTGTTCACCGGCGGGGGCCCGCCCACCAGCCTCCCCGCTCCGTTCGGGGCCTGCGGGGAGGATCCAACGCCAGACACCCTCAACTGCGAGAGTTATCTCGTCTGTCCGTAAGTCCCTCAGACTTTCGGTCAGACATCACTGTCCTTCTCTGGCTTGCCGGGCTCGGTCTTTTCGGTGGGAACGGGCGTTACCGGCGCCTTCTGGGCTTCCCGCTCCTTCGCCCACTTGCGAAAGGTCTGGAAGATCACCTCTTCTGCGGGGTGTCCCTGAGGGCTGAAGCTATCGTGCCCGCCGCGGCGGCGGCGCGGTGGCTCGCCCCCGCGATAACCCGCGAACCACTTCCAAACGTGGATACCCCCGAGCCACTCCTCACCCTCGAGTGCGGCGAACAACGCAGAGAAGGCGCGCGCCTGGGCTGCGGTATCCACGGTGCCAGTGATCCGCCACCCCCACGGCTCGCGACCGTTGTCGACTTCAGGGCGGTAGCCGATCTCGGTGAATACCACCGGCTTCTTCCGCGCGATGGCGACTTTGGCGAGATCTTTCTTCCAGCGCGCCCACCCCGCGCAGAGTTGCTCCTCCGTCGGAGACTCAGAAGTAGTGAGCGGGAAGTACGCCTGCACACCGATCCAATCGAGGTCATCCCAGAACGCGATCTCCTCGAACTCGCGGTGCCAGTTCGCCGCGAAGGTGAGCTCGCCGTTGTACTTCTCTCGGATCCGAGCGATCAGCGCGCGCCATTGGTCATCGCGTCCGATCGTGCCCGCCAGCTCGCATCCCACGCAGAACGCGGCGACCTTCTTCTCGGCTGCGAGTGCGACGAACGGCGCGAGGAACTCCTCGTACATTGTGAACCAAGTGTCCCAGTCCTTCTCCGACTCCATCGCGATGTCGCCGCGCCACGCGTTCTCGGTCGAGAACCAGATGTGCGGCTTGAGAAGCACCTTCACCCCCAAGGCGTGGGCCTGGTCGATCACCTCGGAGATCCCCCCGCGCGACTCGCCTCGAAACCGCGAAGGCCGGTACCCTCCTTCGGGAGGAAGTGACTTGTTCTTGTGACCGTAGGCGAAGGGTGTGACAGAGATCCACTCGACCCCTTGATCGGCGAGATACTCGAGTCCCTCAGGGTCCGCGCTCCCGACCCAGCAGACCCCACCGCGGAACGGATTCCGCTTCTCGGTCGGACTCGGGCCGGCGGCCGGGGGCGCGGGTCGTGAAGCCGGCGCGACTTTCTTGTCGTCGGCCCCCTCCACCTCGGTGCTCTTCCCCGCATCCTGTGCTTCCGCTGTCGAGCGAGCCGTACCCGCGAGGAGGGCGAGGCAGACCAGCGGGACCAGGAGCCGGGAGACCGGCCGAAGGGAAACGAGGGACATGGAGGATCCCTTTCGGGTCAGAGCTGGGAGCGGAAGTACGCAGTTACCGGAACTCCGGGAATTGCTGTGGGTACCGCGGGAACCATAGGATAGCTTGCTTCGCTGGCTTCCCACCACTCAGATCTTCGGCACCCTCTCGAAAGAGGGAGGGGGGATGCCGGTCGGCCTCCTTGATCCGTGCGGAGCGGTCGATACCTTGTGAGTGGACTCCATGGGGGTCGGAGGACGAATCGCCGTCCGCAGGCCACTTTTTCCCACATTCACGTTTCCACACGCCCGTCGCGACCCGAGCGGAGCCACCCCGCACCTTGCGACTCCTAGAGTATAGAGAGTAGACCGCATGACCGATCGATCGCTCCCGGCCTCGTCCTTGCGCCGTTTCTTCGTCTGGGGGGCACTCGCGCTCACCGTGCTCGTCGCCCCGGTATTCACGACAACTGGCTCGGTCGCCTCCGCGGCGCCGGAAACGGAAGTCGAAGCGGCACTGAAGGCGCACTCGGTTCGCATCATTCGCCCCAAGGGGGTCTACGCCGATCACCCGACCGCCGCGGGCTTTGATCCGATGAGCTTGCTGCTCGGCGGGGGCGGCGCGGCTCGCAGCTTCCCGGCCCTCTGCGATCGGATCCGTGAACTCGCGGCGGATGATTCGATCGACGCGATCCTCTTCGACCTCTCCGCCCCCTATTCGATGAATCTCCCGCAACTCGCCGAACTGCGTCGACGCATCGCCGAGGTGACCACCGCCGGCAAGGGAACGATCGCGTGGATCGAGAACGGCGGAAATCCGCAGCTCGCGATCGCGAGTGCTTGTGACCGCACGCTGATGGCAGACTTCGGCACTCTCGACTTCCCCTCCCTCGGCATGACCGCGATGCACTTCAAGGACGCGATGGATCTGTTCGGCGTCGAGGCGAGTGTCGCGCGGATGGGCGACTTCAAAGGCGCGGTCGAGCCATACACCCGGAGCGAGATCAGCGATCACCTGAAGGAGCACTACCGCGCGATGCTCCGGTCGATGAACGACGAAGTGGTGCGTTGGCTCGTCGAAGGTCGCGGGTTGACGACGAGCCAGGTCCGCAGCATTCAGGCGGACCGGATCTACACCGCCACCGGAGCACTCGAGCGCGGCCTCGTCGACGTGCTGGTCCCCTTCGGCAAGCTGTACGAGTACCTCGAGAGCGAGCACGAAGAGGGCGTGAACTGGGTCAAGCCGCAGAAGAAGTTTCAGGCCCCGCCGAACTTCTTCGAGATGTTCGGTCAGATGTTTGGCGTGACCCCGGAGCCGACGGTCGATGAGCCGTCGATCGCAGTCCTCCACCTCGACGGCCAGATCGTCGACGGAGAGACGGCGGTCTCCGGCTCGATGGTTTCCGGTCCGACGGTGAAAGAGATTCGCCGCCTCACCGAAGATGAAAACGTCAAAGGTGTCGTTCTTCGCATCAACTCCCCCGGCGGCTCCGCCACCGCGAGCGAAGCGATCCGGCAGGGTCTGATCGAGCTCATGAACAAGAAGCCGGTCGTCGTCTCGATGGGCAACCTCGCCGCGAGCGGCGGCTACTGGATCACCTGTCTCGGACGCCCGATCTACGCCGAAGCGGGAACGATCACCGGCTCGATCGGCGTGTTCGCGATGAAACTCAGCTTCGGTCAACTGTTCGCGAAGTATGGCGTGCGGATCACCCCGATCACCCTCGACGATTCGGCGGGCGCCATGGACATGACGCGCGGCTGGTCACCGAAAGAGATCGAACGCATCCAATTGCTGATCTCCGAGGTTTACGATCGGTTCCTCACGGTGGTCGCGGAGTCGCGGAAGATGGAGCGCGACGATGTCGCGAAGATCGCCGGCGGCCGGGTGTGGTCTGGCGCGCAGGCGCTCGATATCGGTCTCGTCGATGGGATCGGCGGCACCGGCGTCGCGATCGCGCACATCGCACGGGAGGCGGGACTCCCCGCGAACACGCCCGTAATCCATCGCCCCGGCGAGCAGAACCCCCTCGCCGCCCTCGACCTCTTCGGCGGCGGCGGCGAAGAAGAGATCCGGAGCCACTTCCAGATCGGTGCGCTCAGGCTCCTGCGCCAGGCGGGCTTCGATCTGAGTGGACATTTGCGCACGGTCTTGCAGTCGGCATCGGACACGCACCCGAAGGTGATGATGCTCGCGCCGACCGAGATCATCATCAAGTAGGCGCGCGCGCAGCTTGCTGGCTTGTGCTCCGGGCTCGTCGCCACTACTGGCGACGGGCCCGGTTTGCTGCCGTGCCGACCTCATCACTCCCGCCGACGCTTTCAAAGCGTGACCTCCGCGACCACCCGATGATCCGCCCCCTCCGGCCTCAGGTTGCTGCGCACCACGACGATCGAGCTCACCACGAATGGCGCAACTTCCGTGGGTACGTCGAGGCAGAGCCCCGCCACCGGCGATCGAAACCGGAGCAGCGTGAGATGGGGAAGAAACGTCGCCCGCCCCCCCGCTCTCCGCGCGAGGCGCTTCGACAGCCGTTCATGGAGAGTGGAGAGAGCGCCGATCTCGGGGGCCGCCGCCGCGATCAATCGCGCGGGGCCCCTCTCGGGTAGTGTGATCAATCGATCGATCGCCACTTCGAAGGGAGCGATCCCCGCCGCCGCGCGCTCGACCGTCTCGATCACGCCGTCGAGATCGCGCGGGTCGACATCGCCGACGAACTGCGCGGTCAGATGGATTTGGTCGCGTGGGGTCGGGCGGTGCGCGGGAAGAGCGTCGAGCTCTGCCACTGCCGCCCTGAGCGCATCGACGACCGGACCGGGGGGATACGCTGCGACGAAGATTCGGGCCACGTCTCCCTTGCGAGGGGCTTGCGGGCGCGCACGGCGCGGCTGCCGCTTCGCAGATCCTCCAAGGTCATCGTCTCTGGCGTCTCGTTCTCTTGGCCCCATCGATCACGACTCCCGTCTCCGCCCCTGCCTTGACTCGCTCGAATCCCCGATTCTTGATCTAATGAGCGACCGGAGCAAGTTGTCGTCAGACCACCCTGGCGTCACTCGAAGAGGAGACCCCGTGAAGCACTCTCTCATCATTCTGTTCTTGCTCGCGTCCGCACCCCTCGCGACCCCAGTCTTTGCGCACGCCCCCAAGGACCCCGCTCCCGAGAAGCAGAAGCTGACCAACGATTGGTCCCGAAGTGTTCTCACGCAGCTGCGGGTGGAGCGAACGACCGACAAGGCGCGGCATGGAGGAGTACGGCACACCAAGGCCACACTCAGTGCCCTCGACTGGCTCGTCAAACACCAACAGACGGAGGGGCAATGGTCGGCCCATCAACTCGAGAAGGCGTGCGCGGGACAGAGACGCAGTAAGCCATGCGACGCCATCTCGGAGGGTGCCCAGTGGCCCTCGCGCCACGTTGAAGTGGGGTTGACCGGGCTCGTGCTCTTGTCCTTCGCGGGGCGAGGCAACACCTATCTCGAAGCAGAGAAGCCCAAGTACGCTCCGGCGATCGATCGCGCAGTCACTTGGCTTCTCGCGACCCAAGTGAAGGGCACCAACGAAGTCACCGCGGGTTTCTTCGGTTCGGGGGACCAGGTCAAGGCCGAAGACTTTGCCATCTACAATCACGCGATCGCCACGCTCGCCATCTGCGAACTTCTGTTGGGAACCGGGGATCAGAAACGACTGGGGAACGCCGCCCAGGCGGGCGTCGAGTGGTGCCTCCGCGCCCAGAATCCTGGCTTCGCTTGGAAGTACACCTACCTGAGCGGCAGGAATTCCACCCCCTCGACCATCTGGTTGTCGAACGCGGTGCTCATCGGCGAGGAGTGCGCCAAGGCGGGGTTGATCGAGATCGCCCCCGAGCGCTTCTTGGCCTCGCGAAAGGGAACTCTGGCCTGGCTCGCAGCGGTGACCAGTTCTGTGAGCGGAATCATCGGATACGAGGCTCCAGGAGATATGGGCTCACAACTCAACGCGTACGGCGATGAGTATCCATTCTCCAAGGAGCACAGCACAAACAGCGCCGGCGGGCTCTTCTATCTCGCACTCGAGGGGGGGACGCGCGCCGAAGCCAAGGCCGAGGAGTCGGAGTCGGCTACTGCTGACGCGAATCACCGCGAGACGATGAAGTCTCTCGTCGCTCTGCTCATGCGGTCCCCACCATCGTGGGAAACGGCGGTCGGGAAGAAGAAATCGAAGGTCAACTTCTACTACTGGGCCTTCGCGACCCAGGCGATGGCGCTCACCGGCACCGAGAACTGGGCCGAGTGGCGAAAGACTCTCGAGAAAGAAGTCGTGACCCATCAGCTCACGACCGGCTGCGCTAAGGGGAGCTGGGATCCGATCGGAGAGTGGGGCATCGTCGGCGGGCGCGTGTACTCCACCGCGATGGCAGTCTTGGCGCTCGAGTCCTCGTACCGTTATCAGCTGGCGCCGACTCCCAGCGCGAAGAAATGACACAGCCAAGAACTGAGCTGACGTTCCGATGAAAAAAGGACCGGCGTGACGCTCGCGCGCCTCACCGGTCCTCTGGCTGTGATGTCCCGTTTCTTCGCTCGGGAGCTCGCCGACTGCACACCACCTGGGCAAGGCGTGCCGTCTCGTTCCTATCTGTGGCAGGAACGAACTACGCGGCGGCTCCACCGTCTTCAAGGGAGTATCCCAAATCTTGGGCGTACGCGGAAAGTCTGCGCCGGAGGAGTGCGCGGCCGCGTGCGATCCGGGAGCGGACCGTACCCAACGGGATTTGAAGATGGCTGGCGATCTCTCGGTAGGGCATCTCGTCCAGATCGCAGAGGAGAATCGGAACGCGGAAGTCATCGGGAAGTTCACCGAGGGCGACAACCAACTCTTCGGGGAGCAGCTCGGGGTCGTGAGCCTCTCCACGCAGGCGGCGGGCGAGATCGGTGCGCAGCTCGTAGTCGAGGTCTTCAGTGGTCGGCTGGATGGCGTCGAGATCTTCGGGGCGGGGGCGACGGCGGCGACGGCGGCAGAGATCGAAAAAGCGATTCTTGCAGATCTTGAAGAGCCAGGCCCGGCAGTCCGATCCCACAGTGAAGGTGCCGAAACTCCTCCACGCGCGCAGGTAGGTGTCTTGGACGAGGTCATCGGCGACCGCACGATCTCCCGCGAGACTGAGCGCGAAAGCAAAGACCGAGTGCTGATGGGGAAGCGCTGACTCCTGGAACGGAATCAGGTTCTTTGAGCGGTCGATGGGGACTGCCTGGGGAGGACTCTGCGTCGCTGCCACTCGAGACACCCCCTTGGAAGGGAGCACCGTTCGCCCCTGGCTCTGGGTCCGCTTCTCGACCAGTGGGATCGCTGGGGTCCTGGCTGCGGGCGCAGTCTTGATTGCGGGTGCCATCGTCCGCCTCCTTCTCTTTCCCCCTCGGGTAGTGTGCGTCTCAGCAGTTCGGAGCGATGTTCGCAGAGACGCGAGCACGAGGTCGACAGTGGAAGAGCACGGGCCGTGCCGGGAGTGTTTCGAGGGCCAAACCCCTGGGATCCCACGTTCCTGGCCAATCAGCGGTCAAGGTTCTTTGACAGGTGGGCGAAGATGTAAACCTGAGATGACACTATCCTGGGCGCGCGCGCTTCGGGTAAGGTCGGTAGGTGCCTGCCTGCCGTAGGGAATTGCCGCGGGGCGATTCGGATGCGTGATTCACACGTCATCCGAGTGCGCTGCCGCACGAGAGGAGAGCGTTCCGCCAATGCTCAGGGGGAACCGTTCTTTCTGGTGGCTGACTCTCTCCCAGGCGTTGGGCGCCTTCAACGACAACGCCTACAAGCAGTTCATCCTGCTCCTGCTCGTCGCTCCGGGGCTCGAACTCACGCTCCCCGGAGGGATCGACTCGCAGGCCGCGGGCATGGGGATCTTCTCGATCTCCTTCGTTTTCCTCGCCCTGCTCGGGGGCTCCCTCGCCGATCGATACTCGAAGCGCCGCGTGATCGTCACGATGAACTTCATCGAGATCTCGGTGATGGTTCTCGGCCTCGCGGCCTTCTCCTTGTCGATCTGGTTCGGACTCAAGGCCGCGCTCTTCGCATCCCTCGGGGTGCTGTTCGCGATGGGTGCGCAGAGCGCGCTGTTCGGCCCGTCGAAGTACGGCGCGATCCCCGAAATCGTCCCCGAGGAGGATCTGACCCGCGCCAACGGCGTGATCAGCATGACGACCAACATCGCGATCGTCGCGGGGACCGTAGTCGCGGGCGGCCTGATCCATCTGGTGATCGATCATGACGGCGCCCTACTCCGACCGATCTACTACGCCGGGTTCTTCTTCATCGGAATCAGCCTGCTCGGGTTCCTCCTCTCCTTGCGAATCCATCCGCTGCCCGCCGCCGACCCGACTCGGAGAGCTGCCTGGGCCATCCACAAGGTGCCGGTCCATACCATTCGAGAGCTCCGTTGGCTCGCGAAGGATCGACAGCTGTTCCTCGCCGTCCTCGCGAGCTCTTGGTACTTCCTCATCGCTGCGATGGCACTCCAAGGACTCAATACTTTCGGCTCGGAGGTGTTCGGTCGCCTCGCCGGGGGGAGCGAGCTGTTCTTCTCCGTCGCGCTCGGCATCGCGGCTGGAAGTCTGCTCGCCAGTCGGTTGTCGAGGGGTCAGATCGAGCTCGGCCTCGTTCCCATCGGTGCCCTGATCCTCGCGGTCGGTTTTGCCGGCATGCACTGGGTTCCCGAAGATTGGACTCTCGTCACGATGGCAGGAGGGTTGCCGCTGCGCTTCTCTCTCGAGCTGCCTCTCGCGTTCCTCCTGGTGTTCGGCGCGGGGATCGGTGGCGGGCTCTACGTCGTACCACTCCTCTCCTTCATCCAATCGAGGCCAGCCCCCAAAGAGAAGGGACGCGTCACCGGACTCCACGAGCTCGCGAACTTCCTCTTCATCTTCTTGAGTGCGGTCATCTACGGACTGCTGGTGCTAGTGCTCGACCCGCGCCAGATGATGCTCGCGATCGCGGGGCTCACTCTCATCGGCTCCGCCGGGATCTTCTTTGCGGTCCCCCACCTGGCGGTGCGCCTCACCCTTTGGGGACTGATTCACACCGTGTACCGAATCCGGGTGCTGCACCCCGAGCGCATTCCGAAGAGCGGCGGCGCGCTGATCGTTGCGAACCACGTCAGCTTTGCCGATCCGTTTCTGGTCGGCGCCGCCATGCCCCGTTACGTTCGCTACCTCATTCACCGCAGCATGATGAAAGTGCCGGTGGTCGGGTTCTTCGCGCGGTTGATGCGCGCGATTCCCGTCGCAAGCACCGACTCCCCTCGCGAGATCCTCCGCAGCCTCGACAATGCGGGCGAAGCGGTCGCGCAAGGAGACCTCACCTGCATCTTCGCCGAGGGAGGGATCTCGCGAACCGGCAACCTCCTCCCCTTTTCGAGGGGGCTCGAGCGGGTCGCGGAGAGAGCACAAGTTCCGATTATCCCCGTCTACCTCGGGCGGGTCTGGGGGAGCATTTTTAGCTTCCAAGGGGGAAAGTTCTTCTTCAAGCGCCCCTTGAAGCTCCCCTACCCGGTGACCGTCGCGATCGGCGAGCCGCTCCCGGCCGGAACCTCAGCCGCTGAAGTCAGGCGCGCGGTCCAAGAGCTCTCCGTCGAGACTCTCGAGTCACGCCGCCGCCCGGGATACACGCTCGCGACCGAGTTCATCACAATGGCGAAACGCCGCGGCCGTCACCCTGCGATCGTCGAGCACGAAAAGGACCCCGTTTCCTACCGCCGCGTTCTCATCGGCGCGCTGCTCCTCCGGAAGAAGCTGCGCCCGATGCTCGAGGGGCAGACGCATGTCGGCGTGGTCCTGCCAGCTGGAGCGGGGGGGGCGCTCGTCAACCTCGCGATTGCGTTCCTCGGGAAAGTTTCGGTGAACCTGAACTTCACCGCGGGGCAAGATTCGATCCGGTCCGCGATCGAGCAGACCGGCCTAAAAACAGTGATTACGGCCGATGTCTTCTTGAAGAAGATCCGCCTCGATCTCAGCACAGTCGCGGACGGCTTGAAGGTCGTAGAACTCCCCGAACTGATCCAAGGTGCGACCACGGGTGAGAAGGTCCGGGCGGCACTCCTCGCGCGGATGCCGAAGCGAATTCTCTGTCACCTCCCCGACATGCCGCAAGATCCGGAAGAGGTCGCGACCATCGTCTTCTCGAGCGGTTCGACCGGGGAGCCGAAGGGGGTGATGCTCACCCACCACAACCTGCTCTCGAACGTCCGCAGCGTCTCTCAGGTCTTCGATCCGCGTCGCGACGATCGCGTCGTCGGCGTGCTGCCGTTCTTCCACTCGTTCGGATACGCGGTGACGATCTGGTTCCCGTTCCTGAACGGCATCACGGTCGTCTATCACCCGAACCCGACCGACGTGAAGATCATCGCCGAGTTGATTCGCGAGAAGCGAGGCACGATCTTCCTCTCGACCCCGACCTTCTACCGCTCGTACCTCCGTCGCTTCGAGCCGGAAGACTTCTTGTCGGTCCGCCTCGCGGTGTGCGGCGCAGAGAAGCTGAAGGCGGGGCTCGCGCGAGATTGGGAGGAGAAGTTCGGGCGCCCGATCCTCGAAGGGTACGGCTGCACTGAACTGTCGCCGGTCGTCTCCGTGAACCTCCCCGACATCGTGCGCCCAGGGGTCAGGCAGAAGGGCCAGAAGTTTGGAACCATCGGGCATCCGCTGCCGGGAATCGTCCCGCGCATCGTCGATCCCGAGTCGGGTGTCGATCTCCCTCTCGGCCAGGAAGGACTCCTTCTCATCAAGGGACCGAACGTGATGAAGGGGTATCTTGGAAAACCGAAGGAGACCGCGGAGGCGCTGCGCGATGGCTGGTACGTGACCGGCGATATCGCGCGCCTCGATGAAGATGGGTTCATCACCATCACTGACCGCCTCTCACGCTTTTCGAAGCTCGGAGGCGAGATGGTCCCCCACGTCCTCATCGAAGAGAAGCTACAAGAATCGGTCGACTCCGCGACCCCGATGAACACCCCCGAACCCCTCCCCCAGGTCGCCGTGACCGCGGTCCCCGATGAGAGCAAGGGGGAGAAGCTGATCGTGGTGCACACGGCGTTGCCGCTCGAAATCGAGGCATTGCTCGAAGCGGTAGGGGCGGGCCAGTTGCCGAAACTGTGGATTCCCCGGCGCGACGCGTTCATCGAGGTGGACGAAATTCCCCGCCTCGGAAGCGGCAAGCTCGACCTCCAGGCAGTCAAGGCGATCGCCGTCGAACGCTTCGGCGCACCACAACCGTAGCGGCGCCGCGCCTTTTCTTGCATCCTTCACCCCCGAGCTCGCCCCGGG
>CALEHF010000276.1 GCA_937876125.1 uncultured bacterium
ACGGAGTAGGTGTGCATCAAAATGGGGCATCCCGATTCGCGGCCTCTGATTTAGATGCTCGAAGCCGTTTCCAGATGGATTTTCTCGATTTTGGGACATGGCCGGAGTCTATTCGATCCATCGGACCCCCGGCAACCATGTACTTGTCTGTTCGATTTCCCTACCCCGATTCTCGGCGTCTAGCGCGGCGCTGCGCGTTTCGTTCGAGTCTCTTCACAAATTCCTGATCTCCGCAAGGGGAGCCGTGGTCGAGGTGCTTCTCG
This sequence comes from uncultured bacterium, assembly GCA_937876125.1. Lineage (GTDB taxonomy): Bacteria > Planctomycetota > UBA8108 > UBA1146 > UBA1146 > JAFMMO01. The sequence continues at coordinate 264 of CALEHF010000276.1, forward strand.
AAGCGCTCTCGAACTTCACGCGGCTCCCGTTCGCGAAGCCATTCCTCGACCGACTCGTGAGAGGAACCGACGCTGTCGTCGAAGGAGATGCCCCCGAGCGGTGATGCCCGACCGCAACGCGCCGCTGCGCTCGACCAAGGATACTCCCAGGGGTCAGGCGCGATCCCGAGGTGAGTGGGGCGCTGTTCGATCATCCGAATCGCACGGTGTGCATTGGGCCGATCGAGGGCGGTGGATTGGAAGCGATCGCGCCAAATCTGCCGGGGCGGCCCGGAAGTCTCGCCCGCATAGCGGGAGTGGACTGAACGAAAAAAACGAGCAAGGCTCTGGAAAGTCTGCGGCGTCGCCACCATGTGAACGTGGTTCTTCATGAGGCAGTAGGACTCAATGTCGACCCCATGAACCGATGCGTAGAGGCCGCAAAGCCGCAGATATTCGTCGCAGGCATCCGGGTGGTCAAACAGAGGCTCTTGGGCGATGGCGCGCAAGAGATGCGGAGTTTCGGGGTAAACAACGCGGGCTCTGCGGGGCACGGGGACTCCTTTTCCGATCGGGCGCTCTCCCCTAGAGCGTCAATTGGAGACGAGTCGCACAACACTGAGGCTGAGGATGAATCGGGGTGCAGCCTGGATCGAGGTAAGCGAACGTGCATACTTCGGAACACGAGTTTCTTCAGCGAGGAGGGGCGATATGCGTTTGGGTGGGCTGGCGTTCCGCATGCTCGGGTTTGTCACAGTCGTTCTCGGGGCGCTGATGGTGGGGGCACCGCCCCTTCTAGCCCAGTGCGAACTCCTCGAAGAGGTTCCCCCCGTTGGGGTGCGCTCGGTCTCGGTCTCTGTGGACTGGGCAGCCGTTGGATCGACCGGGTACACCCCCGCTCCCGGCTTCGAGAGTGCAGGGGGAGTGCTCATTTACGAGCGACTCTCCGCCGTCTGGACCTGGGTCGACACCCTCACCGCTCCGGATCTGGAGCTCGAGAACCAGTTCGGCAAGTCGGTCGCGATCGACGGCGAAGTCATGGTGGTCGGTGCTTGGTACGAGGATGACCCGAACGGCTTTCAGTCCGGTGCGGCATACGTTTTTCGGCGCATTGCGGGGGTTTGGCAGTTCGAGGCGAAGATCTCAGCGAGCGACGGCGACCCCGGCGATGAGTTCGGGTGGGAGGTGGCTATCGACGGCGGGGTCATCGTCGTCGGAGCGCGCTTCGATCAGATTGGGATCTGGGGGGGCGCGGGCTCTGCCTACGTGTTTCGAGACGTGGGAGGCGGCGTCTGGCTCGAAGAGGCGAAGGTGACCGCGGACTCTCCCTTCGTGGGGGACTTTTTCGGAATGCGAGTCGCGATCGAGAACGACCTCATCGTCGTCGGTGCTCCCTTCTCGGAACAGAGCCCGATCCTCGACTACGGGGCGGCGTTCGTCTTCCGCTTCGATGGCGTGAACTGGAACTCCGAAGGCGACCTCGTTGCGACGATCCCCGGGCCGACTGACAACTTCGGCATGTCGGTCGACATAGCGGAGGGGCGAGCCTTCATCGGCGCTTCGCGCGAGAGCCCCGGAGGTTTGGCGAACGCGGGCGCCGTGCACGTGTTCGAGTTCAACGGCACCACTTGGCAAGAGAGCACGACCCTGATCCCTACCGACTCCGCCGCCGGGAGCGAATTCGCGAGTTCCATCGGAGCGACCGCGGACACCCTGATCGTGGGCGCGCATTTCGATCCGGAACGCGGGACGCTCGCTGGTGCCGCCTACCGCTTCGATCGCGTGGGTGGGGTGTGGCAGGAGACGAAGAAATTTCATTCGGCGACCACCGACATCGGCGATCTCTTCGGGCGCTACGCTACGATGGACGCGGAGACCGTCCTCGTCGCCGCTCCCTCCGACGGGCGTTTCGCCGAGGGTTCGATCTCGTTCTTCGCGCTCGACGGACCGGACTGCAATCAGAACTCACTCTGCGACGCCATCGATCTCGCCGCGGGGACCAGTCTCGATCTCGACCTCTCCGGCATCCCCGACGAGTGCGAAGCGGTCGAGGCTCCGGTGATCGCGCTGACGTGCGCGCTCGACCGCACGGCCGTGCGTCTCGACTGGAGCGTGCCGAACAGCGACGGCGAGGTGCAGGTTTTTCGAGACGGCGCGCTCATCGTGACGCTCACCGGAGGAACGGAGAGCTATCTCGATGATGGCGCCCCCGCGGGCGTGGTGAGTTACTCCGTGGTCCGCACGTGGATCGGGTTTCCTTCAACTCCGACCCTCTGCAGCGCGACCGTGCCGGAGTTTCTCATCTTCGCCGAAGACGCCACGGCGCTCGCCGGAGAAACGGCCGCGACCTTCGTGCGAGTGGAGAACCCCGCCGGCCCGATCCAGGCGTTCTCCTACGGTCTCTGCCTCGGAGCGGGAGCGGGAACGATCACCGGGACGACGCTCGGGATCGAAATGATTGCAATGAACGGCGGCGCGGGGCCCGACTTCTCAGACGTGAACTTCGTTCCGGGGGGCATCACCCACGCAGTGGTGACGAGTAGCGTGCCCGGAGGAGACACCCTCACCAGCGGCGGATCGACGACCGTGCTCGATCTCACACTCTTGTTGCCCGCGGTGTCGGGTAGTTTCACCGTCACACCGTGCGCAGCGCTCGGGAGTCCCCTCGTTCCGCTCTCGGTGACTTCGGCTGGAACGCCGTCCCTGCCCGAGGTGCAGGCGGGGACGATCACGGTTCAACTGGCCCCGGTCGAAGCGCTGGTCTGCACCACGAGTCCCGGGACGGGAGTGGGTCTCGCGTGGCAGAACGCAGCGAGCTACTCGGAGGTGACCATCGTGCGCGACGGGGTTCCGATCGTAACTCTCCCCGGCACGGCGACCTCCGCGAACGATCCGCTTCCCCCGGCGGGGTACCGCGAGTACCTGATTGTCGCCGGACAGGGAGCTGTCTCGGCCGAAGGGGTCGGCTGTCAGGTGACGGTCGCGCCGCCACCTCTAGAGAACCTCGTCTGCAATCCAGTGACCCTGTGCACGTACGACTTCTCCATCGAGTGGGATCTCCCCGCAACCTGCCCTGGTGTGACGGCGTGCTGCTACGACTCGATCGATATCAGTTGGGATGGACAGTTCGTCGACGATACCGATGGCTGTGCGACGTCGTGCTGCGCTTCGCAGCTCACCTTCCCCGGCCCGGGGACGTATGAGGTGTGTGTCGATGCGTGGATCCTCGAAACCAATCCCGATGGCTCGGGAACGTTGATCTATGCGCCACAGAGTTGCTGCACGGTCGTGGTCGATCCGATTCCACCAATCGCGGCGCCGACGAACTTCACCTGCGTCCTTGATCCGGTTCAGAATTCGCTCACCCTCGACTGGACGAACGAAAGCTCGTACGCACAGATCGAAGTGCGCCTCAACGGAGCGCTGGTCGAGACGGTGGCGGGGGGGGTCACGTCAACAGTGGTCTTCCCGCCGAGCACGATGGGTCCCTTCGATCTCTGTCTTTCGCCAACGACGACTTGTGGGCACGGGACCCCGATCGCGTGCTGTACGGCAACGGTGCCGACGAACCCCACATTCATCCGAGGCGACGCGAACGGCGATGGCCAGTTCGATATCTCGGATCCGATTTGGATCCTCTCGTCCTTGTTCGGGACTGCCGTCATCGACTGTCTCGATACGGCGGATGTGAATGCCGACCTCGGACTGAACATTGCGGACCCGATCGCGGCGTTGGCCGTTCTCTTCCAAGGGGCGGCACCGCTGGCGGCTCCGTACCCCGGGTGTGGTACGGCGGCGGGATCGCTCTCGTGCGATCAATACGCGCCGTGTGTGCCGTAGCTCGCGAGTGGGGAGCGCCGTGACAACGGTCGATCATCGGGTTCAGCCCGGAGAGTGTCTCCTCTGGCCGTAGTCGACGTCGAACAACGGTTTCCATTGTGTAAGATCCAACCGCATCTCGATGGAGATCTCGTTCAGCTCAGGATCCCCCAGCGACGCGCCACCATCCGCAGTCGTGTGCTCCCGAAGGCACACCTTCAGCTTCCTCAAGAGTCTCCCCTCCTTTGTGCGCCACGTCCCCAGAAGAGCCCGATTTTTCCACTGCCCTCTACGCACAGCTCCGGACTAAATCAGAGGCCGCGAATCGGGATGCCCCATTTTGATGCACACCTACTCCGTGGCGGCTACGAGCCTTGCTATTCATGATGTCGGACTTGCCCCCGGGTTTCGCTGACTCGTCCAGAGGGGTTCCTGTTTCGCTTCATGCCCATGGCGATCGGGTGTACCTGGGCATCGTCAATCGGTTGCTCATGCTGGACCAGGCCAAGGAGCCAGTGACCATGAGTTTCAGCCTGGATATCAGGTCGCTCACCTGCTGGGGTTCGAGAACGCAGACTCGTGTCGCAGCGACCTTTCCACACGGCTGCGCCCTTGTTTGGCACGATTCCTCAGGCTGTAGCACAGAGTTCTTTGCCAGTGGTGTCAGCAATCCGACAGTTGGCTTCAATCGGCTTGGCGATCTCGTTGTGGCCAGCGCTGGTGCTTTCCAGGTGTACTCCACTCGGAATCGACGTTTGACGCTGGTCGCTGAATCGTCCCGCGCCTATTCGGAGCCGATCGCCGTATTGCCAGCGCCGAGCTTCGATCAGTTCGCGCTCGTCTCCGACTCTGGCCAAGTGAAGGTCTTCGAGTTGCCTTAAGAGCTCCGCCGGCGGCGTCGCGCACGATCTTCCCGTCGGCGTTCTTGCGGACCGTCGGCGTTCTTGCGGACCGTCGGCGTTCTTGCGGAGTGGAGCGCACGAAAAAAGCCGTCGCAACCTGGGGCTGCGACGGCGCAAATTCATGGTGAGCGATACTGGACTCGAACCAGTGACCCCTAGCATGTCGAGCTAGTGCTCTAGCCAACTGAGCTAATCGCCCACGGACTTCTGTTTCCGGTTCCCGAAACGCCTCCCCAGGTGGGGTGGAATATTGGGAGGGGCGCAGTGTAGCAAAGCGCTTCGGCTCGGCAAGCTGTCTTCGAAAGAGATCGAGGAGCCTAGCGACCCATGAGGCCGGCGCACCAGTCGAGGATCTTTCCGGCGTTTTCGGAGACCTGGGAGCCGACTCCGTTGAGGAAAGTCTCACCGAGTGCCCCCGCGGACTCGTGCACCAGCAGCAATCCGACGATGCTCGGGACCATGGCCAAGGTCATCCAAGCATAGGCCTGGAAGCTACTCACGGTGGTGACAGTCCCCGCCTGGGAGGTGGAATGCCGGGTCATCGACGAGACGCCGCTCCCCGCGTAGGCGCCCTCGCTGTGCAATCCCGCGGCGCGATCCACTCCGAACCCGGCGGTATTGTCGGGCGAGATCGCGAACTCCTGACCACCACCGGCAATCGGTGCGGTCATCTGGGGCGGAGGCGCCATCGGAGGCGGCGCCATCTCTTGCGGAGGCGGGGGCGCGACCGCTGTCGAGGTCGAACCGCCGGTGTTTCCGAGGAAGGACTGCTCGAATCGTCCCAGCGAGTTGCCTTCCCCCGGGGAGCTCGGCCCCATGGCGGCGAGGCCGGGAGGCTCTGCCGGGATCGACGGTGCCATGGGGATCGGAGCCGGCGACGGAGGCGCCATCGGTTCCGGCGCGCGTCGCTGGACCACGGTCGATCCGACCGAGGTAACTTCGCCGCTCGGCTCGAGAACCATCACACCCTTGCAGCGCGGGCAGCGAAGTTTGCTGCGCTTCACCGCGGGGCGGACCGAGAGGCTTCCCGCGCAGTGGAGGCAGTCGACGCGCCAGCGCTCGTCCTCCTTCTTCGGATAGATCGTCCCACCCATCGGCTGCGTCATCCCGAGGCTCTCGGGGCCGGGCTTCGGCACGGCCACTGACCCGGGTCGCTCATCGACCAGTTTCAGCTTCGACGAACTCTTCGGCTTCTCAGCCGGACGACGCATCGCGAGGGTGTCGTTCGAGAAGAAGTCGAGATCGCCGCTCCCGATCGGGGTGCCGTCCGAGAGTTCTTGGGTCGGATCCTCGAGGAGCTGGAGGCCCGTGGGCGGAGGTGTCGGCGCCTTCGGAGCGCCTCCCTTGCCCGCGCAACTCGCGCAAAGGAGCTCGCTCCCTTTTGCGTGGTTCGTCTGCGTGATGTCGCCGCAGGAATCGCAGTATTGAAATTCCATAGTCAGGTCGCTCCTTAGAGGAAGTTCTGGCCTTGGGTGAGGACGACCACCAGGGCGGTGAGCCCCCCGTTGGCCAGGACCGGAGTGAGCGCTGCTCCGCGCGACTCGCGTCGGCAGAGAAGCAGCAATCCGGCGAGCAAACCGACCGCCGCCTGCACCGTGGCGACCAGCGCCAGGGCGCCGGGCAGTCGCGCATCGACCGCGCCTTCAAAGTGCAGAGTGAGGACAACGCATGCGCACACGACCAGGGCAGATCCAAGAGCGATCCCTTGGAGCAGCTGTGTGCGGCTCAGGCGTTCGCCCGGTCCCGTCGGCATCAAGGCCCACACAAGGAGGACCAGTGAAGCAAGCACGAGTGCAGTGTCCGCAAGGTTTCCGTAGAGGAGAGGCGTGGCGAGATTGCCCAGCGAACCGCCCCCTGACTCGACCAATGCGGCGATCCCCCCGGCGGCGAAGACGAAGAAGCCCGCCAAAGCCATGAGGACGAACAGCACTTTTTTCTTTTCCATCTAGCGACCAGCTCCCCGTGTCGGTAACCATGCCGGGCTCGTTCGTCGTCGAGTCGCTGAGGAATCAACGAGAAGTTCCTCACTCGACGCATCGTGCGCGGCGCCAGACCACCCATGGCCCTGCCCACCTCGAAGCGCGTGGAGTCCGACGAACGAGCTCTCTGGTGCAAAGGTCGGAATCCGAATGAAGAATACGACGCTGCCGGAAAATGCGTCAAATCGCAGCGCGGCGTCAGAGGAGCAGATGCCTAGAAACACCGCGTCCAGCCGGGTTCCCGCGCTGTTCTGGTACTTCCTCGCCGCAATCGTGACCTTGTTCGGATTTTCGGTGGTGGGGGGGCTCCAAGCCCTGGGAGGCGACGATTCGGCCCTCGTTCTGCGGAATTGGTGGGAGCTGCGCTTGCTCAGGTTGCTGTTCGCCGCGGCCGCGGGAGGAGCGCTCTCCGTCGCAGGGGTCGCCTTCCAGGCTGTGCTCAGGAATCCACTCGCCGAGCCGTACATTCTCGGGATCTCGAGTGGCGCTTCCGTCGGAGTTCTCTCCGCGTCTTGGTGGTGGATCGGGGGCGCGACGATGGCCGTTCCTGCCTTCGCGGGGGCGCTCGGCGCCCTCGGACTCCTCCTCGGCGCCGTGCGCTGGGCGCGGGTCCGTGATTCCGCCACCTTGATCCTCACCGGCGCCGTCCTCAACTCGATCTTCGGAGCGGTGATCCTCCTCCTCTACGTGTTCCTTTCGGGGCCGCGGGCGGGGGGAAGCCGGGTGGAAAGTGGCCTCCATTGGGCGATGGGAGATCTCGACCCGACCCAGTATCTCGGGCTCGGAGTCATTTCCGACCTTTCCTTGATCCTCGCGATCGGCCTGGTGACTTTGCTGGCGGTGGCGCGTCCGCTCGATCTCCTCGCTCTCGGTGATGAAGAAGCCGCGGACCTCGGAGTTCACCCCGCCTCACTGCGCTGGATCGCGCTCGTGACCGCGAGCTTGATCACTGCGGCAGTCGTCGCCGCCGCCGGGCCCATCGGGTTCGTCGGACTGATCGTCCCTCACACGATTCGGCGCCTCCACGGGGTGTCCCACCGTCAGTTACTCCCGCTCGCGACCATCGCCGGGGCGATCTTCTTGATGACAGCAGACACGATCGCGCGCGTCGCCCTCGCCGATTCGGTGTTGCCGGTGGGAGTCGTCACGGCGTTGATCGGTGGTCCGTTCTTCCTTTGGCTGTTGCGGCAGAGGGGGAGGGAGGTCACGTGAACCGACCGATTCTCGAAGCGGCGGGGCTCTCCGTCCGTCGGGGGGCTCGCACGATCGTCGAGGGGGTGACACTTTCCCTCGATCCCGGCGGGAGCGTGGGAGTGATCGGGCCGAACGGGGGAGGGAAGACCACTCTCCTCCTCGCGCTCCGTGGGCTGCTGAAGTCGGAGGGAACCCTACAGCTCGGCGGGCTGGATCCGCGGGAGGCCCCCCGCGCGGCGATCGCCCGCACCGTTGCAGTGGTGCCGCAGCGCAATGAGTTCGAGTTCTCGATACGGGTCGAGGAGATGGTGCTTCTTGGGCGCGCTCCCTACCGCAAGCCGTGGCAGAAGTGGGGGGACCAAGATCGCAGAATCGTCGCAGGTTGGCTCGAACGACTGGGGCTCAGCACGCTGGCATCTCGACCGGTCGACACTCTCTCCGGCGGAGAACGCAGACGCGTCTTCATCGCCCGCGCACTCGCGCAAGAGACACCCGTGCTCTTCCTCGACGAACCATTCGCGGGTCTCGATCCCGCTGCGCAAGAAGAGATCGCCACGCTGCTCGAGTCCATCGGTCGAGAGCACGAGCGAACGATGGTGATCGTGCTGCACGATTTGTCTCGTCTCGAGCGCCTCTGCGACCAGGTTCTCGGGATCGCGCACGGTGGGGTGCGCTTGGCCGGACTTTGCCCCGACGTTCTCGAGGTCGGCGCGCTCGAGGAGCTCTACGGTGTCCCGTGGATCGAAGCGACGCGCGCCGATGGAGAACGACTCCTCGTGCCGCGTTCGGGAGGAGTGCGATGAGCCGTCATGTTTGGTGGGGACCCTTGGCAATTCTCATCGCGGGGGTGCTCTTGCTCGGAGGATCCCGAGATCCGATTCCGCCCCCCCCCGCGAGCGGAGGAGAACGAGTGATTTCCCTGGCCCCGAGTTTGACGGAGATCATCATCGCGCTCGGGGCGGGCGATCGACTGGTGGGCGTGACGAGATACTGCGAAGGGGTGGATCCACAAATCGAACGATTCGGGGGTCTGTCCTTCGATTTCGAGAAGATCCTCGCGACCAAACCGGACCTGGTGATCGCGATCGAGACTAAGGAGCAGATGGCCTTGCTTGGTGCCCTAGCGGACCGGGACATCCCCGTGCTGACGTTACCCGCCGAGTCGGTTGCGGACATTCTCGCCGCCATCGAAGTCCTCGGCGCTCGGTGGAGGGTCCCCGACGTTGCCGCGGTGCTCGCCGCCCGGATCGAGGACTCTCTGGTCCCCTCCACCGAGCCGCCGATCCCAGTGATGTTCGTCGTCGAGAGGCGGTCGCGGACCGTGGCCGGGGGAGGCTCCTTTGTCGACGACATGCTGCGAGCGGCAGGACTCGTCAATGTGTTCGGCGACCAGTCGTGGTCCTATGGACAGGTCCCCTTCGAGGAGATGCTCGCTCGCGATCCTGTCCTCATCTTGGACGCTTCCTTCGGCGAAACCGACCTTCACTCCTACTGGTCGAGATTCGAGGGCCTGCGCGCGGTCAGAGAGGATGGTGTTCGTCTCTTTCCTCCTGTCGTTCCTGGGCCGAAGATCCCCAAATGGATCGATCTCCTCGAGCAGGAGGCTCTTAGACGGCGTCCCTGACGGCTTCGTGGTAGGCTCGGAGTAAGGGGAAACACGCCACTCGTGGGAGATCCGACGGATTCCTGGCGATCTCGCCGCCATGATTGGATTCGATTCGCCTCGTGGGGAAGGACTTTGCATGCGCCCGTGGGACCAGATGGCTCCGGAGCAACAAGAAGCGAGGCAGCTGAAGAAGCTCCGTCGGTTCCTGTCCGAGCAAATCCTGCCGTTCCACCCCTACTACGGGGAGCTCTTCCGGGAGCACGGGATCGATGTGAACTCTCTACAGAAATACAGCGACCTGGCGCAGATCCCACTCTCCAGCAAGGGGAACGTCGCGCCCGACGCCGAAGACCCCGACCGACCCAAGCAGTTCGTCTTGCAACCGACCCCCGAAACGTTGAAAGCTGCGCTCCCCCTCGGGAGGAAGCTCTCGCTCCTCGGCACCAAGTTGCGGTACGGCGCCGACGAGGTTCGGCGCCGGCTCGGTTTGGAGTATCGGCCGGTCCAGGCGTACTTCACGACCGGGCGCACCGCTCTGCCCACCTCCTTCTTCCTCTCGAAGTACGACCTCGGGCTGCTCGAAGAAGTCGGAATACGGATCGCAACCTTGAACGACGTCGATCCGAGCGTCGATCGCTTGGTCAGCCTCTTCCCGTACGCTCCACACCTTGCGTTCTGGCAGGTGCAAGCGGTGGGAGTCGCGAGCGGCACGTTCATGCTGCAGACCGGTGGCGGCAAGGCGATGGGGAGCGACGGCATCCTGCGCGCGATCGGCAAAGTGCGCCCGAGCTTCATCTGCGGCATCCCCGGCTACACCTACCACCTCATCCGCAAAGGGGTCGAAGAGGGTCGCGACTTCTCGTTCGTGAAGACGCTCTTCCTCGGCGGCGATCGGGTGACCCCCGACTACCGCGTGAAGCTGTGCGAGCTCCTGCGCCAAGGAGGCGCGACCAACCCGCGCGTCGTCAGCATTCTCGGCTTTACCGAAGCGAAGAAGTGTTGGACCGAGTGCGTGGGAGGAGAGAAGTACGGCTTCCACACCTACCCCGATCTCGACCTCTTCGAAATGATCGATCCCGACACCGGACTCCCGGTCCCCGATGGCGAGACGGGAGAGATGGTCTACACGCCGCTCGACGGTCGGGGATCGCTGATTCTCCGCTACCGCACGGGGGACATTGTCGCGGGAGGCATTGTGCGGGAGCGCTGCCCCGGCTGCGGGCGCACCGTGCCGCGTTTCTCCTCTGATCTCAGTCGGCGCTCGAACCTTACCGACTTCTCCCTGACAAAGATCAAGGGTACGCTCGTCAACTTGAATGTGATGTCTGATCTCCTTACGGGGGACCCGCGCATCGACGAGTGGCAGTTGGTGATTCGGAAAAGAGATGATGATCCGCTCGACGTCGACGAGCTCATCCTCTATCTCGCTCTTCTCGACACCGAAGCAGAAGCTGAAGTGACCGTGAAGACGGTGCGCGAAATCGAGCGCTCGCTCGCCGATGCTTCGGAAGTCTGCCCGACGCGGACCGAGGTCCTGCCGAGGGAAGAGCTGCTCGAGATGATCGGCATGGAAACTCTCCTCAAGGAGAAGCGGATCGTCGACCTGCGCAAGAAGGCCCGGGCGAAAGCGAGCTCCCCCGGGAACGAGTCCGTAGCTGGGAGCTGACCGGATGGTATTCGGCAAGAGCAAAGTCGTTCTCGCCCTCGGGGGCGGGGGCTCTCGGGGCCTCGCCCACCTCGGTGTGGTGCGGGTGCTCGAGCGCGCGGGCATCCCGATCGACGGCATCGTGGGAACGTCGGTCGGTTCGATTCTCGGTACCTCGTACTCGCTGGCGCCGAACGCGGAAGCGCTGGTCGAGTCGACCCTCAAGTACCTCCGTTCCGATCGATTCATGAACGATAGCTTCCGGCGAATGATGTTCGGGGCGAATGACGCCGAGCAGAACTTCGTCCAGCTGATCTTCTCGAACGTGCGGCGCAGCGTGCGCTTCGCTAACCTGATCCGCCGTCCTTCCATTCTCCCCGGAGACAAGCTGCGCGAAGTGGTGGAGGAGTTCGTCGGGGATCATAGTTTCGACGACTTGAAGATCCCGTTCGCGGTGCCGACGATCGACGTGCGCGAGCCACGCGAGGTACTGATCTCCGAGGGGAAACTCGTCGATGCCGTGACCGCGTCCTGCTCGATCCCGGGGTTCTTCCCCCCGGTCGAGATGGACGGGATGTTGCTCGCGGATGTCGGTGTGATCTCTTCGGTCCCGGTCGAGGCCGCGCGAGAATTGCTCCCCGGCGCCTTGGTGATCGCTATCGATCTTTCCCGTGAGCTCGAGCCGATCGACGAGATCAAACGCGGTTGGGACAACATCATGCGCTGCGAGGCGATTGCCGGGCGCAAGCTCACAATCATGGCCCTCAATCAGGCGGACGTCGTGCTCCGCCCCGAGATCGGCGAGAAGTTCTGGTCCGATTTTTCCGATCTCGAGGCGATCATCGCCGCGGGAGAGAAAGAGGCGGAGGACCACCTCGAAGAGATCCAGGGGCGCCTGCGCGGAGTCATGCGCTTCCTGAAGAAGTGATCGACAGCCTCCTCAACCGCAAGCAGAGCGTTTTCGCTCCCCGCTAAACTCGGCTGCTCGTCCCGGTGCGCTTGATCTCCTTCGCCCCGCCCGTACATTGCTCCTCCGATCCCCTTCTGCCCGGCCGCAGGTTTGCGCCCGCCTGCGAAGGGTCCTCTGCGAGGAGCTCCGATGACCACGCCTCCCGATTCCCCCATGAGTTCTGTCGCGAAGGGCAATTCCCTCGTGAAGGGCAGCTCCCTTCCCGACGCCGAGCCGCGCAAGCCGTGGACGCGTGAGCGACTGCCAGAGTGGCTCCGAATGCCGCTCGAGCGGAACGCCGCCGCGAAGAAGGTCTCGAAAATCCTGCGCGATCGCGATCTGAACACGATCTGCGAAGAGGCCCGCTGCCCCAATCGCAATCACTGCTACTCCCGCGGAACCGCGACCTTCCTGATCCTCGGAGACAAGTGCACACGATCATGCCCGTTCTGCTCCGTCGCCGGTGGCCCCGTGCTCCCTCCTGATCCCGATGAACCCGCGCGCGTCATCGACGCGGTTGTCGCCCTCGGACTGAAGCACGTCGTCATCACATCGGTGAACCGCGATGATCTTCCCGATCAGGGGAGCGGACACTTCGTCTCCGTCATTACGGGACTCAGAGAGTTGCTTCCCGAGCTCACGATTGAAGTTCTGATCCCCGACTTCCGCGGCCGGAGTGTCGACATGGATCGCGTGTTCGAGGCTGCGCCTCACATCTTGAACCACAACCTCGAGACTGTGCCCCGTCTGTACGTGAAGGCGCGACCGGGTGCGCGCTATCAACGCTCGCTCGATCTTCTCGCCCGCGCGCGCGAGCGGGAGGGATCGATGTGGGTGAAGTCGGGTGTGATGGTGGGACTCGGCGAGACCGCGGCTGAACTCGACCAGACCATGCAGGATCTCCACGCCCACGGCTGTCAGATGCTCACTGTCGGACAGTACCTCGCGCCGAGTCCCGAGAGCCTCCCCGTCATCGAGTATGTCACTCCGGAGCGGTTCGCCGAGATCGAAAGACGCGGGCTCGAGATTGGATTCGACCGAGTCTTCTCTGGACCCTTCGTTCGTTCATCGTACATGGCCGACCTTCAGGTCCCCCTCTCGTGAACGGGTTCTTCATCGCGATCGAGGGGGTCGATGGGGTGGGGAAGTCGACCCTTGTCGAAGCACTCAAAGATCGCTTCGAAGGGTTGGGGCGCCAGGTGCTGACCGTGCGCGAGCCGGGGGGCACCGCTCTCGGCGAGGAGGTGCGCAATCTTCTTCTCCGCCGGGAAGAGGTCGAGATCGGCGCAGAAGCGCAGATGCTCCTCTTCCTTTCGAGTCGCGTCGAATTGCTGCGGCAGAAGATCGGTCCTGCGCTCGAGGCCGGTTCAGTTGTTCTCAGCGATCGATTCCATCTCTCCACGGTCGTCTACCAGGGGATCGCGGGTGAGCTCGGTGAAGCTCGGAGCATCGCGGTGTGCCAGACCGTTCTCGGTGATCGGCGCCCTGACTTGAATCTCGTCCTCGATCTTCCGATGGAAGCCGCGCGCACGCGCATCGGAAAGGACCGGGATCGGTTTGAGAAGGAGGACGCATTCCTCGAGCGCGTGGCCACCGGGTTTGCGACGACGAGGGGTGTTCCCGGAGACAAGATCGTTCGCATCACCGCCGAGGGGACTCCCCTTGAGGTCGCGGAGCGTGCCTGGGCGGAGGTCTCCCATGTCGATCGATGAACCTCGTCTCGAACTGTGTGGTCGAGTTCTCGGGCAAGATCCCGCGCGGGTTTCGGTGGCTCGGGCGATGGCGAGTGGCCGCCTGGCCCACGCATACCTCCTCACGGGTCCCGAAGGAGTCGGGAAGCGCCTGTTTGCCGAAGGAATCGCGCGCGCCCTTCTGTGTGCGCAGTCGACACAGGGAAAAGGCGACCCCGCGGACGTCGGACCTTGTGGGGCCTGTCGAGCGTGTGCGATCCCGCTCGAGTCCCATCCCGGCTACCGCGTGCTCGAAGCTCCGGCGGGGGGCGCCATCGACATCGCGACAGTCCGGGATGCGATCACCGCACTCGCTCTTCGCAGCGGCGATCGGCGCGCTGTTCTGATCGACGGCGCCGACAGTATGGCGGACCCGGCGGCGAACGCGCTCCTGAAGACGCTCGAGGAGCCGCCCCCGGGAATTGTGTTCCTACTGATCACCGCGCGCCCCGCTCACCTTCTCGCGACGATCCACTCTCGCACGCAGCGAATTCCGTTCACCGCTCTGGACGCGTTGTCGTTCGAGAAGGTGATCGAGCCGTTCACGGCCGAGGTCGACCTGTCTGCCTGGAGTGATGGAGATGGAGACGTCGCGTCAGTTCTGCATCGCATCGCCGGCGGGTCTCCGGGCGTTGCGACCCGCCTCTTGGCGGGGATCGAGGCGTGTGGCGGACTGTTGCGCTTCCGAGAACTCCTTCGGGGAGTGGGGGCGGAGCGGCCCGCGTCTTTGATCGACTATTTGCCTGCGCTTCCCAAGGAGACCGTGCGCGCCCGGATGCATCGACTTCTCGAGCTCGTGCAGTACGGCTCATGGGGTGAGCGCTCTGCCGATCCCGATGCGCGTCGCGAGACCGGCGAGCGAGCTCTCTTGGTCGCAGAGCTGATCCGCGGCCTCGGCGGGGGGCGGAGTACCGAGATCACCCTCGAGATTCTCGCGCGCGTTCTTCGCGGCGCGAGCGCGGAAGAGGTCGCCCGCTCACTCCCGCGGAGTTTCTTCGCAACCGGCTAACGTGCCCCGCCCTGCCTCTCTCTTCCGAACCAGGACCGAGCGGACTCCCGTCGGGGGAGTTCCGATAACACACATCATCCGACCTGCCCCCAAGTTCATCCTCCAAGCCAGCCGATAGCAGAACACGCGACGCTCGTGACGGCATCTCGCGATTGGTGTTGCACGCCGAATCGCTTGACCTAGGATGCCGTGCTGGAAGGTTCCGCTCGCTCTCGCTACGCCGCGTCGAGAGGGCGGAGGATGGAGGATTTCGGTGGAGGATCGCTCGCCGGAGGAGCGTCTCGAGGACTTGCTCGAGAGTGACCCCCGTTACCCGCGTGAGGCTTACACGTTCGTGTTCGAGTCTCTCGACTCGACCGTCCGGAACATGCATGGCATCGGGCCGGATGATCCCATCCCGCCCTCTGAGGACCATCATGTGACCGGCACGGATCTCCTCGCCGGGATGTACACGTACGCGATCGAAGAGTTCGGCTGCCTCGCGGCGACCGTCTTTTTGTCGTGGGGGTTGACGACCAGCGAAGATGTGGGCGAAATCGTCTTCAACCTCGTCGAGCATGGCTTGATGGGGCGACGCGAGAACGACCAACGATCCGACTTCGACGACGGATTCGAGGGGCGTACCTTCGCCGAAGTCTTCGCGGTCGATCCCCAGCTCGAGTACTGCCCGGAGAGGGACGAGTGGAAAGCATCCTACAGAAGCGCGGCACTCGGCTAACGCTCCTCGTCCTCGTCGGGGCGGGGGCGATCTACGGCGCCTATCAACTCAGCGCCATCTTCGCCCCGCTGCTCTTCAGCTTCATCATCGCATACGTCTTGGACCCGGTCGCGGATGCGCTCGAGCGGCGGAAGTTCACGCGACTCGCTGCGGTAATCACGATCTTCTTGGTGGGCGCGGGGGTGGCGTTCGGCTTCTTCGCGGTCTCGGGTGTGTATGTTTATAGAGGCGTGGAGAAGCTCGTCCAGGACGTGAAGGGCGAAAAACCATATCCCGCCGATCTGAAGGATTCTCGCCTGAAGGATATCCCCAATGACCCTGAGGGGCGCAAGTTCTACGACGAGAACGAGAACGGCAAGCATGACCCCGGATTACTCAAGGAGGCAGAGATCTTTCTGACGGGCTGGATCAAGGGCCCTAAAGATCAGGACCCCACCAAAGAGGAGCGGCAGTCGTTCCTCTATCCCTACGACGTCGGTGCCCTCGAGTGGGTCAAAAAAAAGCAAAAGCAAGCAAACGAGGTCGACCCCAAAGAGATCAAGAAGTGGGTCGGGGAGCGTCTCGACTCAGCCTTCGAGAATCCGGCAAAACTGCTCTTCGGCGATGATCGTTCCACGGGCGGAACATCCATCGTCGTGACCCCTGCAGAGAAGGAGAAGAGCGGCCCCGGCATCTTCGGCCGGGTCTTCACGTGGTTCAGCTGGCTGCTCCTCTGCCCCCTCTACATTTTCTACCTGCTCCTCGAGATCGATCCGCTCATCGAGAAGATGCGCCGCCTCCTTCCCGGGAAGCAGCGCCCCCGGATCGAACGGATTCTCGGCCAGGTCGACAGCACGATGGCGGCATTCTTCCGCGGCCGCCTCACCATTTGCGTCGTCAAAGGAGTCGGCACCTCGATCGGATTGCTCATCCTCGGCGTTCCGTTCGCCTTGCCCCTCGGTTTGGCAGCGGGCTTCCTCGCCCTGATCCCCTATGTCGGGATCTGGTTCGCCATCATTCCTTCGCTGATCCTCGCCTGGCTCGATTCGAGCGGTAGCTTTGGCTACATCCTGGGCGTCGCCGCAGTTTTCATCGTGATGGAAGTCCTCGAGGGCTTCGTCATGATCCCGAAGTTCCTCGGCAAAGAGGTCGGTCTCCACCCGCTCACCGTCATTGTGACGATGTTGATCTTCGCCCAGCTGCTCGGGTTCCTCGGTGTGCTCCTGTCGGTTCCGCTCGCGGCGATCACGAAGATCTTGCTCGAGGAATTTGTCATGCCCTTGGTCGAGGAGTTCGCAGCCGAGACTCCCGACGAGAAGAAAGCGGAGCCGAGCGGGTGATCGAGCCGCTCGAGCCGCTCGCGCCGCTCGATCTGTTCGCCCCGTTCCGCTCAAACCCTGCCTTCGCCCCTTGGGTCGCGGCCTACTCGACCCGCCGAGGGGGCGCGAGCGCGCCTCCCTTCGACTCCCACAACCTCGGCTTCTCCACCGGCGACGACCCCGCGAGCGTCCGCGAGAATCGCCAGCGCCTCAGCGATGCGGTCGGCGCTCCCCTCGACGCCTGGGTGGTCCCTGGCCAGTGCCACGGAAAAGAGGTCCTCACGGTCGGGCGCGAGGACGCGAGTGAGGGTGCCCTCGCGCCGAGCGCACGGTTTCGCGGCTTCGACGCCGTGCTCCTCGCCGAGCCGGGCATTTTCGCCCTCTCCCTGAGCGCTGATTGCCCCTTGGTCGTGATCGCTGATCCGAACCAGCGTCGGGGCGGAGTCGCGCATGCGGGTTGGCGGGGGACCGCGGTGGGGGTAGTGGAGGCGCTTCTCGAGGCGCTTGCAGCCGCCGGCAGCGATCTGACCGAGTGCTACGCCGCGCTCAGCCCTGGGATCTGCGGGGGGTGCTTCGAGGTGGGGGAGGAAGTCTTCGAGGCGGTGGCCGATCTTCCGGGGGCCAGGGCGGCGCGAGACGGCAATCGGCTCGACTTGCGCAGGATTCACCGGGAAGCCCTCACCATCGCGGGGTTCTCCCCCGATCGGATCAGTCGATCCCCTTACTGCAGCTTCGAGGACGCGTCCGTCTGCTTCAGCCATCGACGCGACAAGGGCCGTACGGGGCGCAATGGCGCGATCGTCGGGTGGCGAGAGAGCTGAGGGCCCCTCGACTCCGGTCGCGGTGATTCCTCGAGCTGCGATTCTGGCCGGATTGGTTCTGTGACACGACCTCCTCGGCTAAACTCCCGTCAGTGCCGTCGAGCGGCGGCCGCCCCCAGAATCACCCGCACCGGAACCCGCGACTCCCGAACTGACCTCCGAGGGCGCCTCCTCCGAGCGCTCAAAGTCGGGAATCTCCTTGCTGCTCGCGCACGAGGACAGGGGCAATGTGCGACCGCGGAAGGAACCCTTTGGCCGAGGAATCCCTCGCCCCAGAAACGTCCGCACCTGTGGCGTTTCCACCTGTCGACCATCCCCTCGGCCGGTCTCGCCGCGCTCGAATTGTGCTCGACGATGGTTCAGCCTTCGAGGGCTATCACTTCGGAGCTCTGGCGGCGACCTCCGGTGAAGTCGTCTTCGCGACAGGGATGGTGGGGTACCCCGAATCGATCACTGATCCTTCGTATAAGGGTCAGATCCTCACCTTCACGTATCCGCTCATCGGGAACTACGGTGTTCCGCGGAGGCCCGAAGGACCCGGACTCCCCGAGGGGTTCGAATCCGATCGAGTCCAGGTGAACGCGCTCATCGTTTCGACCCTCTCGGGGGGGCACACCCACTGGAGTGCCGGGCGCTCGCTCGAAGATTGGCTGATTGAAGAGGGGATTCCCGGACTGAGCTCGATCGATACTCGCGCTCTCACCCGGCGTCTGCGTGCGCGCGGGACCTGCCCGGGGAGGCTCGAAGTCGACGGCGTCACCGAGACACCAGCGATCGTCGACGCCGCGACGCGCAACCTGGTCGCCGAGGTGAGCTGCGCCGAGTCGATCCTCTACGAGGCTCCGGGATCGGGTCAGCACCCGAGGGTCGTGTTGGTCGATTGCGGCGCGAAGTTGAACATCATTCGCTCTCTCAATGCGCGCGGCGCCGACGTCCTCCGGGTCCCCTACGACCACGATCTCGAACGGGAAAAAGGGGATGGCTTCCTGATTTCGAATGGCCCCGGCAACCCGAAGATGGCCGAGGCGACCGTCGAACAAGTACGGCGTTTGCTGTCGGGGGATCGTCCCGTGTTCGGAATCTGTCTCGGGAATCAGGTTCTCTCCCTCGCCGCCGGCGCCGACACGTACAAGCTCGACTACGGTCACCGCGGACAGAACCAACCCTGTCTCGAAGTCGGGACCCAACGCTGTTTGATCACCAGCCAAAACCACGGCTACGCGGTTGCGGGCGATCGACTCCCGGCCGGCTGGAGCGAGTGGTTCGTCAACGCAAATGATGGATCGAACGAGGGGATTCGCCACGAGAGTGGCAAGTTCCGCTCGGTTCAGTTCCACCCCGAGGCGACACCCGGACCGCGCGACGCGGCAGGGTTGTTCGACCGTTTCCTGGAGGTCATCCGATGAGCGAGGCGGCACTCGAGAAGCCCCGCAAGGTTCTGATCCTCGGGAGCGGAGCTTTGAAGATCGGGGAGGCGGGAGAATTCGACTACTCCGGCTCCCAGGCGATCAAGGCGATGAAGGAAGAGGGAATCCACACCGTTCTCGTCAATCCGAACATCGCGACGATCCAAACTTCCGAGGGGCTCGCGGACGAGGTTTACTTTTTGCCAGTGAATGCTGACTTCGTCACGCGGGTGATTGAGCGGGAGCGCCCCGACTCGATCCTCCTCTCCTTCGGCGGGCAGACCGCGCTCAATTGCGGCCTCGAACTCTTCGATCGAGGGGTGCTCGAGGAGTACGGCATTCGGGTTCTCGGCACTCCCCCCGAGACGATTCGCGTCACGGAGGATCGGGAGCTGTTTTCCGAGCAACTCCACTCGATCAACATGGATACTCCGCGCAGCAAGGCGGTCAAGAACATCGAAGACGCTCTCCTGGCGGCGGAGGAGATCAGCTATCCAGTCATGGTGCGCGCCGCGTTCGCTCTCGGCGGCATGGGGAGCGGAATTGCGAAAGAGGCCCATGAGCTCAGAGAAATGGCGCACAAGGCGCTGACTCATGCACCGCAGATCCTCGTCGAGGAGTACCTCGAAGGGTGGCGCGAGATTGAGTACGAGGTCGTCCGCGACCGCTTCGACAATTGCCTGACCGTCTGCAACATGGAAAACGTCGACGCTCTCGGTATTCACACGGGAGAGAGCATCGTCGTCGCGCCGTCGCAGTCTCTCACCGACCACGAGTACCACTACCTGCGCGATATCTCGATTCGATTGATCCGCCACCTCGGGGTCGTGGGGGAGTGTAACGTTCAGTTCGCACTCCATCCGACGAGCGACGAGTATCGGATCATCGAGGTCAATGCCCGTCTCTCTCGCAGCTCGGCGCTCGCCTCGAAAGCGACCGGTTACCCGCTCGCGTTCGTCGCGGCCAAGCTCGCCCTCGGGCAGTCGCTGCACGAAGTTCCGAACTCGATCACCCGCGTCACCGGCAGTTGTTTCGAACCCGCCCTCGACTACTGCGTGATCAAGATTCCTCGCTGGGATCTGAAGAAGTTCAAACGAGTGTCACTCGAACTGGGCAGTGAGATGAAGAGTGTCGGCGAGGTGATGGCGATCGGCCGAAGCTTCGAGGAAGCGCTCCAGAAGGCGTGCCGCATGCTCGGCGTCGGAGCGCATGGAGTGATGTGCAATTCGTTCTCGCTCGGAACCGACTCCGATACCCCCGATGCCGACTTCGCGGACCTCGAAGAGCAGCTCTCCACGCCGACCGAGACGCGGATCTTCGCCATCGCAGAGGCGCTCCGGCGCGGACTGGACATCCATCGCGTCCAGGAGTTGACCCGGATCACGCCGTGGTTCCTCGAGCGCGTCCAGGAGATTGTTCAGACTTCGAAAGCGGTCTCTGAGCACTCCCTCCTGACACTGCCGGCCGAGTTGTTCCGTCACGCGAAGTGCGTCGGGTTCTCAGACAATCAGCTGACCCGGCTGCTCAAGCGTGACACTCCGATTCCCCGCGGCTACGGGGCGATGCTCGAGACGCGCGCGCGTCGCAAAGAGCTCGGGATCCTCCCCGTCATCAATCAGATCGATACTCTCGCCGCGGAGTACCCGGCACAGACCAACTACCTGTACTTGACCTACCACGGCAGCGAGGACGATGTGCCCCCCTCCGCGATTCGGCCGCACATCGTGCTCGGTGGCGGGGCATACCGGATTGGGAGCTCGGTCGAATTCGATTGGTGCGCGGTCAACGCCGTACAGAGTCTCGCGGCGCGCGGCCACTCGACCGTCCTGATCAACTTCAACCCTGAGACTGTGTCGACCGACTACGACACCTGCGACCGACTCTACTTCGACGAACTCTCCTTGGAGCGGGTGCTCGACATCTGCGAGAAGGAGGACCCGAAGGGGGTCGTGATCAGTGTGGGGGGCCAAATCCCCAACCAGCTCGCAGTGCCCTTGGGTGCTGCGGGGATTCCGATCCTCGGTACCTCGGTCGACAGCATCGATCGGGCGGAGAACCGAGAGCGATTCAGCTCGCTCCTCGACGAGCTCGGGATCGACCAGCCGGAGTGGAGCGAGCTCACCTCTCACGAAGAGGCGCGCCGCTTTGCGAAGGAAACCGGCTACCCGGCGCTGATCCGTCCTTCGTACGTCCTCAGCGGCGCGGCGATGAGCGTGGCGCACTCAGACGATGAGCTCTCCGAGTATCTGGAAGCGGCGACCGAGGTGTCCAAGGATTTCCCGGTCGTCATTTCGAAATTCATCGCGGGAGCGAAGGAGATCGAACTCGATGGCGTCGCGAACGGCGGCCACGTCGTCTGCTACGCGATCAGCGAACACGTCGAGCAGGCTGGTGTGCACTCCGGTGACGCGACCATGGTGTTCCCTTCCCAGCGTCTCTACTTGGAGACTGTCCGGCGGATCAAGAAGATCGCCCGCGGCATCGCCCAAGCGCTCAAGATCACCGGCCCCTTCAACATTCAATTCATCGCACGCGACAACCGCATCCAGGTGATCGAGTGCAACCTCCGCGCCTCGAGAAGTTTCCCCTTCGTTTCGAAAGTGCTCCGGGAGAATTTCATCGACTACGCGGTGCGCGCCATGCTGGGCGAAGACGTGAAGTCCCCAGAGAAATCAGCGTTCGAATGCGAATACGTCGGGGTCAAGGCTCCACAGTTCAGCTTCTCCCGTCTGAAAGGCGCCGATCCTCTCCTCGGCGTCGAGATGGCCTCGACCGGTGAGGTCGCCTGCCTCGGAGACGATGCGAACAGTGCCTACTTGAAAGCACTCTTGTCCGTCGGGTTCAAGATTCCGAAGGCGGGTGTGTTGCTGACGACGGGGACCATCGAGAGCAAGGCTGCATTCCTGCCGAGCGCTCGGAAGCTCACCGAGTGGGGGCTCCCGATTTTCGCGACGCCGGGAACCCACGCGTTCCTCGCGGAGCATGGGATCGATTCGACTCTGCTCTACCCACCCCTCGAGGACGCGACACCCAACGTCATCGACCACCTCGAATCGGGGAAAATCGACCTAGTCATCAATGTGCCCCGCTCGCTCGAGCGGCGCGTTCTCTCGAGCGGATACCTCATTCGGAGGAAGTCTGTCGACTTCGGCGTGAGTCTGTTCACGAATATTCAGGCGGCGGTCATGTTCGTCGAAGCTTGGAGCGAGATCGGGTCGCTGGATGAGCTCAAGATCAAGCCTTGGCGAGAATACGGTTAATCTGACCGCGTGTAGCTCCCGATTCGAATCCCGTCCGACCAGAGAAAGGAAGTGCTCCGTGTCTCATCAGTTCTTCACCGTGATCCTGGCAGCCAGCGTTCTGGCAGGGGTCTCAGTTCTGGCTGTTTCCCCTTCTGTTACCAACTGCCCGGTCGCGAGCGCCGATGGCGAAGATGGTGATGAACCCCTTGAGAAGGCGATGGAGAAGCTAAATCGTGGGTTCCGCGATCTCCGCAAGGCGGGGAGCGACTACGCGAAGGTTCTCGAGCTCGCCACCTCGATGCAACAGGGCGCCATGATGGCGAAGACCGAGACACCCGAGACCGTCTCCGAGCTCGACGTGAAGAAACAGCCGATGGCTCTCAAGAAGTTCCGGCTGACCATGATTTCCCTCTGCGAAGAGCTGCTCGCTCTCGAAAAGGCGGCGCTCAACGAGAACGCGGGCCAGATCAAGGCGTCGGTGCAGAAGCTTCGCAACATCCAGCAGTCGGGTCACAAGGAATTCAAGGGCGAGGACGAAGAGGAAGGCGAGAAGAAGGGTGGCAAGCGCGGCGGTCGTGGCGGCCGGGGCGAGTAAGCTCTATTGTAGCAGGGGACGGGCCTGTCACCTGCTCAGCATCGCGGGTGTGGTGAGTCGCAGGAGCGAGTCTCCGCACGAAAACAGGGCAGGACGCGTACGCGTCCTGCCCTGTTTCTTTGCTTCTATCGCTCTTCGAAGCCGGTGCTTACAGTTGCTTCTCCTTTTCGAACTTGTGGGCGAACACTTTGTACTCGGGGATCGCATCCGGCTGAGCATCGAGCTTCTTGAGTAGCTCGACAATCGCGCCTTGGAGCTGTCGATCCTCGTTGAAGTCGCATGCGAACTGGCGACCGCGTTCGTCCTCGATCCGACGACGAATCTTGCTCCTGAGGTGGAAGCGAATGTCGTCGATCGGAGCGTTCGAGATGTTCCTCGGAACAAAGAATTCTTCGAAGTCGGGGTACAGGCTCGTTTGGCCGCTGTCGCCGTCGCGGGCGAGCAGAGCAAAGGCGTCGTGATTGGCATCGAAGTACTTGTCGAGGTACTGGGTGAAGATGTCTTCCTCAACGAGCTTGTTGATCGCTTCGAGGCGCCAGAGCGCGATCTCCTCCGGCTTGATTTCAATGTCGGGGACTACGCCGCCTTTCTCGATCACTTTGCCATCGGTGTCGCGCTTGGCGTGGATCGACCGGCCGCTCGGCAGGTAGTAGTACTGAACGGTCAGGCGCAGGGTGGTCTCGCCGCCCAGAGCTTCGTTGATTTCGCTCGGCATGTTGAGGAGGCGCTGAACGCTTCCTTTGCCGAACGTACGCTCTCCGATGATCGAGGCGCGTTTGAAGTCCTGGAGGGCTCCCGACACGATTTCCGACGCGCTCGCGCTCGAATCGTTGACGAGCACGACCAGCGGCC
>CALEHF010000277.1 GCA_937876125.1 uncultured bacterium
GCGGGTTGCGACGAATAAATGGACAGTACGCCAACGACGACGGCACCGTGAACATCGCGGATGCCATCTATATCCTCACATACTTGTTCTCGAGTGGATCGCCTCCTCCGCCGCCGTTCCCGGGGGCCGGATCCGATCCAACCCCAGACGCCTTGGGGTGTGTGTAAGGGCGTTCTCGCTCGGAGAGTCGCCTGATTGCTCGCGAGGCGGGGCCCTGTTGGGTTGGGTCCCGCCTCGGTTGATGGCGGACAGCGTTCCAGCAGCGGCGTGGACCCAGCAGCGATTGAAAATCAGCAGCGATTGAAAATCAGCAGCGATTGAAAATCAGCAGCGATTGAAAATCAGCAGCGTTCGATAATCAGCAGCGTTCGATAAGCAAAATACTCCGGGAGGACACCCAGCGAGCCGTTCGGCCCTTCATGGGGTTCTTCCCAGCAGCACAGCTGCGCGGACTTTCGGCCGCCCATGCCCTCCTGCCGTTGAGCTGCTCCCACTGCCCGAGGGTTTCTCGAGGCAGCGTAGGGAACTCAATCCCTCGGCTTCAGGGTTTTCCTCCGTGTGCTGATCCGAGACCGCGGACGTGGCCGCGACTCGTTCCCATCCTGGGCTTGCACCCTTCCTTGGGTTCTTCTCCGCGCGTCGTGCCGGTGATTTCGCACCCGCTCCGCCCTCGACCTTTCTAGGTCCTCGGCGTCTCTCCGGCGCGTGGCCTGGAGCCGTTCGTTTGCACGATCGAACTCCTCCCCCGTACAAGGTTTTCGGCCTGCCTCCGACCGGCACAAGTGTCGGACATCGACGAGGCCCGAAACGCTGGGCATCCTTCCGGAGTACCTGCGTTCGATGGTGCAATTGATGTTCCGGTGGACGCCTTGGCGGTGGGGGCCGCCAAGCTCGTCGCGCTTGACGGTCCGTGGCGCCATTCCCGCCCGAGGACTGCCTCGGAGCGATTGGGGCAGCTGGAGCCGAGATCCGCAGGATTGCAACGGATGGACCTCGGATCTCGGAGATGCATGGTTGCTAGTGTCGCCGCCAGAGGGAGTTGTGGTATTTCTCACTACTGCGGGCTCGTTCTCGACCCTGGGAGGCGGGGGAG
The DNA here is from genome assembly GCA_937876125.1 of uncultured bacterium. Lineage (GTDB taxonomy): Bacteria > Planctomycetota > UBA8108 > UBA1146 > UBA1146 > JAFMMO01. The sequence continues at coordinate 1,094 of CALEHF010000277.1, forward strand.
CCTCCCGCGGCGGTCGAAAGCTCAAATTGTTTTTCTCATGCGGACGGAGGCACGCAGCGAGACCGGGGGGGCTGAGCGGCCGTGGAGGCGGGATCCGGGTGCGCCTGGCCGGAGTCGCTCATGTTTGGGGCCAGACTCCGTTTCTCGGCGAAATTCGACTCTCCTTCGGGTGCCCCAACCCCCGGCGACCGGGGGAATGGGCGGCGCTTTGAGCGTCCGAATTTGTCCTAATGACCGGGTTGGTAATGCCCCTACAGAGGGTCCAGACGCTATGATTCAAGCGCAGCCGCTTGGCAGCGCGGCCGCTCGACACAGATCTGAGCGTGCGCAGCGATCGGGAGCGGGCTGTGGACATAGGAAAGTGAGAGAGGCTCTGTTTCTAGCTTGAGGAGCGTTTCCAAGTTGGGGCAGCGACACGAAATGAGGAATGGTTCGCGACATACGATGAAGATTCCGAGGAGTTTGCGACCCCTCGTCGAAGACGGCATGGTGGATACGGTTCTCCGCCAGCTCCAAAGTGGCAAGGAAGCGACGGTCTACGTCGTTTCCTGCGGCGACGACATTCGTTGTGCCAAGGTCTACAAGAATGCAGATCATCGCAGCTTTCAAAAGGTTGCTGACTACAGCGAAGGACGAAAAACCCGTGGGAGTCGCGACGCCCGCGCAAAGGGCAGGCGCAGCAGCCACGGCCGCAAAGTGCAGGAAGCCGAATGGAAGAACGCAGAGACGGAGGCGCTCTATCGCCTCGTCGGCGCCGAAGTACGCGTGCCGATGCCCTACGGCGTCCAAGATGGCGTGCTCCTCATGGAGCTCGTTCAGGATGAGGATGGCAATCCCGCGCCGCGCATGAATGAAGTCGCCATGACCAGAGAGCAAGCGCTCGAGTGGCATGCATTCATGATGCGGCAGATCGTTCGCATGCTCTGCGCCGACGTGATCCACGGCGACCTGTCCGAGTACAACGTGCTCCTCAGTGCAGACGGCCCCGTCATCATCGACCTGCCTCAGGCTGTTTCCGCGACCGGGAACAACCATGCTCTGAGGCTCCTCGCCCGCGACGTCAACAACATGCGAGCCACGTTTTCACGCGCCGCTCCCGAGCTCCTCGAAACGGAGTATGCGCGGGAGTTGTGGTACCTGTATGAATCTGGTGATCTCAACCCGGAAACGGTTCTCACGGGCCGCTACGACCGCACCGAAGCCCGTGCCGACGTCGACGCCGTGCTCGATCACATCGAGCAGGCCCGACTGGAAGCTGAGGAAGACCGGAAGCTGGCGCAGGAAGAAGAGTGGGGCGACTGATCGGCCCCGCGCGGCGCTGCTGGTTGGAGAGTACGCAGCAGCGCGCATCCTTTGTCACTCACGTGAATGGCCTTCTCATCATCGCGAACGCGAGCCAGCTTCCTCGGCGGCTCGGAGCAGCTCGGAGCTGCTGAGGCGCGCGCCTGGCCCCGAACGCCCCTTCGGTCGTAACTGCAGTCCTTGGTATTCGCTTTGCTTCCCGAGACTCGGAATCTTGAGAAAGGGAATCTTGAGTTCACGGAGGATGCAATTCGGTGCTGAGGAGGAGCCTGGTGCACGACAACTCCCAGAGCGCTGCTCTGAATGTGACCCCGGAGTGGCTCGAGCGCCACGATCGGGAAGGACCGCGATACACGAGCTACCCGACCGCGGTCGAGCTGCACGAGGGTTTCAGTGCCGACGACTACGCCACGCGTCTCGCCGCCGCGAACACCCGCTCCAGTACACCGCTCTCCCTCTATCTGCACCTACCGTTCTGTGAAGAGCGGTGCCTCTTTTGTGGGTGCCACGTGCTGATCTCGCCCCACCGGGAGCGCGCTCTTCCCTATCTCGATGATCTGCACCGCGAGTTCAACATTGTCGCAGAGCACCTTCCCGATCGTCGGACCTTCGCGCAGCTCCATCTCGGCGGCGGGACCCCGACCTTCTTCTCTCCCAGAGAGCTCGAGTCTGCGCTCCTCCCCCTCTTCGAGCAGTTCACACCGGTCCCGGGCGCCGAGCTCGCGATCGAGGTCGACCCGGTCGTGACTTCCCAAGAGCATCTCGCGGCTCTCGCTGGCCTCGGCTTCAATCGCCTGTCGGTGGGGGTGCAGGATTTCACCCCGAAGGTGCAGGAGGCGATCGGGCGAATCCAATCACGGGAGGAGACGGCCGCGATCCTCGACGGAGCACGGAGCCGAGGCTTCTCCGGTCTCAATGTCGATCTCATCTACGGACTTCCGTATCAGACTCCGGAGACGTTTGCGGAGACGATCGACGCGGTGATCGATCTCGGTGCCGACCGCGCCGCGGTCTATTCCTTCGCATTCGTGCCGTGGTTGCGCGGGCACCAGAAGAAGCTCCCCCGTGAGGCGTTCCCCGATCGCGAAGCGAAGTTTCAACTCTTCTCGGTCGCCCGCGAGCGGTTTCTCGCCGCGGGGTACGTGCCGATCGGTATGGACCACTTCGCGCGCCCAGACGACGAACTCGCGAAGGCGCGCCGAGCGGGAACGCTCCGCCGCAACTTCCAGGGGTACACCGTGATCCCCGCGGATGACGTGATCGGATTTGGGATTTCTTCGATCGGAGATGTGGATGGCGCGCTCGTCCAGAACGAGAAGAAGTGGAGTACGTTTCACGATCATCTCGTGGCGGGGCGACTGCCGATCGAGCGCGGGTTCATGCGCAGTGCTGACGATCAGGTGCGGCGAGCGGTCATTGCCGACTTGATGTGCAATTTCCGAGTCGATGTTCGGAAGATCGAGCGCGATCACGGAATCGACTTCGCGAGTACCTTCACCGAGGATCTTGCGCGTCTCCAGCCGTACGTCCGGGAGGGCCTCGCTGAAGTCGGCCCCGATCCCACTCACCCCCAAACGATCCGCGCCACTCCGCTCGGAGAGCTGGTGGTTCGCAACATCGCTCAGTGCTTCGACCTCTACTGGCGAGAGAAACACGAAGGGGACGATCGCCCACGGTTCAGCCGGACTATCTGACGAGAGCCTCACGCTCCCACCCACGGGCCCGAGTTTGATCTCACCTCCCCCCGCACTCTGCGTTACCATTCAGTCCGCTGCCTCTCTCACAGCATCGGTCAGGACGAGAATGGGCGTCTACACGACTACTTGCGGGGTTCTGCTCGCTCGGCTCGTCGATGGCCAAGACGCCGTCGCGTGGAGGGAATTTTGCGATCGGTACGGCCCTCTGATCGCTGGTTTCGCCCCGCGCCGCGGTCTTCAGTCCGCCGATCGCGATGAGGTCGCGCAGGAAGTTCTCACCGCCATCCACAAGGCGATGCCGGGGTCTCAGTACGACCCCGCTCGCGGGAAGTTCCGCTCCTACCTGAAGACTGCCACGCTCCGCGTGATCGGCAAGCGCGCCCACCAAAGGCGGGGAGAACAGCTGCTCGATGACGGCGCGTCGCAGACTTTGCCGCACAAGTCTCGCTCGAGCTCGTTGGAGGCGATGCGAACGATCACTGAGTGTCGCTCTGCTCGGCGGGACCACGGATCCGATGGTCGATGCCGCGGTGCAGAACTGCGCGTCGGGTGGGATTTTCGTGGTCGTGACCGCCGCGAACGACTTCCCGACCCTGACCATCCCCTCGCCAGGAATCTCTCCCTACGCGATGACCGTGGGAGCGGTGAACGATGGCCAGGCGCTGGCAAACTACTCCTCGAACGGCGCCCCAGGGAGCAACAAGCCGGACGTGGTCGCGCCGGGCGGTTCGATCGTGTTCGGCTCTCAGGTCACGGGTGCCGATTCGAATGACGGTGACGCGTTCGGCAACTTGCCGCAGGCGCAGAACGACATTCATCGCAACGGCTACGGCACTTCGATGGCCGCTCCCCACGTGGCGGGGCTCGCCGCAGTGCTGATCGATGTCGAGGAGACCAATGGGAATCCTTGGTCGCCGACCCTCTCTCGCGTCATGGGGCTGAAAGCCTTGATCTCGATGACCTCGACAGAAACCAACCTCCCCGGTGAACACGCCTGGAACTTCGGCAGCCTGCCGAACACCCCCTCCGGGAATGATCCGACCCTGGATCGCGGCGCCAAAGACTTGGCCGAAGGTTACGGACAGATCAACGGCGACGCGGCGGTTCAAGCGCTGATCTTTACCTTGTCTGTCCCGGCGCCCGGTCCGCTGAGCCTCGACTTTGGTTACTTCGCTCACGAGCGCCGTTGCTGGGCGGCAAAGCTTCCGCCACTCGTTCCTGGGACGTCGGTCACGATCACGGGCTCGGGGGGCGGGACCATCGTGGATTGCGATCTCTACCTCTACGAGCAGAACTACACCACCACCGGCGAGCCGATCCTGTTTCTCAGCTCGACCGCGGTGGGGGCGAATGAGAGCATCAACTTCACGGTGACTCCTTCGACCCCGCCTCTGTTCGACCCCGCCTCTGTATCTGGTGGTGAAAAAGGTGCAGGCGAATGGGTCGGGGATCTTCACGGTCGGAGTGGAGGCGACCGGCGGAGCGACATACTTACGTCGCGGCGACGTCAACTCCGACGATGGGGTCAACGTTGCGGACGCGATCGCTCTGCTCGGCTACCTCTTCAGCGGCGCGGGCCCTCTCGTGTGTCTCGAGTCCGGCGATGTCAACAACGACGGCAGCATCGACATTTCCGATGCGATCTCGATTCTTGGCTATCTCATCTCGGGGGGCGCGACTCCGCCGCAGCCGTTCCCCGGTTGCGGCCCGGATACGGATACCGATTCGATTTCGTGCAATGCGCCGACGGGCAGCTGCTAGCCATAGCCCTGGTGTCTGCGAGTGTTCACGATCGGGAGCCGTCGCGACTTGCACGTCGCGACGGCTCCGGCTGCCTCCTGTGGCGCCAGAACAAAGAGGAGCAGAGCCGGAATTCCCCGATCCCGACTCTCCTCGGGTTGAATCGTCATTTCCCGATACCTATGCTGTCTCCGTCCCAGGGCGGCCCACCGCCACGACGGACTGACCTAGAGGACAGGATAGGCGGGGAGATGAGTCGAAATGTTCGCGGGGGTCTGATCCAGGCCACCCTGTGCGTCGATGCGAGCGAACCGGTGGCGAAGATTCGCGATGGGATGCTCGAGAAACATGTGGGGTTGATCGCGGAGGCGGCGACGAAGGGAGTGCAGGTCCTCTGCCTCCAAGAGCTGTTCACGGGACCCTACTTCGCTGCGGAACAGAACACGAAGTGGTACGACCTCACCGAAAAGATCCCCGACGGGCCGACGACATCGCTCATGCAGGAGCTCGCCCTGAAGCACCAAATGGTCATCGTGGTGCCGATCTATGAAGAGGATGGAACCGGGATCTACTACAACACGGCCGCCGTGATCGACGCGGATGGGCGCTATCTCGGCAAGTATCGAAAAAACCACATTCCGCACTGCGAGCCGGGCTTCTGGGAGAAGTTCTACTTTCGCCCCGGCAATCTCGGGTATCCGGTGTTCGACACCGCGGTCGGGAAGGTCGGAGTCTACATTTGCTACGACCGGCACTTCCCCGAGGGGTGGCGCGAGCTCGGGCTCGCGGGTGCGGAGATCGTCTTCAACCCCTCAGCGACCGTCGCTGGGTTGAGCGAGTACCTCTGGAAACTCGAGCAACCCGCGGCCGCCTGCGCGAACATCTACTATGTCGGCGCCATCAACCGCCCCGGGTCGGAAGCGCCCTGGAACATCGGCGAGTTCTACGGCACTTCTTATTTTGCGAATCCGCGCGGCCAAATCATGGTCGAGGGGCCCCGGATCGAGGACGCGGTCGTGACGGCAGAGCTCGATCTCGATCTCATCCGCGAAGTGCGGAACGTCTGGCAGTTCTACCGCGATCGTCGACCCGAGACCTACACCGGTACGGTCGCGCCGTAAGTCTGCTGCAATTCCTCACGACTCCGATCGGAGCAGCCGTTGTCGGAGCTGGAACGCTCGAATCTCTACAACGAAGACCTCGCGCCCGTTCCTCTGGAACGGCGGACGTGGGGGATGTGGAACATCGCTGCGCTTTGGGTGGGGATGGCGGTCTGCATTCCGACCTACATGCTCGCCGGTGGTCTGATCAAGAGCGGCATGTCTTGGTCTCAAGCACTGATCACCATCACGCTCGGCAACCTCATCGTCCTCGTTCCCATGATGCTGAACGCGCACGCGGGCACTCGGTACGGCATCCCATTCCCGGTCCTCTTGCGCGCGTCCTTCGGAACGAAGGGGGCGAACGTCCCCGCGCTGATGCGTGCGATGGTCGCGTGTGGCTGGTTCGGAATCCAGACCTGGATCGGCGGCTCCGCGATCTACAGCTTGCTCGCAGTACTGGTCGGATTCGAACCGGCAACCGCTGACGACCACATTGCGTGGCTGGGTCTCTCCCTCGGACAGTTCGGCTGCTTCCTCCTCTTCTGGACGATCAACATCGCCATCATCCTGAAGGGGATCGAGAGCATCCGAATGCTCGAGACTCTCGCCGCTCCGTTTCTCCTTCTGATCGGGCTCGGACTCTTGATCTGGGCGATCTCCGAAGGGGGCGGGCTCGGGAAGATCTTGTCTGCCGAGACGGTTCAGCGGGTGCGCGCGGGGCAGGCGAGCGCTGAACAAGATGGGACGTTCAACTTCTGGGCAGTGTTCTGGCCCAGTTTGACCGGCATGGTCGGCTTCTGGGCGACCCTTTCCCTCAACATTCCCGACTTCACACGATACGCGCGCTCGCAAAAGGACCAGTTGCTCGGTCAACTGATCGGGCTCCCGTTCTCGATGGCGTTCTACTCCTTCATCGGGATTGCCGTCACCTGCGCGACGGTGGTCATCTTCGGGGAGGCGATCTGGGATCCCGTCCAGCTGCTCGCTCGCTTTACGAACCCGGTGGTAGTCGTGGTCTCCCTCTTCACGCTGACCGTCGCGACTCTCTCGACCAACATCGCCGCGAATGTCGTTTCACCCGCAAATGATTTTTCCAACCTGTCACCGCGACGGATCAGCTTCAAGATGGGCGGAATGATCACCGGAGTGATCGGCATTGTGATCATGCCGTGGCGCCTTTTGAGTGATCTTGACGCGTACATCTTCACGTGGCTACTCGGCTACGGCGCATTACTCGGGTCGATCGCGGGGGTCATGCTCACCGATTACTACTTGGTGAAACGCAGACAGCTCGTTCCCGCTGAGCTCTACTCCCCCACGGGGCGCTACTCCTACGGCGGTGGCGGGTGGAACTGGCGCGCGCTGGTTGCCCTCGCCATCGGGATCGGACCGAATGTGCCCGGCTTCCTGTTCAAGGCGAGCAACGGGGAGATCAAGGTTCCCTCGTTCTTCACGGGGCTTTACGATTATGCCTGGTTCCTGAGCCTCATCCTGGCCGGACTGTCTCACTTCGTCCTCTCCAAGGCCTTCGACCCGGGAATCGGCATGCCGCTGGCTGCCCCCCTTGAACCGACGATCGATGAAGGAGAAGTCTGATGTCTGAACGAGATGCAGTCCGGCAGCCGACACTTCCCCCCTTCGACCATCAACCGGCTCCCTACGGCGGTCCCTCCATCGAAGAGGTACGGTCGACTCGCGACCAATACCTCAATCCCGCGATCTTCACCATTTACCCCGAGCCGTTCATGTTGGTGGAGGGGCGCGGTCAGTACGTCTTCGACGAGAAGGGGCGGCGCTACCTCGATCTGTTCGCGGGGATCGTCACCGTCTCCTGCGGACATAGCCACCCCAGGGTGGTCGCTGCGATCCGTAACCAGAGCGAACGGATTCAACACACGACCACGATTTACCTGAACCCCGAAGTGGGGAAGTACGCGAAGCGTCTCGCAGGCAAGCTTCCCAGTGGCCTCGACGTCAGCTACTTCGTGAACTCAGGGAGTGAGGCGAACGATCTCGCGATCACCATGGCGCGCCTCTTTACCGGGAACACGGACGTGATTGCGCTCCGGAATGCCTATCACGGGGCGTCACCGTTCGCCGTCGGATTGACTTCGCACCATACGTGGAAGTACCCGCTCCCCCAGGGGGACGGGGTGCACCACGTCACCTGCCCCGACCCGTACCGAAACCCGACTGCGACTTCACCGGAGGCGCTCGCCCGGCAGTGCGCCGCCGAGGTGGAGGAAGTGATTCGCTACAGCACCTCTGGCAAGATCGCCGCGTTCATCGCCGAGCCGATCCAAGGGGTGGGCGGGGTCACGTCCGCGGCTCCGAACTACCTCCGCGAAGTGTACGAGGTGGTACGGAAGTACGGCGGCGTCTGCATCTCCGATGAAGTGCAAACCGGCTTTGGTCGTACCGGCAATCACTTCTGGGGGTTCGAGAACTTCGACGTCGTTCCCGACATGGTCACGATGGCGAAGGGGATGGGGAACGGAGTGCCCATCGGAGGCGTGACGACGCGCCGCGAGATCGCCGAAGTTCTCGCGCAACGGATTCACTTCAACACCTACGGGGGGAACCCCGTCTGCATGGCGGCGGCACAAGCGGTTCTCGACGTGATCGAAGAAGAGCAGCTGCAAGAGAACTCGCGCGTGGTCGGCGGGTACTTCAAGGCCGGGCTCCAGACGCTCGCCGAACGTCATCCGTTGATCGGCGACGTGCGCGGGATGGGGTTGATGCTCGGGGTCGAGCTGGTCACCGATCGAGAAACCCGCGCGCCGGCAAAAGCTGAGACGATGCGCCTCTTGGAAATCTGTCGTCGGCATTCGCTTCTGGTCGGGAAGGGGGGACTCGACGGAAACGTCCTGCGCATCAAACCCCCCATGTGCATCCACAGGGCAGATGTGGACTTTGCGCTCGAAGTCCTGGATCTGGCCTTCACCGAGATCGCCGCGGGCAGAGAAGACTGAGTAGAGGGAGCTCCCATGTCCTCAAGCAAAATCATTTCCGGCGGGCGCGTGGTCACTCCGACCGGGGTCATCGATGCCGATGTCGCGATCGAAGGCGAGAAGATCAGTGCGATCGCCCCGGGCTTGGCCGCGAACGCCAATGGAGCGACAGTGATCGACGCGAGTGGCCACATTGTGATTCCCGGGGTCATCGACGTGCACGTCCACCTCGCCCTTCCCTTTTGCGGAACGGTTTCCTCCGACGATTATCGCTCGGGAACCCGGGCCGGAGCGCGGGGCGGGGTCACTTCACTGATCGATTTCGCCATCCCGTTTGCGGGGGAGTCCCTGAGCGAAGCCGCCGACAACTGGCATGCGCGCGCCGAGGGGAAGGCGATGATCGACTACACCTTCCACATCTGCGTCACTCGCTTCGATGAGCACAAGGACCAGATCGCGGGGATGGTCGAGCGTGGCTTCCCCACGTTCAAAGAGTTCATGATCTACGAGTCTGAGGGGTGGCAGTCCGACGATCGCGCCATGTTCGGCACGCTCGAAAAGATGCGCGAGCTCGACAGCATGTTGCTCGTTCACGCCGAATCTTCTCGCGTGCTCGACGAGCTGATCGCACGGGCGCATACCCCCGAACAGATGAAGAAGTACGGCGCGCGGTTACACGGCATGACCCGCCCGAACTTCATCGAGGCAGAAGCAATTCAACGCGCCGTCAAGTGGTGCGAAGTCACGGGTGGACCGCTCTACATCGTTCATATGTCGACGAAGGAGGGAACCGAGATCATCCGAGACGCGAAAGCGCGCGGCATTCCGGTTCTCGCAGAGACCTGCGCACAGTACCTGGTTCTCGACGACTCGGTGTTCGAGGGCGAGGACGGCCACCTGTTCGGCTGTTGTCCCCAAGTGAAGAAGCCCGAGGACAGCGCCCGGCTCTGGCGTGGTCTCGCCGATGGCGATGTCTCCGTGGTCTCGACCGATACCTGCACCTTCACTCGGGAACAGAAGGCGATGTGGCAGGGGGATTGGACCAAGATCCCGATGGGAATGCCCGGTCTCGAGACTTTGCTGCCGATCGTCTACACCCACGGCGTGCAAAGTGGCAAGCTGACCCTCGAAGAGATGTGTCGCAAGCTCTCGACGAACCCGGCGGAGATCATGGGGTGCGCTCCACAGAAGGGTGCGATCGCCGTCGGCGCTGACGCGGATCTCGCGATCATCCACCCCGATCGCAAATTCAAGGTCGATCCGACGGAGATGGAGACGAACGCCGACTGGTCGCCGTACGACGGGTGGGAGCTCGCCGGATTTTCGCGCACGACCCTTTCGCGGGGGGATGTGATCGTCGATGACTACAAGGTGGTCGGAGAAGAGGGGCGGGGGCGCTGGATTTCCCGGAAGTCCGCTGGGCCGTCGAAACTCAAGAGAAACAACTAGAGGAGTCACGAGATGAATCCGAAAGTGGGCACCCTTCCCGCCCTTCCCAACTACATCGGTGGCGAGCGCGTCGTGAGCTCGTCGGTCCGGCGTCTCGTGGTGACGAAGCCGACCACGGGCGAGGGGATTGCCGAGGTGCCGCTCTCGAGTGCGGCCGAGCTCGACGACGCTGTTGCGCGGGCCCAAAGAGCTCAAGTCGATTGGGGGAACACAGGCGTAAAGGATCGCGTGCAGGTTCTCTTCCGCCTGAAGGCTCTGATGGAGGCGCAGGTCGATCAGCTCGCACGCGTGATCACCGAAGAGAACGGCAAGACCCTTCCCGAATCGCGGGGGAGCATCTTGCGGGCGATCGAGTGTCTCGAGTTTGCGAGTAGCTTTCCGCAGCTCACGCCCGGTCCGCTCCTCGAGGTGAGCCCGGGGGTCGAGTGTCGTTCGATCCGGAGCCCCCTGGGAGTGACCGCAGGCATCACGCCGTTCAACTTTCCGATGATGGTCCCGTTGTGGATGGCTCCGAACAGCATCGCGAGCGGGAACGCGTTCATCTTGAAGCCGTCGGAGCAGACCCCGATGAGTTCGCTCGAGCTCGCGCGTCTCTTCGAGGAAGCCGGATTGCCGCCGGGGATCTTCTCGGTGGTTCACGGCGACCGGGAGGTGGTCGAGGCGATGTGCGATCACCCCGGGATCGCGGCAATCGGGTTCGTCGGATCGACGACGGTCGCGAAAGCGGTGTACAGCCGCGGCTGTGGGAACCACAAGCGAGTGCGCGCGCTCGGAGGGGCGAAGAACCACTTGGTCGTGGTGCCCGATGCGGATCCGGAGATGACGGCGAGTAACGTGATCGCGTCAGTCACCGGTTGTGCGGGTCAGCGTTGCATGGCGGCGAGCGTGCTCGTCGCGGTGGGGGACGTCGAGCCGATCATCGAGCGGATTCGAAGTGGCATGGCCAAGGTGGTCGCCGGACGCGACATCGGGCCGATGATCAGCGCCGCCGCCCGCGATCGAGTTTATGAGTACCTCGACCGCGCAGGGGAGAAGGTCGTTCTCGACGGCCGCCGCCAAGTGGACGCGGGAGTGCCGGCGGGTGGGTTCTTCTGCGGTCCCTCGATCATCGATCACGCGAGCCCCGACGACGCCTGGTCCTGTGATGAGATCTTCGGTCCTGTCTTGACCATCGTTCGGTGCAACAACTTGGAAGAGGCGATCGCGATCGAAAACGGCAGTCCATACGGCAACGCGGCCGCGATCTACACCTCGTCCGGGGGGGTGGCGGAGCGCTTCGTCCAAGGAGCGAGCGCCGGCATGGTCGGGGTCAACGTGGGCGTCCCGGTCCCGCGCGAACCGTTCGCGTTCGGCGGCTGGAACGATTCGAGCTTCGGGGATGGCGACTTAACCGGGGAGAGCGCGATCGAGTTTTGGACCCGCTCGAAGAAGGTCACCGGCAAGTGGACCCAATCCGGCGCTCAGAACTGGATGAGCTAACCCTCATGCCGAAATCGAAGCTCAGCGCCGAAAAACTCGCCCAGAACTTCGCGGACTTGCACCCAGCCTATGCCCCACAGGAGGCGAGGATCGAGGCGGCGCGTTGCCTCTATTGTTGGGATGCACCCTGCACACGCGCATGTCCGACCGGCATCGATGTGCCCACCTTCATCCGCCAGATCCTCGAGAAGAACTCAGGCGGAGCTGCAGAGACGATCCTCAGCGAGAACATTCTGGGGGGCTCGTGCGCGCGCGCCTGTCCTACCGAGGTGTTGTGCGAGGGCGCGTGTGTCGATCGAACGCTGGAGAAGGCCCCCGTCGAAATCGGGCGACTCCAACGTTTTGCGACCGACTACGCCGCGAAGCGGAAACTTCAGTTCTTCGAGCCGGGGCCGGAGAGCGGCTTCACCGTCGTCGTCGTGGGATCGGGACCCGCGGGTCTTGCCTGTGCCCATGAGCTGCGGCGCCTCGGTCACGGAGTTCGGGTGCTCGAGGCGAGCGACGTCCCCGGCGGATTGAACACCACCGGCATCTCTCCTTACAAAATCTCGACGGAGTTTGCCTTGTCGGAGGTGGAGCAGGCGTCGGCGATCGGGTTCGAGATCGAGTTGAACTCCCCGGTCACCGGCGCAGACCTCCGAGAGCTCTTGGAGCAGAACGACGCCGTGTTCCTCGGTGTCGGTCTCGGTCAAACCGCTCCGTTGAACATTCCCGGAGAAGACGCCGCCGGCGTGTGGGAGGCGCTCGATTTTATCGAGCAGGCCCATCGAATGCCCTTGAAAGAGTGCGAAGTCGGGACGCAGGTCGTGGTGATCGGCGGCGGGAACACCGCAGTGGATGTCGCCACGGAGGCGGTGCGGCTCGGGGCAGACCAAACCACCATCGCCTATCGACGGTCCCGCGAGCAAATGCCGGCATTCGCCTACGAGGTGGAGCTCGCCGTCTCGGACCAGATCGGATTCGAGTGGTGCGTGCAACCGGTCGAATTCGTCGCCGAGGCGGGCCGACTGGTTGCGGTGCGATTCCGCCGTCAGCGGCTCGAGGGTGAGGGGCGAGCGGGAACCCTGGTCGACGCAGGAGGGGACGATCTGGTTCTTCCGTGCGATCAGGCGATCAAGGCTCTCGGCCAGCTCCCACGCAGCGATTTCCTCTCTTCGATCGACGGCTTGAAGATCGACGGGGGTCGGGTGGTCATCGATGACAAGACTCGCGCGACCTCGGTTGCCGGTCTGTTTGCCGGCGGCGACTGCATTTCACGCGGCGGCGAGATCGTCGACGCGGTCCAGGATGGAAAGATCGCCGCCCGAGGGATCGACCATACTCTGCGCCAGAAACCGAAAGAGCCGCGATGAAGAAGCCCGACCTCGCCACTGACTTCTGCGGCATCCGTTCTCCGAACCCCTTCTGGCTCGCGAGCGGTCCGCCGACCAACTCAGCCTATCAAGTCCGTCGCGCATTCGAAGCGGGGTGGGGTGGAGTGGTTTGGAAGACTCTCGCTCATGACCCGGTCGTGAACGTCTCCGCGCGCTACGGCGCGGTCGACTATCACGGGCGGAAGATGATGGGACTCAACAACATCGAGTTGATCAGCGACCGATCTCTCGAGGAGAACCTCCGCGAAATCACAGAGATCAAGCAGGAGTTTCCCGACCGTGCCATGATCGTGTCGTTGATGGTCGAGAGCAAAAAAGAGACGTGGCAGGACATCGTCCAACGGACCGAGGACGCGGGCTGCGACGGGCTCGAGCTCAACTTCGGTTGTCCGCACGGCATGAGCGAACGCGGGATGGGCGCCGCCGTCGGTCAGGTACCCGAATACACCGAGATGATCACGGGCTGGGTCACGGAGGTGGCGAAGACCCCCGTGTTGGTCAAGCTCACTCCCAACGTCGCGGATCCGCGGCCGATCGGCCAAGCAGCACGCCGCGCCGGAGCGGCGGGGTTGTCGTTGATCAATACCATCAACTCGATCATGGGGGTCGATCTCGAAACGCTGCATCCCATGCCCCATGTCGGAGGCCGCGGCTCTCACGGCGGGTACTGCGGTCCCGCAGTGAAGCCGATTGCACTGAACATGCTCCAGCAGGTCGCCGCGGATCCCGCCATCGATTTGCCGATCTCGGGGATCGGGGGCATCGAGTCTTGGCAAGATGCGGCGGAGTTCCTCCTCTTGGGTGCGACCTCGGTGCAGGTCTGCACGGCCGCGATGCACCACGGCTTTCGCATTGTCGAACCGATGATTTCGGGCCTTCAAATGTGGATGCTCGAGCACGAGTTCGAGAGTTTGAGCGACGTGCAGGGACGGGTGGTTCCCGATGTCGGAGGGTGGGGGGAGCTCGATCTTGCCTACAAGGTCGTTGCGGAGATCGATCAGGACCAGTGCATCCACTGCGGCCTCTGCTACATCGCATGCGAGGACGGGGCGCACCAGTCGATCCACTGTGCAAAAATTGAAACCGACGCGTTTCTCGCGCAGCATCCGAACGGTGCTGGAGCGGTGCATCAAAGCGGTGGGAAGAACTACCTGCCCGGTGCCGGAGCGGGTTATGTCAACCTGCTGACGATCGATCAGACCACCTGCGTCGGCTGCAATCTTTGCTCTCTGGTCTGCCCCGTGGAGGATTGTATCTCGATGGTCGAGCGCGACTCCGGATTGCCCTCGATGACCTGGAACGAGTACCAGGAGAAGCTGGGGCGCGGCGAGGTGGACCCCATTGCGCCACCGGAGCACCGTTAGAGACCCGAGAGCAACCCAGGTCTTCCGAGCTCCTGCCTGTCTGCGCGCGCCACTCCCCGATGATGCGGAGTCGCTGACCCGGTCGAGACCAAGGAGGAAACTTGATGAGCAATGTTTCAGACCTCGCGATTCGCGCCAGCCTTCTCATGCTGATGATCGCGGTGGGCTTCGCATCCGGAGCGCGGGTCGAGGCGGGGCAAGTGGTGCAGTCGGGGAGCCTCTCCGGTGCCGGCGCCGCCATGACCCAGCCCCTCGTCCTCAATGCGTTCGACGATCAGGGGGGAACTCTCCAACTCACTTCGGTCCACTTCGAGGCCCTCACCGCGATGGGCGGGGGGTACCAGACGGATGGGAGTGGGATTGTGGTTCTGGTCGACGCTCGACTCACCGCGGACTACTCCCTCGGTGGCGCTCCTCTCGTCTCGACATTCGCCTCGCTCAATCTGACGGTGCAGAACACTGGACCCCCCCTCGGAGTGTCGTTGTTCGACAGTGATAACCAAGACACCACGATCACAGATCCTTCCGAGCTCAGTGCCTGGGTGGGGGTGGGGTCGGTCACCCTCGATGTGTTCACTGAATTCACCATCACCGAGACACCCCCGGGAGTGATCTTTTTCGGGGCCGGCGGGACCGTGGAGTACACGGTGACCTACGACTTTGTTCCTCTGCCTCCTTCAGACACCTTCCAGCGTGGGGACACTAACGGGGATGGGCTCTTCAACATCGCCGATCCGGTATCGCTGTTGGGGGAACTCTTCTCCGGAGATCTTCCCGGCGCGTGCCCCGACGCGGCGGATGCAAATGACGATGGAATGCTGAACATCGCAGATGCGATCTACGCTCTCGGCGCACTCTTTGGAGGCGGCACGAATCCGCCCGCCCCCTTCGGCGCGTGCGGCGTCGACCCTACCAGTGATCCCCTGGACTGCTCGGAATACGCACCTTGCCCCTGAGTTTGGGCAGGAGCACACTCTGGCTCACGGACGTGAAAGAGGCGTCATGTCGTCATCGAGTCTGGTTCTGACCTTCGGAGTCTTCCTCGCGTGTCTAGGGTCGATGCCAGAAGCGCACGCGAACATCCAAATCAACTCACCGAACGGCGGAGAAGTGTTCCTGGTCGGAGAGGTGCGCACCATCCAATGGGTGATCGTGGCTCCGTTCCCCACGCAGGATTGGGACCTCTTTTTCTCGACGGTGGGTTCGAACGGCCCTTGGATTCCACTGGTCTCGAATCTGCCGATCAATGGTTCTCTCTCCCAGGGCTCGGTGCACACCTACAACTGGACGGTGCCGGTCGCAGCGATCAGCAATACCGCTTGGGTGCGCGTCATTCAGGACAACTCTGGGCTCGACTTCGAGGATGTGAGCAACGGATCCTTCGTGGTCCAGGGGCCGGGCGGACCCGAGTTCCAACGCGGCGACACCAACGACGACGGCAATGTGAACATCGCGGATGCGATCTACCTGCTCGGCAACCTCTTCCCGACCGGCGCCCCGAATGTCCTCGGCTGCCTCGATGCCGCCGACTGCAATGCGGACAGCTCCCTCAACATTGCAGATGCGATCGCGCTCCTCGCTGCACTGTTCGGAGCGCCCCCCGCGCCGCTCCCCGCCCCGTATCCAGGCTGCGGCGACGCGGACCTCTTGGGTTGTGACGTCTATTCGGGTTGCCCCTGAGAGTCCGAGCTATTCTCGAATCACCTAGAGGAGAAGTTCCAAGGTGAGGTGGGGACCATCCTCCATTGGGGTCAGGCACTGGCTATCCAAAATCCACCCTCCCCCGTAAGCTGGGTGCCAGGCCAAGGGCAGCCTCCCTCTTCCACACGCCAGATCTGCGCTAAGACCGGCCCCATCACGTGTCCGTCTGTGGCGCCCGTTCCCCCAGACGCGGAACGAAAGAAACGACCGAGTTGGAGTCGCTGAGAACCACGACCACCTCTGGACTCTTGGAAGCGCTCCTCGATCCAGGCGAGCGCACCGCTTGGTCCGAGTTCGATCATCGGTATCGCCCAATCTTGTTCGCGTTCGGGAGAAAGCTCGGCCTCGATCCTGAAGCGGCAGCCGAAGTCGCACAGGAAAGCCTGGTCGATTTCTCCACCGACTATCATGCAGGCCGGTACGACCGAGAGCGGGGTCGCTTGAGGTCGTGGCTCATCGGAATCGCGCGGCATCGAGTTTCGAGCTATCTGCGAGATCGAGGGCGCCGACGAGAACTTCATGGCCACTCCACATTGGATCAGATGCAGAAACCCGAGCTCGAGGAAGCGTGGGAGAGCGCTCGTCGCCTCGCGATTCTCGAACGCGGGCTCGAGGAATTGCGTACCGAGTCGAAGACTTCGAGCCGCACACTCCGAGTGTTCTCCCAAGTTGCACTCGAGCACTTGCCGGCGGAGCAGGTCGCCGCGACGAACGACATGACGGTGGCGGAGGTCTATCGAGTGAAGTACCGACTGACTCGGCGACTTCGGGAGATCGTCCAGCACCTCGAGTCGATCTACGTGGATGATGTTTAACCCGATCGGTCGCTCGCGGGGGACTCGATGAAACCCGCCGCACCACGAGCATGCCCCAAGGACGACCGGCTGGAGGAGATTCTCCAGAGCGAGAGCTGTGCACCGGTGGCGGACTCTCACGTCGAATCCTGTCCGCGTTGCCAATTCAAGCTGACGCAGATGCGCGAGAACGACAGCTTCCTCGGTGTGCTACGGACCACAAAAGAAGATCTCGAATCGGGCTGGGAGAGCTCGCTCGCCGAGGCGGCCGACATCGATGGCTATCGCCTGCTGTCAGAGATTCATTCCGGCGGGCAGGGCGTCGTCTACAAGGCGCTGCAGATCGAGACCAAGCGCACGGTCGCCGTCAAGATCATGCTGCGCGGCGTGCTCGCCACCGAGCGTCAGCGACGACGGTTCGAGCGCGAGATCGAAATCGCGGCGAGTCTTCGGCATCCCAATATTGTCACCCTCTACGAACGCGCGGATCTTCCCGATGGTCGGCTGGCGTTTTCGATGGAGTACATCCGCGGGCAGCCGATCGACGACTGGATTCGGGATCACCTCGGAAGAGAGAGCTGTGGTGGAGCGGCGGCAGCGGTGCGGGCCAAGATTCAGCTGTTCCTCAAGGTATGCGACGCGGTGCAGTTCGCCCACCAACGTGGAATCATTCACCGTGACTTGAAGCCCGACAACATCTTGGTGGATGAGGCCGGCGAGCCGAGGGTGCTCGACTTCGGCTTGGCAAAAGAACAATCGACCGTCACCGCTCTCCAGGCCACTCGAACCGAGGAGTTCGTGGGGACCCTCGCGTACGCTGCGCCCGAGCAGATTCTCCGGAACTCCGCCGAGATCGATACTCGGGCCGACGTGTACTCACTCGGTGTCCTGCTCTATCACCTGCTTTCCGGTTGCTCCCCCTATCCGGTGAATGGACCGATCACAGAAGTGATCCGGAACGTCACCAAGACCGATCCGCTTCCGATGAGGACTCACGACCGTTCCATCAGTGGGGAGGTGGACACGATTGTTCTGAAGGCGCTCTCCAAGGAGCCGGATCGACGCTATCGGTCGGCAGGGGCACTCCAGAAAGATCTCGAACACTTCCTCAAGGGGGAGCCGATCGACGCGAGGCGGGACAGCACCTGGTACCTTCTGCGGAAGACCGCGACCCAACACGGAGCGATCGTTCTGGTCATCGCGGCCTTCGTGATCCTCATTTCTGCGTTCGTGATCTCGCAGACGATTTCCTACCGACAGACCCAGCGTCGCTTGCGCGCGAGCAACATTGAGCGGGGTCGCGCGCAGGTTACTGCCGGCGACTTGAGATCGGCAGAGGACATCCTTTGGCGGGAGCACCTCACCGGCGACTGGGGATTGGCCGCGGGGACTCCACTCCATCGGCGGGAGTCTCCCCTCGCCAGCGACAGTCATTGGGCGCTTTGGGAGCTGTATCGCTCCGCGCCCTGTCTCGCCATGGTCCAGGCGCACGAGGGCGCCATTGCCAGTCTCGTCTTCTACCCTGGCCAGGACTCGAAGTTTGTCACGCTCGGATTCGATGGTGACATTGTTCATTGGGATGGTCTGGACGCGCCGGCGATGGCCTGGGCGCGGGATCCACTCGGCCAGCATCTCGGGGGTGCGCAAGCGGTCAGGATCAGCGCGGGTGGAACTCACTTGGCGACAATGGGGGCCGGCGATGGAAAAGTCCGCATCTGGGACGTCTCGACCCGGCGTGAGATCCGAGTCCTGGATTGGGAAGTCGCGGGCAGGAGTGGGATGGCATTCTCTCCGGATGGGTGGGTTCTTGCAGCGGCATTGAAGCAGGACCCGAAGAATCGGCTCGTCATGATTCGGGATCTCGGTCCTCAAGTGGAGATCCAGAATCCTGACCCGGGCGCGCGCATCGTCAGTCTTTCCTTCAGCGCGGATGGAAGCTCTCTCCTCCTGGGAACCGATCGATCGATCTGGCGAGTCCGTGTCGATGGCACCGACTCGAAGCTTCTCTATCGGGGGACCGGTGAAGGTTGGGCCTGGAGTATCGATGTTGATCCCTCCGGGACTCACTTCTTCCTATCCACAAGAACTGGAACGTTTCTCTACGATTTATCAGAAGGCGAGCCAGGAGTTCAACCGACGGTGGGGAAATCTGAGTTTACGAGAGACGGTCAATGGATCGTGGAGCGCTCGAGCCCTACCTCCGTCAAGATCCGTCCGCTTCTCGCGAATGGAGGGACGCCGATCTCCCTTCTCGGACACACGGCGAGAATCAACAACGTTGTAATCGCGCCAGGGGGACGGCGGATCGTGACGACCGATGCGGCTGGACTCGTGAGGGCGTGGAATCTCCCTCTGGACTCCGCGGCGATCCCCCTCTCTGGACACGAAGACGCTCCGGAAGACTCGGGCCTGCCGCGACTCGAGTCGGAAGACGACTCTGTGTACGCAACTCAGATGTCCCCTGACGGGCAGCTCCTCGTCTCTGCAGGGGGGAGTGGTTGGATCATCGTTCGCGATCCCATGACGGGCGCGGAGGAGTACCGTCTTCCCCAACTCTCGAGTGGTATCGCATCCATCACATTCGTCTCCGGGAGTTCTCGCTGGTTGGTGGTGGGTTCCATTCGAAAAGACTGTCGGATCCAAATCTATGACTTGGTGAGTCGAACGATGGTTCGAGAGATGAACACGGCCCACCGAGATTGGACTTCGGGGCTCGTGTATTCCGAAGTGAATGACTCTCTCTATTCGGTCAGCGGGGACGGGATGGTCCAGAGATGGGACTACGAGAGCGGCGAGATGCGAGAAATGCTTCTCGAACCGTTGACCACTCGAAACCTCCATGGTGTCGCCATCGACCCGTCGAATCGCTGGCTCGCGGCCTGCGGCAGAAACACGTCTCACACCGGCGACGCTCACCTCTGGGTTTGGGAGTTGAAGTCACAGCGTCTGATTCTCGATCTGCAATTGAATCGAAGTCTCACCAGTCGCGATGTCGCTTTCGGAAATGGAGGACTGCTCGCGGCGGCAACCGATTCGGGGGCGGTGCAGCTCTTCAATCTCGAGGATGGAACTTCGACCGTGCTCGAGTCGGGCAACGCGGAAATCGTCAGTCTTTGCTTCGATCCGACGGGAGAAGTTTTGGCGACGGGGGATTGGGAAGGCGTGATCCGACTGTGGGATGTTTCCTGCCAGAGGCAGTTTCTTTCTCTGGAGGCGGAGGGAAGGGTCTTCTCGTTGGAGTTCAGCTCTGACGGGAAAACTCTGTTCGCGGGGATGGACGAAAAGGCCCCCTCGGATCGGAGGTTCTTGAGGTGGGACCTCACCCGGTTTGACCGACACATCGCAGGAAACCTCGAAGAACAGATCCGTCGAGTCCGCGCGCGCGGGGAGGAACCGCGGAACGCAGCTGCACTGCGTCGATGGGCAGAGGCGGTCTTGTCGACGGACGTTTCTCGCTAACCGGTGCTCCGAAGATCGACCTCACAGCCCGATCCGCTCGCCCTCCTCGGCGATGCGGAAGCCCCGCTTCTCAACTTCCCGCTGAATCTCCTTTTCGCGGAGCGCGGGGTTGGTGTGATTCAAGTGAATGAATCGAAACCTTCCGGGAGTCTCCCGCGCGAGCACACCCAGGCGCTCCATCGTCACCACCATCGGCGGGTGCGGAATCTCGCTGAGGTCTCGTCCCGGCAGTTCGCGTCCATCGTAGAACGTTGCATCGAGGTACGCGACGTCTACGCCTTCGATCAGCTCTTCGAGAAGCGTTCCTCGGAAGCGATCGATGTCGGGGCAGAACAGCACCGTTCGGTTCGGGCCGTCGATGCGAAACGCGACCGTGTCCGAGAACTCATCGCGGTGGGGGACCGCGAATGCTGTCACGCTGATGCCATCGATCGGTGAGAAGGGGGTTCCCGGTATGAAGACCGTCGGGTGCACTTGGTCGAGCTGGACCAGTTGGCTCCACGGCCCATTGTGCGTGAGAAAGCTCGCCATCCGCTCTGAGACATGGAGCGGGATTGCCTGCGTCGAGGCCACTTCGCGGCCAAAGTGGATCAAGCCCGTGTAGTGGCCGATGTGCGCGTGAGTGATCAATACCGCATCGATCGGGTGTCTCGGGATCTCGTCTGTTTCGGTGACTGATCGGAAGAGTGCGAGCTGCGACTCGATCGCGGGGGTCGCTTCGATCAGCACGCTATGTCCCGTGACGTGATCGATGATGCCGAGCGCGGCGGGGGTGAGCTGTCGGCGGTTCTTCCTCGCCTCGACGCAGCACACCTTCTGACATCCGAGATGAGGAAGACCCCCATCTTGTGCGATGCCGAGCACGACCAGTTCGAAGCGATGGGAGTGTGTTGACCGCTCGCTCATCGGAACGCCGGTGCAGCTCGCGACGCAGAGAAGCGAGAGAATGAAACTATTGCGGAGAGAGATAGCGGGGTCCTTCCCGGTCTCGGAGCCAAGCACTCTACTCCGTGGAAAGAGTCATTTCGATCGAGAGTGCTAGGGACACTGCGCCGAACCCAGACAAGTGAGCGGATCGGTCGCGGTCGGATCGGGCCCACAAGACTGCGGCGGAGGCAGCAGTGTCGGAGGAGTGCCGAACAACGAGTTGAGGAGAATGATCGCGTCGGCGATGTTGAGAGCACCGTCGTCGTTCCCATCACACGCATCGTCGCAGGCGACGGTGGCGATCGGCCCCGATGGAAACAAGGTGCCGAGCAAGAAGATGGCATCCGCGATGTTGCCCGAACCGTCATCATTGCAATCACCACGACGGAAGTTCCCGACCACGCTCCCCCCGACGAAGGGGGAGAGGGCGAGACTGGGCGGAGAGGTGGGGCCGAGCAGATCGATCAGCGCCGTGATCTCCGCGCTCGAGTCGAGAAGGTCGTGGCCGAGGAGTTTGGCATCGTCAAGGTTCGGGGTTTGGAAAAAGAGCGAGCCGGAGTAGATCACCTCCGCGGTGCGCTCTTCGAGAAGCGTTGTGCCCGAGCCGAGGGCCGGGAGCGCGAAGATATCTGCCTTCCCGCCGAGCAGGATCACACCGTTTCCAGAGGCTGCCTGATTTTGAAAGTCTCCGGAGGTTCCAAACGTGGCCTCCCCCGCCACAGTCAGGTCGAAGCCTCTCACCTGACCCGTGTAGATTCCCGGGCAGAAGGGGAGCGGGCAGCCGAGCACGGTGGGCTCGAAAAACTCCGTCGGGCCGATGTTGCGCGGGTCTGGCGTCAGGTTTGCGTGCAGGATGGTGCTCGATCCGACCGCCAGAGAGCCGCCCCCGTCGGTCAAGATCAGCTGTGAGGAACCCGAACCGAAATAGATCGTGCCGTCCGCGGCGCGCATGAGCGCATTCAAGTCACCTTCACCGATGCAGCCGTTGCCACCGTTCGTGCACTCCGAGTAGAGCCGCGTCCACGCGAAGCCCGTGATCGCGCCTCCGAGGACGGCTGTCACCGTCAGCTCCATGAGGTCCCCGTCGAGAATGTTTCCAAAAGCGAAGCCAGTGGTCGTGGTGTCTTCGTAGGAGACGAGAAAGGTCCCGCTGCTCGGGTCGAAGTCCAACCCTCGGATGCCATTGGCATCATCGTCGTTTCCATCGGGACCGGCCTCCGGTCCGCTGTCCCATATCTTGAAAAACTGCCCCGTTGCGTTGAGGTCGACTTGTCCGTCGAGTGCCACGGCAGGGATCCACAACCAGATCTCATCGCCTCGAATCGGTTGGCCATCGAGAAGAAGTGTCGTGTCCGCAGCTTCCCCCTCGGCTCCGGAGAAGAGGAGAGGAGTCTCTCCTCGAAGAAGCTGCGACGGAGTGCCAGCGTGGAGGGCAGTGGGCGTCGAGAGAACTGGGGCAGCTGCGAGGATCAAAACGAGGTTCGCGAGCGAGAGTTTGAGCGACGCTGTCAGCATTGGTTGGCTCCTCTGGTCGGTGCTCCGGGGCTGTCGCAGGCCCCGAACGATACCCCTCGGATGCTGACAGAGAAAGCGCCTCAGTTGAAAGACCCGCTGGGGTGGTGATCTCCTCAACGAAAGCACCACAAAGCCTCGGCTCAACTCAATCATCCGCTGTCGGGAGAAGCTCCCTCCGCTATACTGCCGGGGCTCTAGTCCTCAGGTCGGGAGTGCCGCATGCGCATCATCCTGACCCGAACCTCGTTTCACCCCATCGTACAGTTTCGACCAAGGATTGCCGTGCTCACACTTCTCCTCCACGCAGACCTCCACGCTCCGGAGCACATCGGAATTCGGTCTCTCCTGCTCGGTGGCGGCCAAGTGCTTTGGGTCGGGTCCGAGCGCCCCTCACTCGACGCTGCGATTCCCCACGAAGTCATTGATCTCGCGGGGGCTCGCGTGATCCCCGGTCTGATCGATGGCCATGCGCATCTGACGGGTGGTGGCGGAGAGGCCGGGTTTGCGACTCGGGTTTCGCCGGTGCCGGTCGAAGTGTTCACCGCCGCGGGCATCACCACGGTGATCGGAGTCCTCGGGACCGACACCGTGGGACGAGACGCGGCTTCCTTGGTGGCGACCGCCCGTGCGTTGGAAGAAGATGGAATTCAGGCCTACTGCCACACTGGTGGCTACTCGGTCCCCCCAACGACACTGACCGGCAGCGTGCGCGGGGACATCGTTCACATCGACCGCATGATCGGAGTCGGCGAGGTGGCGATTTCCGATCACCGCTCGAGCCAGCCGACCCTCGACGAGATACTTCGACTCGCGAGCGACGCACATGTCGCAGGCTTGATCGCGGGGAAGGCAGGGATTCTGCATCTCCACGTCGGCGACGGTCCGCGCGGACTCTCCCTCATTCGCTCCGCACTCGATCAAACCGAACTTCCCGCGCGAGTCTTCAATCCGACCCACGTCAACCGTCGTCGCGCCCTCTTCGATGAGGCGTGCGAGCTGGCGAAGCTCGGAGTCACGATCGACGTCACTGCGTTTCCAGTGGCGGCAGGTGAGGATGCCTATTCCGCCGAAGACGCACTCGAGCGATACCTCGATGCCGATCTCCCCCGCGAGCGGATCACGATCAGCTCCGATGGTGGGGGGTGTCTGCCGGTTCACGATTGCCAGGGGCAAGTGGAGTCGTATGGGACGGCTCACCCCACGAGTCTCAGTGAGACGCTCGCCCGGCTGCTCGGGCGCGGGCGCTCACTCGCCGAAGTTCTCCCGGCATTCACTTCCAACGTTGCAACCTTGCTGCGCCTTCCGCACGTCGGCCATCTGGCCGTCGGTGCGACCGCAGATCTGGTCGTGCTCGACTCCGATGGAGGGCCCGAGAGCGTGATGGCGCGCGGCGCCTGGCACGTTCGAAATCGAGTGCAGCTTCGCTCGGCTCGGATTCCCGCGTGGACTTCCGCGCCTCCTGCGTCACTCCCTCAAGAGTAGCTTTGACCCCTTCCTGAACGGATCCGCCTCGATGACCACCGCCCCCGTCCGCCAAGGCTTCCTCATGCCGATCGGCGGCGCAGAGAACAAAGTGCGCGATCGCACCGTGCTCCGTCGCTTCGTCGAACTGTGCGGCGGCGACGCCGCCAACATCTTGATCGTACCGACAGCCTCCCGACGGGCCGAGACCGGACCCCAGTATGAAGATGTGTTTCGCGATCTCGGGGCCAAAGAAGCACGGTCTCTTCCGATCGAAACTCGCGCCGACTGTCGGATTCGGGAGCACGTTGATTCCATCGGTGTAGCGACCGGGGTGTTCCTCACCGGTGGAAACCAGTTGCGACTCTCGACGACGCTCGGAGGGACGCCGTTCGCGGAGGCGTTGATCGAAGGGAATCGTGAGGGAGTTCACGTCGGCGGGACGTCGGCGGGAGCGGCGATTCTCTCCGACCATATGATCGCGTTCGGGGATGAAGGGTCGACACCCAGCGGCCATATGGTCACTCTCGCTCCCGGACTCGGGCTGACGCACCGTTACATCATCGATCAGCACTTTCGCCAACGCGACCGCCTGGGGCGATTGGTCGCGGCGCTCTCTTACAATCCTGCAAACGTCGGGATTGGGCTCGACGAGGATACCGCTGCCATCATCGATCCCCGCGGGCGGATCGAAGTCAGTGGCTCGGGGGGCTTGACGGTGGTCGATCCCCGCGAGGTCGAGTTTTCTTCGATGGATTCTTCCGAGCCGAGCCGACCTGTGTGCGTGACCGGAGTTCGACTGCATATCCTCATTCACGGCGGCACCTTCGATATCGAGACGCGCCGCGCAGAACCGCGACAACTCACCGAGAAAGAGACGTGATCGATGCGCATCACCGAGAAGTCCGTGTATCTGGGGCCGAACCTTTATGCTCGGTTTCCGGTGATTCGATTGGTCGTCGATCTTCGTCAGCTCGAGGAATGGCCCACGGCGAAGCTGGGCTCGGGCTTCATCGATGGGCTCCTGGAAGCTCTCCCCGGCCTTCATGAGCACGGCTGCTCCTACGGTGAACCGGGAGGATTCGTCCGAAGAATGCGGGAGGAGGAGGGAACGTGGCTCGGCCATGTTCTCGAGCACGTCGCTATCGAACTTCAAAATGTCGCGGGTGCGAACGTCACGTTCGGGAAGACCCGCTCGACCGGCCAGCCACGCGAGTACACGATCGTCTATCAGTTCGAGGAGGCTGAGGTCGGAGTCGAGGCGGGGCGATTGGGGCTCAAGCTCATCCACAGTCTTCTTCCGGATGATCTGCGGGAGCCGCGAGTGGTCGGGGCAGAGTTCGATTTCCCAGAGCGCCTCGAGACCTACATCCGATTCGCCCAACGTCGATCGCTCGGACCGAGCACGGCGGCGCTCGTCAAGGCAGCGCGAGATCGTGACATCCCCTCTTTGCGGCTGAACGAGTACAGCCTGGTCCAGTTCGGCCATGGGATGTACCAGAAGCGCATTCAGGCGACCGTGACGAGCGAGACCCGTCACATCGCGGTCGAGATCGCAAGCGACAAAGAGGAGACGAACAAGATCCTCGGCGATCTCGGGCTTCCCGTTCCTCATCAGTACCTGGTGCGCAACGCGATCGATGCGTGCGAAGTCGCTGAGCGCATCGGTTACCCGGTGGTCGTGAAGCCGCTGAACGCGAACCACGGCCGCGGCGTTTCGATCAACTTGATGACCGCTGAGGAGGTGACGGTCGCCTATGCGCACGCGGAGGTGCGCGGTTCCACGATCTTGGTCGAGAAATTCATCGAGGGATTCGATCACCGATTGTTGGTCATCGATGGCAAACTGGTCGCCGCCTCGAAGCGAGTTCCGGGGCATGTCATCGGGGACGGTCAGTCCACCATTGCGCAGCTCGTCGAGCAAACGAACGATGACCCGCGCCGGGGCGTGGGCCACGAAAAGGTCCTGACGCGGCTCGAGTTCGATCATCAGGCAGAGCGCCTTCTCGGCCAGCTCGGCTACGACCAAGATACCGTCCCCCCAGCGGGGGAAATCGTGTATCTCCGCTCGACAGGAAATTTGTCGACCGGTGGCACTGCGAGCGATGTCACTGACAAGGTTCACCCCGATAACCGGGACATGGCAGAACGCGCCGCCCGCGCCATCGGGCTGGATGTCGCCGGCGTCGATTTTCTCACCACCGATATCTCGGAGTCGTACAAAGTGACCGGCGGGGCGATCTGCGAAGTGAACGCTGCGCCTGGCTTCCGCATGCATACAGCACCTTCTGATGGGGAACCTCGCGACGCGGCGGGGCCGGTCATGGACATGCTGTTCCCGCCGGGAACCCCCACGCGGATTCCGATTGCCGCCATCACAGGGACGAACGGCAAGACGACGACGGCGCGCATGGTCGCGCATATTGTGAAGCTCTCCGGTATGACCGTCGGATTGGCCACGACCGATGGGGTCTATATCGACGGGCGCCTGACAGTCGAAGGGGACATGACCGGTTCTGCCTCCGCGAGAATGATTCTGCGAGATCCGTCGGTAGACGCTGCCGTCTTGGAAACTGCCCGCGGCGGTCTGCTCAAGCGAGGCCTCGGCTACAGCCGGTGCGATGTCGGCGTGTGTCTCAACGTCGCGGCGGACCATCTCGGGCTGCGGGGGATCGAAACGATCGAGCAGTTAGCCGACGTGAAGCGGATCGTCGTCGAAGCGGCGAGAGGGACCGCGGTCTTGAACGCCGACGATGCTCTCTGCCTTGCGATGGCGGATCACACGACTGCGGAGGTGATCTGTTACGTGACGATGAATCCCGCGAATGAGCTGGTGAAGGAGCACATCGCCAGCGGAAGTCGCGCGGTCGTCCTCGAAGAAGGGATGCGGGGGCACCTGATTACGATCTACGACAAGGAGCAGTACACGCCGCTCCTCTGGTCGCATGAGATCCCTGCGACGCTCGAAGGGCGCGCGCTCCACAACGTGCAGAACGCGATGTTCGCGGTCGCGACCACCTACAGCATGGGATTTGGACTCGAGGACATTCGCCTGGGACTCAAGACGTTCGACACGACCTACTTCCAAGCCCCAGGCCGCATGAACATCTGCAACGAGCACCCTTTCAAGGTGATCCTCGACTACGGACACAACCCCCACGCGGTCGAAACGATGTCCGCATTGGCGGGTCGCATCGATGTCGCGGGAAGGCGGATCGTCGTTCTTGCTGCCCCGGGAGATCGCCGCGACGAAGACGTTGCGGAAATTGCACGGGTGACGGCAGGTGCCTTCGATCACTACGTCTGTCGCGAGGACGATTCTCGACGGGGGCGAGAGCCGGGAGCGATCCCGCTTTTGCTCAAGCAGTCCCTCTTGGCAAGCGGAGTGGCTGAGAGCCAGATCGATGTAATTCCTGACGAAGTCGAAGCGGTCGCACATGCGCTGGCGAGCGCGGAGGAGGGCGATCTGCTGCTCGTCTTTGGAGACGAGATCAACCGCACCTGGAAACAGATCGTCGAATTCGACTCCGCTGGACAGAGGCCAGGTACGGATGGTGCTGGAGCGTCGCTTCCCAGTCTCGACGCGCTTCCACGGGGTAAGCGGGCGAACCTGGGTCCCCTGATTCGCGATGAGCGCGGAGTACGTCTCGCTCGCGAGACTGAAGATTGAATCGAGTGACCCCACCAGCAACTCTCCAGCTCATCGACTCCCGCCGGATTACCGGGGCTCACCTCGTGCTCGATGGCGCGGGTGCTCTGATTGATGTGTCCGGGCCGGATGAACTTGTCTCCCGCACGATCGAGTGTTGGAGGAAACATGCTCGCGCGATTCTGAACGCTCTCGACTGGTCTGACGCGAAGATCGGGTGCCGCCTCGTCCCCGGGGGGGCGAGTTTCGGATTCACGGCTCCGATCGACGCGCTCTACGCTGCCACAGAGGTCAACGAGTGGGCGTGGAGGGCATCGCTTGCCGAGTGCGCTGGGATTGCCCCTGAGTCCCCCGAGGAGGCGACGGAGTCCCTCGCAGAGGCCACAGAGTCTCTCGCCGAGGCTACAGAGTCTCTTGCCGAGGCTACAGAGTCTCTTGCCGAGGCTACAGAGTCTCTTGCCGAGGCTACAGAGTCTCTTGCCGAGGCTACTGAGTCTCTTGCCGAGGCTACTGGGCGACTTCGGCAGGTGATCGACGAAGAAGCGAACCCGGCGCTGATCGCACTTTCGAATGAGGCCAGCCGCCGGGGTCTCCCCTGGGTGAGTGATGACGACGATGCCTCGATCGGGCTCGGATGCCGCTCGCGCACCTGGCCGGTCGGAGAACTTCCGGGTGACGACGAACGGGAGAGCGAGAGCCTTTGGCACGGCATCGGAGACATCCCCGTTCTTGTTGTCACCGGGACCAATGGCAAGACGACGACGATCCGTTTGCTCGCGTCGATCGCGCGCGCCGCGGGAGTGGTCGTGGGATTCACCTCGACCGATGGCGTCTACGTCGGAGGAGAGCTGGTCGCGACCGGTGACTATTCCGGCCCGGGGGGTGCCCGGATGGTTGTGCGCGATCATCGCGTGGAGATGGCTCTGCTCGAGACTGCCCGGGGTGGTCTTCTCAGACGCGGTCTCCCGCTCGCGCGCGCGACGGCGGCTGCAGTGACGAATGTGGCAGCGGATCACCTCGGTGAATTCGGAGTTCACAATGTCGACGCGATCGCGGACACCAAGCTGACCGTTTCGCGCCTCGTCGGCGAGCGCCGGGGCGCGTTGATCCTGAACGCAGACGATTCCCGTCTGCTCTCCCGCGGCTTGCCCTGGGGTGACCGGGTCACCTGGGTCACGCTTCGGGGCGATCATCCTGAAGTCGTCGCGCACCGCGAAGCGGGTGGGTTTGCGGCCACGCTCGAAGGGCGTGATGGAGAGAAGTTTCTCACGCTATGGTCAAACGGTGAGCCGCAAGTCGTTGCGAAGGATGCTGAGCTACCGATCACCTTCGGCGGTGCGGCGCACTACAACATTGCGAATTCCTTGACCGCTGCGGCGCTTGCACTTCAGGCGGGAATAGAGATTGAAGCCATCTCCGAGGGACTCCGAGCCTTCGAGCCGACTCCCGAAAACAGTCCCGGACGAGGCAATTGGTTCGAGGTCGACGGAGTTCAGATCTACATCGACTTTGCACACAACCCCCACGGCTTTGAGGCGATGAGCTCGATGGTGTCGCGTCTGCCGTATGTGCGTCTGGGCGTCATCCTCGGACAGGCGGGGGACCGGGACGATGCGTCGATCCGAGAGCTCACCGGCATCGCTTGGCGGCTCGATCCCGCTCGGATTGTGATCAAGGACATGCCCGAGTACTTCCGCGGACGCGAGCCGGGGGAGGTCCCAGCGCTCATCGAAGACGAACTTCGAAAACTCGGAGTTCCCGAAGAGCGCATCTCCCGCGCTGCTACTGAGGGAGAGGCGGTCGAGGTTTTGCGAGCCTGGGCGAAACCGGGTGACTTGCTCCTGCTTCCCCTTCACGCGGAACGCGATGCCGTGATCGCGTCGCTGCGCCGCTGAAGCTTGACGAGTGATCCGAGCCCGAGCTTCTTGAACTGGGAGAGCCGAGCATGAACTCCGGGTGGACGCGGATTGGTCCCACATACACTCGATACAGTTCCACAAAGATGAGGGCGTGAAGGTCGACGTGACGATCGACGATATCCTCCTCGAGAACTCGCTATCGAAGACCGGGTCATAGCCGGCCGCTGCGCCACCCGCTGAAACCGAGGCAGTCGGCCCGCTCATGGAGCCGGTGAGCTGGGTCCCGGGCCGGCATGATTTGATGGCGACTCAGCCGAGTACGGGCTGGTCTCCAAGACCTCGACGAGCATCCCCCGGAGAAGTGCCAGCTCGTTCGTTGCGAGGCGTTGGCCGAAGAGCGAGAACGCATACAGAAGGAGCGCCAGCACTCCACACGGAGGCAGCGCCCAGAGCGCGCGCGGCGCTTCATCGATCGACCACTGAGACGCTCCGAAGAGAGTGGCTGTCGCGGCGATGAATGCAATTCCACCGTATCCGAACGCGAACAGAGTCCAGACACTCGGACGCGGTCCGAACAGGCCAGAGAGTCGGCAAGTCCTTGGGTCTTCTGGGCTGGGGGTGACTTCGAGGCTGAGGCGCGGGGACCAGAAGTGCCGAGCCTCGCGGGGAACCATCCACTCGACATGAAGTCCCGCGACCAGCCCTTCGATTCTTTCGTCGTGGGCTTCGAGGGGAGCGACGAGTCGCCGGAGAGCTGTCTCGTGGGGGAGCGGCAACTCGATCTGAAATCTCGGGCGCATCGGGGGCGCGTTCAGCATGGGCTCGGTGGCTTTCGGGAAACCGTTTTCGGCGCGAGGGTTCGAACTGAGTCGAGGGCGGTCTCGGCCGAGTGCGCTGAATGACCGACACCCTCTTCAGCGTAGCGAAAACTCAGAGTGACGGGTAGGGGTGCGAGGCGCGCGACCGTGCCTTGGCTCCGCGGCTCAGTGAGGTGGCGCGAAACCTTCCTTGATCTCACGCGCGGTTGATCCGACAATGCTGCGTCCTTCGGGCACTACCCCCTCGATCCCCGCCTCCGCAAGGAGGCGCACATCGATGAACATGATCGGTGCTGTATGCTCCTCGCGCGTATCGTGACCCTCCCGACCCTCGCCTTGCTCTTGGCAGCATTGGGAATTGCCCTCTTCGTCTCGCCTCCCGCCGTTGCCACGCCGCGTTCCCTTTCCCATGGAGTTACCGGCGACATCGATCTCTCTATCCCCGTCGTGGTGAAGCGCGGACTGCTGGTCGACTTCGACGTCGAGATCGATGGGAAGTTCCAGGTCTCCTCCCCGGACTTCGAGTGGAGCGATGATCTCGACCTCACTGGGCAAACGACTTTTGTGGATGAGTATCTGGAG
>CALEHF010000278.1 GCA_937876125.1 uncultured bacterium
AGTCGCCCCCACGAGGTGAGCAGTGAAGCGCGCGTAAAGAGGAGCGAGCCGATCGCGGCATTGTCTTCGCCGAACAACTCTTTGGAGCGCTCAACGATCGCGTCGACTCCGGTCTTGTCATCCTGCTGAAAGGGATCGAAGCCGATGTGGAGCTCCTTGAGGAACTCGGTCATCGCCGTCGAGCGCTTGAGTTGACTGCGCGCCTCCACCCAGCCGGTCGTCGCCACGGCGAGACCCGCGGCGACCGTCACGAGGAGGAGCGCAGCGGTCACCACCCACGCGCGGTTGCGACGCACGAACTTCCGCAATCGATAGGTCGCGCTCGGGGGCACGGCGAGAATCGGTTCGTTCGCGAGGGAGCGACGGATGTCATCGGCGAGCTGACTCGCCGACTCGTAGCGGCGGGTGCGATCCTTCTCGAGCGCCTTCGAGACGATCCACTGCAGATCGCCTCGCAACTCATTCACCAACCGATCGGGCTCAGTGCCGCGGCGCTTCGCCACCGTGGTGCGCTCTGCGCCGAGTGCGGTGAAGCGCTGACTGAGTCCGGGGGGGTCGACGTCGCGGATCATTTGCGACATGCCGGCGATCCCCGCCGTCATCAGCGCCTGGGCCTCATGGGGAGTTTGCCCCGTCAGAAGCTCGTAGAGGATGGCGCCGAGAGAGTAGACGTCGGAACGGGTATCGACATCGAGGCCCGACATCTCCGCCTGCTCCGGGCTCATGTACTGAGGCGTGCCCACGAACTGGCGAAACTCGGTGAACAGAGTCTTCTCGGTCAAGCGGTGCGTGGTCGCCTTCGCAATTCCGAAGTCGATCACCTTCGGCACGGCGCGGGTGTCGTGCAGCGTGACCATGATGTTGCTCGGCTTCAGATCGCGGTGGATGATTCCCTTTTGGTGCGCGTGCTGGACCGCCCCGCAGATGTCGATGAACAACTCGAGCCGCTCGCGCACGCTCAAGGCCACCGAGTCGCAGTAGTCGGTGAGCGGGATCCCGCGGACCAGCTCCATGACGAAGTAAGGGCGCCCCGCCGCGGTCGAACCGGCGTCGAGCACTCGCGCGATACTGGGGTGATCCATCATGGCGAGCGCTTGGCGCTCCGCTTCGAAGCGGGCGATCACCTGCTTCGTGTCCATGCCGAGCTTGATGATCTTGAGGGCGACGCGGCGGGTGACCGGCTCGGTCTGCTCCGCCATGTAGACCGACCCAAATCCACCCTCGCCGATCAGTTCGAGCAGCTTGTAGCGATCGATGCGATCCCCCGGCTTGGCGCCGGGGCCCGATGGCGGCGGAGTCTCGATGGTTTGGTCGGGGGGAGTGGCGACCGTCGCATTGCCGGCCGCGAGAAGATGCTCCTTGAGAAGCTCTTCGACCTGCGCGCGAAGGCCGGGATGGGGTGCGCACTGAAGATCGATGAATGCGGGACGCTCCCCGGGGGGGAGCGACAGTGCAAGGTCGGCAATCGAACGCGGATCGGTCATGGGGTCCCTCCCGGAGCATACGCGAGGGGAAGACGATACCGAGGTCGAGCGGGGAAGGCCATCGGAG
This sequence comes from uncultured bacterium, assembly GCA_937876125.1. Lineage (GTDB taxonomy): Bacteria > Planctomycetota > UBA8108 > UBA1146 > UBA1146 > JAFMMO01. Next base: position 1,552 of record CALEHF010000278.1, read on the forward strand.
GTGCGATTTCGCGAGGGCACGGGGTGGTTGAGGTGGGGAGTTCGGTAAGAATCGCCAGAAGATATTCAGCCTCACTCACTGACGAGCGTTCGACGCGTCTCGAAACCCATTTCGCGCAACTCGACCGTCATGGGGTTCGAAATTCTCGCCTTCGCCAGCGAGTTTGCCAGGCCCTGGTAGCGAGCGATCTCCGCGACGTCATCACACTCCCCCTGGGGCAGAGTCACAGAGATCTTCCCACCGTCGCGACCGCCCTCGAAGACCGCGTAGTCCCGCTCCCCCCTGAAGTAGCCAATCTCGATGAGCGCGTCCCCCACGATCTTCGTTTGTCTTCTGGGCGCATCCATCGATTCGATCGTATCGTTCCCGAACCTCGTCACCTCGTGGGAATGGTGATGTCGCAGGAGAAGGCCGAAGCCAATGCCACAGCCGATCAAGACGACGCAGAAATTCAGTGCGATGTCCTTCCAGCCGAAGGTGACTTGGCTTGAAATTTCTCGATGGTGCTCGGGCCCGCTCTCCATGCGCTTTTTTCTCTGAATAGGATTTCCGAACGAAGAAAAATCGGGGACCGAAACGCGGCAACCCGCTACCGCTCCGCTTCCTCCCACAGAGGCGGTCCTTCAGACGATCTTCTCGATCCACGCTCCCCCGTCAATCCGCACGGTCGTCCAGCCTGAGTGAACTTCCGAAAAACACCTCAAGCTCCCCCACCCTCGTCCGATGAGATCTATGGACCCTCGATCTACGGGGGCTCTCAGCACATCTCGGCGAACCGATCGGAGGGGACATGCTCGAAGTACTCGCGGCGGATGCCGCCGGCGCCGCTACCGGCATCCAGGAATCTGTGCTCGATGCGATCCGAAACAGCCTGACCCAGAGCGAGCAGCGCGATCTCCCCGCCATCATCCTGAACCTCACGCTCGCCGCCGGGCTGTCGTGGTTGCTCGGGGTCATGTACGTCAGGTGCGGGCGATCGATGTCGAACCGCCGCGCGTTCGCCGCGAACTTCGTTCTCGTGACAGTCGCCACCATGGTGATCATCACGATCGTCAAGAGCTCCCTCGCGCTCTCCCTCGGCCTGGTCGGGGCGCTGTCGATCGTGCGCTATCGCACCGCGATCAAAGAGCCGGAAGAGCTGTCGTTCCTGTTGCTCGCGATCACCATCGGCCTCGGCTTCGGCGCTCAGCAGCCGAAAACGACGATCGCGTCGTTTGCGGTGATCGCCGTGATCATCGGAATACGGAGCATCTTCCTCGCGAAGAAAGAAAACCAGCACCTCAACTTGATCGTCACCGCCGGGCAGTCGCTCGGACTCACGGTGGAGTCGATCTGCGCAGTCGTCGGAAAGCACTGCTCGCAGCTGCACATGCGTCGCTTCGATCAGAACTCAGAGAACCTCGAAATCACGTTCTTGGTCGGCATTCGGAGCTTCGCTGACTTCGAGGCATGCCGACGCGGTCTGACCGATCTGCACTCAGAGATCGGAATCTCCTACCTCGATCCCCAGAGCTACCTCTGATGTTGCAGCTCCCCACGGAGAGCCGGACGGAGCGAACGCGCCACTTCACGCTGCGCGTGCGGAAGCGCACGCTCTGGCTCGGCCTTCTGCTCGGCCCGATCGCCGCGGCGGTCCTGTTCGCCCAGGTCGCCCAAGTCGATTTTCGCGACCAGCGCGCGGTCTACTTCAAAGTGCAGCAGGCCCAGGAGTCGGCGGGGCAACTGGTCCACGACATCACACACCTCCGTACGAAGCTGCGCGCATCGTGGGGCGCGAAGCCGGACCGCTTGGTGCTCGACGTGAAGTCCAAGCACTGGCAGCAGGTCGTCGACAAGCGGAACGCCGCCCTCGATCGCGGGCTCTTGTTCACGGATTCAGAAGACTTCGTCCCCGCGCAGTTCGGCGACGGCACGAGCGTCGTCGACGCGAAGATTCGCCTCAAGGGGGACCTGCTCGACCACCTGAAGCACCCCGACCGCTGGTCGTTCCGCGTCAAGATTCGCGGCGACCACGCCTACCACGGGATGCGCCGCTTCTCCCTGCAACCGCCGGCCACCCGCAACTACCTGAACGAGTGGGTGCTCCATCGAATGGTCAAAGACGAGGGGTTGATCGGGCTGCGCTACGATTTCGTTCAGTTGACCTTGAACGGGAACGACCTCGGGGTGTACGCCCTGGAAGAGCACTTCGCCAAGCAGGTGATCGAATCGAATCAGCGCCGCGAAGGACCGATCGTGCGCTTCGAAGAGACCACGCTGTGGGGAGTCCACCAACTCGATCCCGAAGACGCGTACTACTCCGCCCCGATCACCGGCTTCGAGTTGAAGTCTGCGCTCGAGGATCCGGTGGGTCGCGGTCTCTTTCAGCTCGCCGCGGCGCAACTGCGCGGCTTGCGCGATGGCACGAAACCGCTCGATGAAGTGTTCGACCTCGCCGCGGTCGCCCACTACTTCGCGATCTGCGACCTGCTCGGGGCGCAGCACGGGATCTCGTACAACAACCTGCGCTTCTACTTCGACCCGGTCGATGCGCTCTTCGAGCCGGTCGCTTACGACGGGATTGCCGGGGACCGGATCGCGGCCCCCGCCGAGGCGCGCGCCAATGCGCTCGGGATCGACGGTCAAGCCTTTCTGCGCGTGTTCTTCGCGGATCCGAGCTTCTGTGCGCACTACCACCGGAGCCTCGCGCGGGTGACCGAGGAGAGTTTCCTCGGCGACTTCCTCGAGCGCTGGGCCACCGACATCGAGCGCCACCAGCAGGTCATCCGCAGTCAGTATCCGCAGGTGCGTCTCGACACCCAGGTGTTCGCCGACAACCGCCAAGTGATCGAGCGGTTTCTCGCACAGAGCCCCGACCTCGCCATCTACCCCCACGCGGTGGGAACGCTCGACATTGTCAACTTGGAGCCTCGGATGATGTCCTTGACCGGGGTGATCACGGAGACCGGCGCCGTCGTCCCCATCGATCCCCCGCTGTCGATTCCCCCGTTCCGATCGGGGGCGCCGACGCGCGCGATCACGATCGCACTCCCTGCGCTGGTCGATCCTGACAGCACGATGACAAGTGTGCGCACCGAGCCGATCGGGCTCGATCGGCCGCGCGACGTGCCCGTCAGTGATTTCCCTCTCTACCAAGAGTTCACGACGATTCCGCGGGTGTCGACAGCGCGCTCGTTCCCGTGGATCGAAACGATCGAGCGCGAGACCGTCACGCACTTCGTCGTTCCGGCGGGCACCTGGCGGCTCGACCGCGACCTCGTCCTCCTCGCGACCGAGCGATTGATCCTCGCCGCAGGCGCACAGATCGACTTGGTCGAAGGCGCTCAAATCATCAGCTACGGGGGCATCACCGCCGCGGGGACCGCGGAGCAACCGATCCGGGTGACCTCGAGCGACGGCCGCGGCCTCGGCCTCTTCGTCACCGGTTCCCCGCTTCCGTCGCAACTCCGCTACGTCACGTTCGAGAACCTCTCGCACCCTCGCGCAGGGGTGTGGGCGGTCACCGGGGCGGTCACGTTCCATGAGTCGGAAGTCGCCTTCGATCACTGCAACTTCATCGCGAACCGCAGTGAGGACGCTCTCAACATCATCCGCAGCGAGTTCTCCATCGGGCATTGCACATTCAAGGAGACGTACTCAGACGCTCTCGACTGCGACTTCGCCGAGGGCGTGATCTCCCATAGCGCGTTCCTCGATTCGGGGAACGATGCGATCGACACCTCCGGGTCGTCGGTGCGCGTCGAGCACGTGTTCATCCGCGGCGCCGGGGACAAGGGACTCAGCGCGGGGGAGGGGAGCGACCTCTCGAGTTCTGATACCACGATCGAGGGGGTCGAGATCGCGGTCGCGAGCAAGGATGACTCGCGGATCGTAATGACCAACCTGGTGATCTCCGAGGCGCGCCTCGGGTTCGCGGTCTACAACAAGAAGCCGGAGTACGGTCCCGGGCGCGTCGATGCGCACTTCTCACCATCCCACACCGGCGGCCACCCCACCTTCCTCCTCGAGGACGATTCTACTTTGAATCTCGATGGTGAGCCCCAGGCGCCCAATCAAAGAAACGTCGTCGACGACCTATACGGAGAGAAGTATGGGAAGAGCTCTGAGTAAACTGGGGCTGTTCGGGCGGGGGGCGCTGGCTCGCCTCGCGCTCCATCCCCCTCCGCCGGCGCGGCGGTCGGCGGTCCCGTCGGCGCTCGCCGTCTCTCGCGGCGGAGTGTGGCAAGAGCCTGAGTACCGGTACGAGCGTAAGTTCGCCACCCACAGCGATCCGCGCGAAGTCGCGACGGTGATTCGCACTCACCCCGGGCACTTCCGCGAAGTGTTCGCGGCGCGTCAGATCAACAACATCTACCTCGACTCGATCGATCGACGCGCATTCCACGACAACGTGATCGGCCTCGATCGCCGCCAAAAGACCCGGATCCGTTGGTACGGCGAGCGGTTCGGTACTCCCGACAGGATGACCCTCGAAGTGAAGAAGCGGGTCAGTCTGGTGGGAACGAAGGAGAGCTACGCGCTCGAGCCGTTCGAGTTTTCTCGGGGGTTCTCCATCGGGGACCTCGAACGCGCGCTCGAGCGGAGCACCCTACCACCTGAGATCCGGATCGATCTCGCCGAGAAAGAGCTCGCGCTCCTGAACAGCTACCAGAGGCGCTACTTCGTCTCGCGCGACGGGCGCTATCGGGTGACGATCGATGGGAACCTCGAGTTCTGGCGCCTCTCCCAACACGACAATCGGGTGCTCGGGCGCTACACGGAGCCGGGTGCGATCGTGGTCGAACTGAAGTACGACGCCAACCTCGATGACGAGGCGCACACTCTCTCGAAGCTGTTCCCGTTCCGGCTCAGTCGCAACTCGAAGTACGTGGCGGGAATCCTCGCGACGTCGAGCGGGGTGTTTTCGTAGGAAGCGCGCGGGGCTTTACTCCCCTTCCACTCGCGCCGCCGCTCGCACCAGCACCCCCGCCCTCCCCACACCTCCGAGATGAGGCGGGAAGCCCTCGAGGGTGAGCGGTGCTTCTGGGGCGAGCCACTTCCGCCCGCCGTGGAACCAGAGGTGCTGCGCCCCCGCGGTATCGATGGCAACCACTTGGTTCTCGACGTTCTTGCCGAGGGCCACGAAGCGCACTCCCTCGGGTGGCCCCATCTCCGTCCCCTCGAGCTTGTCGCCAGCCACCGATGCGAGATAAACCGAACCGTCCTTTGCCACCAGTCGCACCCTCCCTTTACCCGAGCCGCGATGGAACGCGCAGATGTGTCGAAAGCGCGGCACGACGTCGGTTTCCTCGAACGCAGGGAGCGCCGCACCCCGTGTGCTCTTTCCTACCCGCGATACCGTTCCATCTGCGTAGAGCGCATAGACGAGCCGATCGGCCTCGACGATCTGCACCACCTCCCCCAGAGAGTCTTGGGGGAACATCGCCGTGCCGATCACCCTCTCTCCATCGCTCCCTTCGCCGACGATGCGGTTCCCATACTTCGCACCGAGCTCGCGCACGTTCGTGATCTCGATCGGCGGCTCCCCTTCGGGAGGGGTCGGCACGATGAAGGTGTCGGTCGGCTGCAGGAGTCCGCGCACGATCACCGGGGGGGTTCCCGGCAGCGGCCGCAGTGTGTCGAGTGAGCGCTCCATCGCACGCGGCGAGCTCCCTGCGATCAGACCCTCGACCAGAGCCGTGAGCCGCGGCGGGAGGTCGTTGAAGTAGGTGCTATCGGCAGTCCCGATGAAACCCGCCGAGCCAGGGCGCGTCGCGTACTCATCATCGAGGCGTTCTCGGATCGGGCGACAGTAGCGCTCGTAACTCTCGCAGCTTTGGAGAACGAAAATTTGATAAGGCTTCTCCTTGAGTCCATAGCACTTCTTCGTCAGATCGGAGCCGCATGCGATGTCAAAACGCGACCACGCATCGTGGGATTCTGAGATGCAGTACGCGCTGCCGCGATTCGAATGACCGTGATAGAGCACGACGTCGGCATTCGCGAGCCCCTCGACGAAGTTCGCGACCGCGTGGCGGATGTGGGGAAAGAGTCGCGCACCTCCGGTGAGACGAGCGCGCACTCTCACGCGGCGACCGAGGATCCGCGCGTTGCGCTCGCAATCGATCGAAGCGCCACCGCCGCTCCCGACATTCCCGCTCCCGACATCCCTGAAGCCCATCTCTAAGAGAGCTCCATGGAGCGACTCGAGAAGCTCGCGGGAGCGATACTCCTCAGACTTTCGGTCATAGGCGTTCCCGACCACGATCGTGAAATCGAGGTAGCCGTCTTCGATCAAGGCCGCGTGGTAATCACGATAGTCACCGTAGTTGGGAAGAAGAGCGGCCGGAGTGCGGAGAGGGACTCGAGCCAAGACTCGCACGCGACGCGCGATCTGTTCCTCGACGTGCAAAAGGTCGGCGGGCCCGAGGCGAAGCTCGATGCGCTTCAAGAACTTTCGGAAGTAGTAGGGAGGCGGTTCGTCCCCCCGCGTCCGTCGCCACTCCTCGAGCACTAACTGCAAGATGCGCGCGCTGGCATCCTTCTGTGCGCTCGTGGCATCCCCAGCGGCGAGGTCCTCCACCCGCTCCGCGGCCAAGAAGCGCGTGAGAAACTTTCCCGACCGCCGGTCGAACTCTGAACCCAGATCCCCGCTCCATGGTGCGGAGGCGGCGCCTCCCTCGCTGCCGGTCTCGCGGAAAATCTCCTCGATCCCCTCGCGGTGGGGATATCCCCAGAGCTGGGCGCCGTCGGCATCGGTACCGAGATCGCGGAACCAGGAGCCTCCGATGAACGAGCGGACTCCGAGGGTCGGCTCGGCAGCATCCAGTGGGGACGCGACAACCGAGAGCAGCAGACTGAGCCATAACAGTGTGAGAACTCGGGCCATCACGCCTCCTCCGGGGTGAGAACGCGCCGGCAGGGGGGCCGGTTCGGATCCCATCGAGATTGCGCCCGGCCCGAGGAGCCCGTCATTGCAGAGCCGTCATTGCAGAGCCGTCATTGCAGAGCTGAGATCGATCGGAGATGCTAGAAGCCCCTCACAGCCTCCTCTCGAGGGACGGAACAGGAATCGCAATGTTCTTCCACCAGTTCTATCTCGGCTGCCTCGCCCACGCGTCGTACTTCCTGGGCGATGAGAAGACCGGGACCGCAGTCGTCGTCGACCCTCAACGCGACATCGATCAGTACGTCGCCCTCGCCGAGGAGAAGGGGATGCGGATCGAACACGTCTTCCTCACCCACTTCCACGCCGACTTCCTTGCCGGGCACCTCGAACTGCGCGATCGATTCGGAGCCAAGCTCTACATCGGCCAAAACGGCGAGACCGAGTACGACGCCGTCGCGGTCAAAGATGGCGATCGGTTCGAGTGGGGAAACTTTGCGATCGAAGTGCGCGAGACCCCGGGGCACACCCCCGAGAGCGTCTGCTTGGTGATCTACGACGACGTGGCGGAGGGCGCTCCGCCGTACGGGGTACTCACCGGCGACACGCTCTTCATCGGCGACGTCGGCCGCCCCGACCTGTTCGGCTCGGTCGGTTACACCACCGAGCAACTCGCCGGAAACCTCTACGACTCGCTCCATCAGAAAGTGATGACTCTCCCCGACGCGACCAAGGTCTACCCCGCCCACGGCGCCGGTTCGATGTGCGGGAAGAACCTGTCGACCGACACCGTCTCGACGATCGGAGCCCAGCGGCTCAGCAACTACGCACTGAAAGCGCCGACCAAGGAGAAATTCATTGAGCAGGTCACCGCGGATCAACCGGAGGCCCCCGCGTACTTCGCGATCGATGCGCAGCTCAACAAGAAGGAGCGCCCCATCCTCGAGACGGAGCTCGCGCGCAGTGTCGTTCCCTACTCGCTCGACGAGTTCCAGAGACGCGCGGCGGGCGCGCAGGTCCTCGACGTCCGCGAGGCGGAGGAGTTCGCTGCGGGGCACCTCGCCGGCAGCGTGAACATCGGTCTCGAGGGGCGGTTCGCGACCTGGTGCGGGACGCTTCTCGAGAAGGAGATCCCGATCTTGGTGGTCGCGCCGAAGGGGCGCGAACGGGAAGCGATCATGCGTCTCGGGCGCATCGGTTTCGACAGTGCGATCGGCTATCTCGAGAACGCGGACGAGGTGCTCGCCTCGACAAAGACTGTGAAGTTCGGGCGCGTCGATGTCCGTGAACTCGCGGCTTCGCGGGACCAGGTCACCGTCATCGACATCCGCCAGCCGGGAGAATTCGAGACGAGCCACATCGAGGGCTCGATCTTGATGCCCCTCGCCCATGTGCGCGCACGCTTCGCTGAGGTGCCGCGCGACAGAAAGGTCGCCCTCATCTGCCGCACCGGATATCGCTCGACGATCGCAATCAGTTTGCTCGAACAAGAGGGCTTCACGAACCTCGTCGACCTGCGCGGCGGCATCGTGGCGTGGGGTGAGGCGGGCCAGCCGGTGACGGGGGCGGCGCCGAGCTGCTCGACGGGGTAAGGGGGGTCAAAACTGCTTTCGAACCCGCCACTCACTCCCCGAGCACACTCCCCAAAAACCGCTCGATCGCAAACGTACTGATCTGCGCTCCCGGCCCCGTGAACGCGCAGTCGAATCCGTGCGTCGCACCCGGCAACTCGAAGTGCAAATTGGCGACGCCGAGCTCGTCGAGCCGGCGCGCCAGCCGGGTCGATTGCTCCGGCGCGACCAACCGATCCCGCGCCCCGTGGAAGAGAAGCGTCGCGGGACTGGTCTCGGTCGCGAGGAAGAGCGGCGACGCGGCGCGAAACAATTCTGGATCCGAACTCGGCGGCCCCCCCATGAAGATCTCGACGAGCTGTTTCCCATCCATGTAGGTGAGGTCGGTCGACTGCTCCCAGCTCCACTTCATGTCGGTCGGCGCGTAGAACGCAACCACACCACGGACCGGCACCGGCGATGTGTACGCCGCGGTCAGCGCGATGTGTCCCCCGGCGCTGCGGCCGATCACGGCGATGCGCTGGGGATCGAGCCCGAGCACTTCGGCCCGCTCGACCAAGAAGGTGAGCGCGTCGTGGAGGTCCTCGATCGGAGCCGGGAAGAGAGCGGCGGGCGCGACGCGATAGTCGATGTCCGCGACCGCATATCCCCGGGCCGCGAGGTACTCGTTCAGCTCCGGGTAATCGGAGCGGCTCCCCCTCTGCCACGAGCCGCCGTGCACCATCACGACCAGCGGACGGGGCACCTGGGTCGCCGGGCGCTGGTAGAGATCGAGGAGAAGGGGCAGCTCTCCGCGGCGGGCGTACTCGAGTGTCTCGACGTGGACCTCGGGAGCCGGGGAGCCGAACCACGCTCCGGGTGCGATGAGGGAACGCCGCGGGGGGGCGCCGGCCGCCTCGCGCGGAGGCTTGCCACCAAAAGTCTCCGTCAATCGCGAGGGAAGGTCCCCCGCCGCGAGCCGCTGGCGAGTGAGCGGCGCGGCCGCCGCGAGCGCCGCGCCACAGAGGAGGAGAACCGTGGCGACACCGAGTCGCGAGATCGGGCGCTGCCTCTGCCACGCGACGACCGCGAGCATCGCACCCGCGCCGCCAAGAATCGTCCAAACGTGCCCCCAGGCCGATGAAGCGACGGTCGGGAGCCAAAGCGCCCCGATCGGCACCCGGATGGTGGCCAGGAGCGCGAAGAATCCCCAAAGAATCGCACACAAGAAGGCCACTTGGGTCCGCCGCGGTGGACGCACGGGACTCGAGCTCGACCGCTCACTCGGCTCAGTCGCGTGAGAACTCCCCTTTGGTTCCACTTTTGGAGTCGGGGACGGGTCCATAGGCACCTTTCGAACGAGAGCTGAGTCCGGTCTCAGAGACGGAAGTCGAGTCGCCGCAACTCGCCACTATTGGTGGGACGCGATCTGCGAACAACCCCTCTGGGGGATTTCACACGTGGGGTGACATCGCAGCTTACGACGACTCCCCTCCGGTCACCTTGATCCCCGCGGTCACCATCCTTATCGTACGCCGGTCGCGCGCCCCCGGGGGGGGTCGCCGACACTCGGGTGTGGTTTTCGAGCGGGCGAGATCCTCTTCGACGAAGGAGGGTCCGCTCGGGGCGAAAACGTCGGGGGAACACGTCCGCTGGGGTGCCTCGCTGGGTCGAGTCGCGCACCCCCTCCCGCCTCGGAAGCGAGCACCTTTCACCAAGCGTGATGCTCTCCCGCTGTCTCTTCGCATAAATTCAGTATCGCGCAGCATCCGTCTTCGCATCATCCGACTCTTCGCATACGCAGGTTCTTTGCTGACCACCTCCGGAAGGACGCGCTCGATGCCCTTGTTCGACCTCGACCAGGAAGCCCCCTCGTCCGAGTACCTCGCCTGGCACGAATCTGCGCGGAAGGAGTGCCGTCGCGACATCATCCAGATGACGCACCTCGCGAACTCCGGGCACCCGGGCGGATCGCTCTCGAGCCTCGACTTCTACCTGTGGATCTACGCCCACGCGAACATCGATCCGCAACAACCGTGGAAGGCGGGGCGCGATCGCGTTGTCGTCAGTCACGGCCACACCTCGCCGGGGGTGTACTCGGTCCTCGGTCAGCTCGGCTTCTTCGATCGCGAAGAGATGGTGTCGAGTTTCCGCCGGACTGGAAACCACTTCGAAGGCCACATCGAGCGAGAGATCCCCGGCGTCGAATGGACCACCGGCAACCTCGGCCAGGGGCTGTCCGCGGCCTCTGGCATGGCGCTCGCCGCGCGTCTCAAAGGTCAGTCGATCCGTCTCTTCGTTCCGATGGGGGATGGCGAGCAGCAGAAGGGGCAGATCTCGGAAGCGCGTCGCTTCGCAGTGAAATATCGCCTCCACGGCATGACCGCGATCATCGATCGCAACCGTTTACAGATCGGCGGCGCGTGCGAAGAAGTGATGCCGCAGAACATCGCCGCAGGGTGGGCCGCCGATGGGTGGAAGGTCACTGAGATCGACGGCCACGACGTCGCTCAGATCCACCGTGCGCTCCGTGCCGCAGCGCTCGATGATTCCTGTCCCCACGTGATCATCGCCGACACGGTCATGGGGAAAGGCTTCTCCTTCATGGAGAACGACGCGAAGTACCACGGGCAAGCGGTCAGCGCTGATCAGTACGAACAGTGCGCGAAAGAGAGCGGCGACGACCTCGCGCTTTGGAACCTCGCGCCACTCCGCGCGCTGCGCGACGAGCGCCGTCCGACCACTCTTCCCACTCTCCCCCGCTCTGAAGCGCCGTTGGCCCCGGGCGAGCCGATCACCTACGGCGCCCATGAAAAGTCTGACAACCGCGGCGCGTTCGGCAAAGCACTCGCCAGTGTCGCAGCCGCGAACGACCATCAATCTCCGCTCCCGATGGCGGTCTTCGATTGCGACCTCGAGGGATCGGTGAAGGTCGGCGCGTTCCACGCAGCGCACCCCGAGAACTTCTTCCAGGCCGGAATCCAAGAGCATCACACCGCGGCGTGCACCGGGGCGTTGAGCGCCGAGGGGATTGCGACCTTCTTCGCCGACTTCGGAGTGTTCGGCATCGCGGAGACCTACAACCAGCACCGCCTCACCGACATCAATCACGGCTCACTCAAAGTGATCTGCACTCACATCGGTCTCGACGTCGGAGAAGACGGCAAGACGCACCAGTCGATCGACTACGTCGGTGTCCTCCGGAACATCTTCGGCATGCAGATCATCGTCCCCGCCGACCCGAACCAGACCGACCGCGCGCTCCGTCACCTCGCCACCCACCCGGGGATGTTCTTCCTCGGCATGGGACGCTCGAAGCTCGCGACCATCACAGACGAAAACGGTGAGCCGTTCTTCGGGGGGAACTACCGATTCCGGATGGGCCAAGGGGATTGGATCCGCCGCGGCAACCAAGGAGTCGTGGTGGCGATGGGAACGCCGACCGGGCGGGCGCTCGAGGCGGTCGAAGCGATGCGCCGAGGCGGTCTCGATGTCGCGCTCGCTCACGTCGCGACGCCGGGCGACCTGGCACCTGAGTTCCTGGACGAAGTCGGGAGCCAACCGTGGGTCGTCACGGTGGAGGACCATTCGGTGCGCACCGGGCTCGGATCGTGTCTCGCCGAGGTTCTCTTCTCCCGCGGCCACGCGATTCCGCACCTCCGCCTCGGCGTGACCCAGTACGCCCCCTCCGGTACGGCGGAAGATGTGTACCGAGCGATGGGGATCGACGCGGCGGGGATCGAGTCGAGTGTGCGCGGATTCGCGGGGAACCCGATTCCGGCGCGCTGACGCTCGAACAGCCGCACCCGAGGAAGAGAGGAGAACGGGCCGCTCGGACCATCCGAGCGGCCCGTTCTGCCGTTTCTGACCGATGCGCCACTCGAGTGGGCCCATCTCTGCCCGGCTGACCAGTCGGAGGGTTCGCATCTGCGGATCCTGCACTATCATCGCCTCGGGAACGTTATCGACCCGACCGGAGTATCGAGCCCCCCTCGCGTATGGGGAACACTCAAAAGGGCGCCACACTTGCGCCCCGATGTCCAGCATCCGCTGCACCCGCTCACTCCCCCGTGTCGAACGTGGGCACGCCACCGTGTCTTCCATCCCACATTTCGAGCGCCTGAGCCCCCGAGCGTCATCGGTGGGGGGCGGGGAAAGCCGGTCCACTGAACCCGCCTTCCCGCCGATGTCTCACGTGGGCTCACGCTCGGGTCCGGGGAGGGGAGAAATCCCCGGCCACGGTATCGAAATGCGCCAGAGACGGACTCTGGTGAACTCTGGGGTTCAGCTCCGTCTCTTGCCTGCGACTCCTCCCCCCTTCTTTCTTTGTCTCAGATACCAAAGCGGGGGTCCGCGACGATGCGGAGGTACGCCCGAGTGAACATCTGGTCTGACAGGAACGGCAGCTCAACCCGACGACCGGAATCGGGACTCCCCTGTCCACAATGAGGGCACCTCTTGAGTTGCGCACCCTTGTCAGCCTCCTCTTGCACCAGTATGCTAGCCCTCACTCCAGGTCCGAGCCCGGCAGGCTCGAGATGGAGAACAATCACGGGAGATCCAGCGAGGTCTCCCCTATGGGCTGAAATAAAACGTACTCAATTGAACAACTGTTGAGCCGCGCCTCGGTTGAGGTGTCGGTGTTTCCAATAGAACTTCTGGGCATGAGCCAACGCGTGGGTGTAGGGCTGGGGTGTGTTTCCCCCCTCTTTCGCGGTGGTCTCCCGAGACTGGGGAAGGTGACTCTATGTCGACTTCGTGGAAAATGGCTGCCCTCGTGGGGCTTACTGTATGTCTGTGTAGCGCTCCGGCGTTGGCGCAGCCAGCAAACGATAACTGCGTGAATGCGATTTCGATCGGCGCAGACGTGGCCGCTCCGTTTGATACGTTGGATGCCACCAACGAGGCACCTCTCGCGTGCCGCGGAACCGCCGATGTTTGGTTCGAGTGGACCGCAACGGTCACCGCGAACGTCGACGTCGTGCTCGCGGGCTTGGTCCCGGGCGGCGGCTCAACGAGCACCGATACCAACCACTCGGTGTACACCAACCCCGGCGGTGGGCTCTGCCCGACCGACCTGGATCAGCTCGCCTGTATTGACCCGCTCTCCGGTTCGGTCGCAGTGACCTCGGGTACGAGCTACCTGGTCCGCGTCGGCATGTGGTCCAGCACCACATCGGCCCGCCCTTCCGGCAACTTGTTCATTGTCACCGGACCGGTCCCGGAAGTGTGCGACGACGGTCTCGACAACGACCAGGACGGCCTCGCCGACTGCGCGGACACCGCGGACTGCGGCGCGTTCCCGGCCTGCGCGCCGCCGGCCAACGACAACTGCATCGACGCAATCAGCCTGACTGAGAACGTCGCATCGGCGTACACAACGAAGAACGCGACCAACGAAGCCCCGCTCGCCTGCCGCGGATCTGCCGATGTCTGGTTCGAGTGGACCGCCACTCTCACCGGTAACGTCGACGTGGCTCTCACCAACAACACGCCTGCGGTGGGCACGAGCACCGACACGAACCACTCGGTGTACACCAACCCCGGCGGTGGGCTCTGCCCGACCGACCTGGATCAACTCGCCTGCATCGATCCGTTCTCCGGTTCGGTCGCCGTGGTCTCGGGTACGAGCTACCTGATCCGCGTCGGCATGTGGTCGTCGACGACCACGAGCCGCTCCCAGGGAGACGTGACGGTTCTCACCCCGATCCTCGAGATCTGCGATGACGGCATCGACAACGATCTCGATGGCCTCACCGACTGCGGCGACCCCGTCGACTGCTCGGCGTTCCCCGCCTGCGCTCCCCCGACGAACGACGATTGTGCGAATGCCGAAGTGATCGGCGAGGGCACCTTCGCGTTCTCGACCGTCAACTCGGTCCTCGACGGCCCGCAGGACGCGGACACGAACATGGACAACGACGTCTGGTTCCTCTACACGGCGACCACCGGCGGAACCGCGACGATCGACACCTGCGCGGGCCCCGCGGGCACGCTCACCGACACCGTGCTGATCGTTTACGACGGCGGCGCCTGCCCGGTCGGGCCCGGCCTCGCCCTCGCGAGCGACGACGACAGCTGCGCCGCGGGCGGCGTCGGATCCGCGTTCGCCTCGACGGTGGACGTCCCGGTCTGCGCCGGCGACACCCTCTATATCCAGGTCGGTGGCTGGAACGCCGCTGAGGGCGACGCGCTCCTCACCGTCGCGGTGGCTGCGCCGGCGAACGACGAGTGCGCCGCGGCGACTGCGGTCGGCGAAGGCTCGTTCGAGTTCAGCAACTGTGGTGCGACCATCGGAATCGACGGTCCGACCGACGATGCCAACATGGACAAGGACGTTTGGTTCCTCTACACGGCTGGCGGGACCGGAGTCGCCAACTTTGCGACTTGCGATCCGACCGGCTCCCTCACCGACACGATCATCATTGTGTACGACGGCGCGCTCTGCCCGATCACGGGGGATCCTGCGCTCGCCTCCGATGACGATGGCTGCGCGTCTCCGAACTTCAACTCGACCGTCGACGTTCCCGTCACGGCTGGATCGACCTACTACCTCCAAGTCGGCGGTTGGAAGGGGACCACCGGAGCAGCGGGCACCGGCGACGAGGGAAGCAGCACTCTCTCGATCAGCCTCCCCGAGGTTTGTAACGACGGCATCGACAACGACGCCGACGGTCTCATCGACTGTGCCGACACTGTCGACTGCGCGGCCGCCGCGAACTGCATCGAGGCGGGCAACTGTGGTGACGGCATCGACAACGACGCCGACGGCCTGACCGACTGCCTCGATATCCTCGACTGCGACACTGACGCGGCGTGTGCGCTGGCACTCAACGATGAGTGCATCGACGCGCTCGTCGTCTCCGACGGTCAAACCGTGTTCAACAACATCGGGATGACCTCCTCGGGTCCGGACGAGTGCGATCCGGGCGCAAACACCGAAGATGACGTCTGGTTCCTCTACACCGCCAGCGTCACCGGCAGCGGCCGGTTCAGCACCTGCGATACTCCGGGAAGCCTGACCGACAACGTGATGACGGTCTACGACGGCACCGCTTGCCCGATCCCCGGTGATATCGCCCTCGGGTGTGACGACGACACCTGCGCCCCCACCGGCGGTGGGTCTCCGTTCCTCTCCGAGGTCGTCATTCCGGTGACCGCGGGCTCCTCCTACCTGATCCAAATCGGTAGCTGGAACACCACCCCGAATGGCGCCGGCATCCTCACGATCGAAGTGACGATCCCGGGCGACGATTGCGCCGATCCGTTCTTGGTCGGTGAGGGTTCCTTCGACTTCGACAACACCGGCGCGACCTCTGTGGGTCCCGACGAGTGCGATCCCGGAGCGAACACCGAGACCGACGTGTGGTTCCTCTACACGCCGACCCTCTCCGGTGACGCGACGATCGACACCTGCACCAACAACTTCGGCACGCTGACCGACACCGTCCTCACCGTCTACGACGGTGCCACCGGTTGCCCGGTTCCGGGCGACATCGCGCTCGCGTGTGACGATGACTCCTGCGCCGCGGGTGGCGCCGGCAGTGCGTTCGCTTCCTCGGTCACCGTTCCGGTGACCCTGGGCAGCACGTACTACGTTCAGGTCGGCGGTTGGAATGGTGACGAGGGTACCGGAAACTTGACCATCGACACCGTCCTTCCCTGCGTCGATCCGACCCCGAGCTTCAGCGCGGGTCCGCTCCTCTCGGGTATCGCTCCGTTGACGGTCGACTTCCTGAACACCTCCAACGACGGTGGTGATCCGCTGACGACCTATGACTGGGCCTTCGGCGACGGCGGAACTTCCACCGACGTCGATCCTTCCCACGACTTCGGCTGCGGATCCTCCGATGTCACGTTGACCGCGACCGGTTGTGGTGTCTCGGCGACGACCGCGACCGCTGTGACGGTCACCGCGTACGCCATGGGCGACGCGAACGGCGACTGCGCCGTGGACGTTGCGGACGGGATCGCGATCGCGAACTACCTCTTCGGTGGTGGCCCGGCGCCGGTTTGCTTCAACGCGGCAGACGTCAACGGTGACGGAACGGTCGACATCGCGGACGCGGTCTACGAGCTGATCTTCCTCTTCGGAGGTGGCGCGGCTCTGGTGCCCGGAAGCGGAGGCTGCTAGTCGCTGGACCAGTAGTCAAAGCCTGATTCGATTGTGAGTCAGGTACATGCAGCCCGCGGGGGAATCCCCCGCGGGCTGTTTTTTTGGCTCTTTGGCTTCTCGTTGAACGCGGCGTGAACGCAGCTTCGAAGCGTCGAGGGCGCCACTTCAGCGGAGCCGGGTGCCGGTCCCATAGCGCACCGTCGGCCGCCCCCCACTGGCAAACGGCCCGAACTGTTCGCGCACCCCATCCGGCCAAGTGACGATCACCTCTGAAACCACCTTTGCGCTCCCGAGCCCGATGTGGACCCGAGGATCGTGGCTCGAGGCGAAGCTCCCGCCGCGATCCGCGAGCCGGATCATCGTTCGAGGGGGCGCGGTTCCGTGGTCGAGGGTGATCTTGAGCAGAGCCCCGAGGACTTCACGCCCCTGAGCGTCCCTGAGGGTGACGGTGAGCGATCCGCCCAGTTTCGGCGCAACGTTCTCGAGCAGGTATGCCCTCCCCCCACTGTTGATCACGACGAGATCGAGGTCGCCGTCATCGTCAAGGTCTCCCGATGCCACACCCCGGGAGCAGTGGGCGAGCAGGGGGTCGGTTCCTCCGCGCGGTTGGACCTCGGAGAACTGGCTCGGTCCCACCCCGCGAAACAGCTGATTCGGCTCGGCGTAGATGTCATCGGTGTAGCGGCTCCCCGACCCCATGACCCGGCCATTCCCCACGTACAAGTCCGAGCGACCGTCGTGGTCGAAGTCGCCGAACACCACGCCGAAGCCCGTGAAGTCGCGGGATGCCCCCGCGAGTCCGGTGAGCACCGTGGCATCGGTGAAGGAGAGACCGTCGTTTCGGTAGAAAGTGTTCGTCTCCCCTCGCAGATGGGTGAGGAACAGATCGAGGTCCCCATCGTCGTCGAGATCGAGCACGGAGATCCCCATCCCCGCCTCCGCGACTCCGTTCATGTCGACCGCCGCACCTTGCCCGGGGGCGACGTCCTCGAACCGGAGCGGTGAGACCTGACGCCAGAGCTGGTTCGGGTTGCCATCGTTCGCGACGTAGATGTCGCGGCGGCCGTCGCCATCGAGATCGGCGAACACGACGCCGAGGCCATTCCCGAAGATCGAGCGGCACCCCGAGGACTGACTGACATCTTCGAAGGTGCCATCTCCTCGGTTGCGATAGAGGGTGTCGGGGGCGGGAGCCTGGTAGTTCTTGGGTGCACAGTAGTCGCGCCGGCCCGCACCGGACTCGCACTCGATCTCCGTTTCAGGGCTCCACCGGATGTAGTTCGCGATGAAGAGTTCGGGCGCTCCATCTCCATCCAGGTCGCCAAAGGTCGCGGAGCTTCCGAACGATGCGTCCCCGACCCCGGCGGCCTCGGTGACATCGGTGAAGGTCCCATCCCCATCGTTTCGGTAGAGGACATTGGCGCCGACGTTCGTCACGTAGAGATCGGGGTCGCCATCGCGGTCGAAGTCGCCGACCGCTGCGCCGATGCCATAGCCGCGATCGCCGACCCCCGCCTCGCTCGTCACATCGACAAAGCGGAATTCACGGTCGTTCCGATAGAGCCGGTTCCCCCGCTCCTTCGGCGCCCCCGAGGCGTTCGCGAGCAGATCGCCCCCTTGGACGCAGTAGATGTCGAGATCACCGTCGCCATCGAAGTCGAACAGCGCGACCCCGCCGGTGACCGTTTCTGGGAGTTGGAAGCGACGCTCGTCGCCGAACGAGTGGGTGAAATCGAACCCTGCCTCCGCGGCTCGATCGACGAACCACGGTTTGGCCTCGGCAGGGGCTCCGGTGGTCGCGGCACCCTTGGGGTTCCCGTTCGCGTTGCCGCCGGAGGGGGGGGGCGATTTCGTCCCCGAGTCGCACCCCAAAAGGCCCAAGAGGAGCAGACCTTGAAGGAGGCGGTCTGAATTCCGGCCGCCGATTCGCCAACGCTCGGGCACTCGGCTCATGGCTCGTCCCTTTCGGGAGGCTCGACTGGGGTCGTCGCGAGCAGCTCGACGAGGGACTTCACCCTCGGATTCTCGGGAGCAAGCTGCTCGAGCTCCGTGAGTGCCGCCTCGGCTTCGGTGCGCTTCCCGAGTCGAAACAGCACTCCACAGAGATTGATGCGGGGAGAGAGGGAGCGCGGATCGAGCTCGATCGAGCGGCGAAAATGGTCCTCTGCGAGGTCGAGTTGGTTCGTCATGAAGTACCCGGCACCGATCGCCGACTGGATTTCGCCGTTCTGAGGTTCCAGCTCCCCCGCCCTGACGCACTCGGCGAGCCCTTCGGAAACCCGACTCAGGGAGTAGAGCACTCGCCCCTTGGCGTAGCGAGCCAGCCCACTCTGGGGATGGCGCTCCGCTGCGTGCGAGGAGACTTCCAAGCCACGCTTGTGATCGCCCGCGGACATGAGCGACTGGGCGAGATTCAAGAGCACAGGCAGGTCGTCGGGACTCTTGGCGAGAAGCGTCTCGAGGATCTCCGAAGAGGCGGCGTAGTCCCCCTTCCGCTGGTACGCGACAGCGAGATTGGTGAGAAGCGCCGCATGGTCGGGGCGTTCGACGAGTGCCGCGCGGAAGAGTTGAATCGCTTCATCGACGCGCCCGGCCTCGACCAAATCGGCGCCCTTGTCCACTTGGACACTCATCCCCACCGCGAGACCGGGGATCTGCGCGTCCAGTCGGGTGGAGAGCTGACCCGGCGCTGCGCCGGAGCCCGCGTCGAGATCGGGCTTCGCATCGGCGAGCCGCCCCAAGCCGCGGAGCGCCTGTCCCCGGAGGAACCGCGCCCGCAGGGAGCGGGGGTCGAGCTCGACCGCCTTCTCCGCAAAGAGGAGCGCCTCAGCAAAACGACTTTGCACGTTCCGCAGCTGGGCAAACGCGGCATGCACTTCGGAAAGGGTCGGCTTCAGGCGGAGAGCTGCGGCGAGTTCTCGCTCCGCGCCATCGAAGTCTCCATCGTCGATCAATGCCAATCCGTACCGGTGTCGGCCCGGTGCGAACTCGGTGAAGCGAGTCGCGAGATCCGCGAACTTGCTCTTCGCGTTGGTCGAGTTGCCGGTATGGACCTCGCACTTGGCAGCGTGGAAGAGCCATTCGGGTTGATCCGGCGCCAAGGTTGCCGCATTCAGGTAGGCCCGCATGGCAGGTTCCCAGACCTCGTTCGCCTGGTAGATCATCCCCAACAACCCATGGGCCTGGGCATCGGCGGGGTGGGCATCGATGAACGCGATCTGTACGTCCACTTTGGCGCGCAGAACTTCTTCGATGGCGAGGTCGGAGGGGGGGCGGGCGGGCGCCAGCCCCGCGGGGGAAGTCTTCGAGGTACAGCCCAGAGTGAGCCCAGTGAGCAACGTAGCGAGCAACGCGAAACTGCTGAACGCCGAGCCGAACTGCCCGCCAGAAACGAGACAGCGTCGATCCATTCTGACTCCCTCAGCTGATCGACGCCCCCCGGCGGTGGCTCTCTCACCGCGCTGGAAGCGCCGCACCGCGAAGCGGGAGTATAGCGGTTCGGTGCCCGATCGGGGGGCAATGAACGGCAAGGTTGGCTCGAGCGGCGGCTGCTTTTTGAAGAGCGACGAAACCTGAGCAGGCTTTTTGCCCGCTCCCCCGATCTCAGCTCACGCCCCCCCTCTTGCACAGAAATCCCCATTGTCGGAGACTCGGGGAAGTCCGCCCATCGCACGAGGTTTGGATGCGCCCGCAAGTGGAGGGAAGTCGAATGTCGCAGAGGGTCATACTCAGTATTGGAACCAAGCGGGGGCTCTTCCTGCTCGAGTCGGGGAAGGGACGCAAGCGCTGGGAACTGCGCGGACCGTACCTCAAGGGTTGGTCGGTGCCCTACGCGATGATCGATACGCGAAGCAGCACACCTCGGCTGCACGCGTCCGCATCGCACATGGCGTACGGCTCGACCACGCTCTCCGGCGGCATCGCGGGACGAAAGTTCACGCAGGCGGAAAAGCCGCCCGAGTTCCCGAAGCTCAACCCGAAGTCCGCGAAGTTCGTGAAGGAGTACGGGATCGACAAGGAGAACCGCGTCTGGATCATCGCGCCCGGTCACGCGAAACAGAAGAACGTGCTCTTCGCCGGCACCGCACCCGCCGGGCTCTTCCGCAGCGAAGATCGCGGAAAAACCTGGGAGCCGGTCACGGGTCTCAACCAGCACAAGACGCGCAAGGACTGGAACCCCGGGGCGGGGGGGCAGGCGCTCCACAGCTTCCAGATCGATCCGGATGACCCGAAGCGCATGTACGCCGCGATTTCGGCGGCCGGTGCGTTTCGCACCGAGGACGGCGGACAGAAGTGGACCCCGATCAACGCCTGCGTCGCGGAGTACGTCGGGGCTCCGAGAGAATCGACCGTCGGCACCTGAGTGCACAAGCTCCTTCTGCATCCGGCGGCGCCGGGTGTCATCTATCAACAGAATCACGTCGGAGTGTACCGCTCGAAGGACTACGGCAACGCGTGGGAGCGGATCGACCAAGGACTCCCCTACGACTTCGGCTTCGGCTTGGCAGTTCACCCCACCGATCCCCATGCGTGCTACACGATCCCCCTCGAGCCCGCGGAGTACAGCTTCCGTGCGACCGACGGTGCGCTCAACGTGTATCGCTCGAAGAAGAACGGCTGGCGAAAATTGTCGCGGGGGCTCCCCCAGAAGGGCGCGTACCTGAGCATCCTCCGGCAAGCGATGGACGCCGACCGCCTCGACCCCTGTGGCGTGTACTTCGGGACCGCCGGCGGGCAGGTCTACGCGAGTGCAGATGAGGGGACGAGCTGGGAGGTCGCCGCCGGCACATTGCCTCCGATCTTCTCGGTCACGGCGGCGGTCGTCGAATGACGAAAGCTCCTCCCCAGGTCGAGCTGCGCCTTCCATCGGTCCTCAAGATGGTCGTCGGGCGCGATCGCATTCAAGCGACGGGTCGCACGGTCCCCGAAGCGCTCCGCTCGGCGTTCGAGCAAGTGCCAGGCCTCGAGAAGCTGCTCGTGGTCGCCTCGGGCGAGCTCCGTCCGCACATCCTCTGTGTGGTCAACGGGACGAGCCTCTTGCAGGAAGAGGTGGCGACCGCCGCACTCGCCACTGGAGACGAGATCTTGATTCACCAGGCGATCTCTGGGGGGTAGGAGGCCGACGGGAAACTGAACAGACAAAGGGGCCCTTTCCTCGCGCGAGGAAAGGGCCCCTTCTCGTTGATCTCAGCCGAACGCTTCCCTTACGGGCAGGTCTCCACGTCACACGGCAACCCGGTTTGCACCGGCGCGTCGAGCGCGGTTCCGCACTCGGGGGACGGTGCCGGGATCGGCGTGCTCTGCGCGACGAACAGTGCACCGAGAATGAAAATCGCGTCGGCGATGTTCACGCTGCCGTCGTTGTTCGCGTCGGCGGAGTCGAGACAGCCGATCACGTTCGGCGCCCCGGTCGGGAACAGGTTTCCGAGCAGGTAGATCGCGTCTGCGATATTGATCGAGTTGTCACCGTTGGTGTCACCACGACGGAACATGGTTCCGGTCGGAGGCGCATTGGTGAGGTAGCTCAGGTAGCCCTGCATCAGGCCGATGAGGTCTCCGCCGTACCCGCCGAACTCGAAGCTGCTCGAGATCATCCGTCCCCCATCCGCGTGAGTCGCGACGATGGCGGTGACGTAGGGGGGCTCCCCGGAAAGGGTGTCGTCGGAGTTCGCGAAGATCGCGCCGGCGGTGACGAATGGATCGGGGGGAATCTGACCGGTCGTGTCGGTACCACTGACGATGAGGCGGTCGGTTCTGTCGTCACCGAGGGTGTTGTCCTGGAAGTAGTTCACGGTTCCGAAGAGGGAGAAGTTGCCCCCGACGATCCCAGAGTTCAGGCCGGTCATCGCGGTGAAGGAATCATCTCCATTATCAATGTTGCCGAACAGGTCCGGCTCCACTCCGTCGCGGTCGTTGAGCAGGCTGGTGCCCTGGTTCGCGCCCCAGTGATCGCCTCCCTCGAGGTAGATACTCCGCCCGTCCACCGCGAGCTGTGCGAGCAGGTTGCCTTCATCGACGGACAGCACGTAGTTGAACGGGTAGGTCCCGAGCGCGACCCAGATGTTCTGGGCGGCATTGGTGAGAGGGTCCAGGCATGGGAACTGGTCGAAATCGGGGACCGAGAGCACTGAAACGTCCTGGCCGAGAGCGTCGAGAACGTTGGCGATGACCTCACCGCTGTCGATCCCCCCCGCCGTGCCGGTAAAGTTGAAGCTCTCGAGCGCAATGACCAAGTTGGCGCTCGGGTTGGCGAGGTCCGCCACGAACGCCGAACATTGCCCTGTGGTCGAGGACCCGTTCGGGCAGAACCCGGTGACTTCATAGATCTGTGCGCCCGGCGCTGGGTTCGTGATCAGGAACGAATCGGTAGTCAGGCCCGTCGCGATCACTCCGACGCTCGATGAAATGTCGTAGGAATCGTGCTGGCCACCGGTCCAGCTGAGCTCGAGTTCGCCGGAAGTGCAATTGTAGTTGCAGGTGAGTCCCGAGAGCTGCGGGCAGTCCGCGACGATGTTCAGATCTCCGAAACCCACGCCGTTATCGAGGGCGACGACGCGGATGAGGTAGGGCACCCCCGTCGTCCCGAGGAAGGAGAGCGAGCAAGCGCCGAATGTGCACTGGATCAAGCCCCCAGACGTCGGGCAACCTCCGGTTCCGTCGAACACCTCGAGGCGGCTGCTGAAGCTCGCGTTGCAGATGCTCACCGTGAACTGCTGATCCACAGCCGGCGTGAAGGAGAACCAGATGTCACTGGTCGCCGTCGTGAAGATCGAGGTGCAATTGAGCGGCACGGCCGGGTCCACGATCGCGATGCTGTTGTCGAGCGGTGTGTTCCCGAGCCCGACGGGGAGCGCGGTGCTGCAAAGGTTGTTCGGAACCGCGCCGATCGCCGACGCGCAGGTGATCTCGTCGCTGGTTCCGAGGGTGCTCGAAAGACCGGTGAAGCTCATCTGCACGACCCCTGCGAATCCACCGGGCAAGAGCTCCGTGTAGGTGGTCTGCCCCGAAGGAAGGGTCGCAGCGAACACGCCGTTCACCCGCACTTCGACTCCGCTGTCGTAGGTCGTGCCGGGAGGAACATCGAAGGAGGCGGTCACCTGCCCGGAGATGGTGTCGTCACAGACAACGTTGATCGGGTCACAGAGAACGTAAGAGAGCGTGAAATTGCCGCTCTGCTGAGCGTTGCCATTGCTCCCCACTCGAATCAGATACTCCTGTCCGGCGAGGACCGGGAAATCGAAGCGATTCGCCTGGTTGAAGATCGGGTTGTAGCAGATCAGATCGGGGTCGAGAGGACAGCCCCCGGCTCCGGGGGCAGGGTAGACCGCGTAGCGAGCCATGCTGTCGTTGAAGAATTCGACGCAGCCGTCCTGGGTCGGAACGAACGAGTACCAGAGGTCTCTGCGCACGTCGCACGAGAGGCCGTTCGAGTCATCGGAGCCGGTGAGGTTGTCCCAAGCCACCGGAAGGGCGGTGGGCACGGTCACCGGGGTCGGGCCTCCCGAAGCACAATCGTCGTTTGCCGCGGGCAGAAGAACCTCGAGGACCAGGTTCGCGGTCACAGGAGGAAACGCGTTGAAGGTCGACAAGCGCAAGAACAGCTGCTGCCCTGCGGTGACCGGAACCAGAGCCTCGAACTCGTCATCGCAGAACACCAGATCGGCGTCACTCGGGCACGCCCCGATGTTCGTGTAGAGCCCCATGGTGACGAACTCGTCGAAGAGCAGGTGCAAGAGACCGGTACTCGGGATCACGAGGCTGTACCAGGTGTCTCCGTTGTCGGCGCAGCTTTGGAGCCCCGTCGTATCGGGAGTCGAGCCGAGAGTCGTCACGATGCTGGTCGACGGGATCGCGAGGGGGACCGGCGCGGTGCACTCGTCATTGGAAATCGCCGGGATGAACTCGAGATCGATCGTCCCCGCGGTCGGTCCCGTTTGGGATTGGCCGATCCGGAGTACGTACAGCTCGCCCGCGACGACGTCGGTCCAGCTTTCGGTCACGTTCCAGCACGGACTCGCGGCGTCGAAGTCGGTCGGGCACGTCCCCGCGCCGAGGGGGAGGTGGTAGTACTGGTGCTGAAGGGAAAACCCTCCGCCGAGCTCGGTCTGAATCTGGCCGTCTGCGGGGGCGGTGAGCAGGTACCACAAGTCGTCGTTGAGAGCGCAGAAGAGCCCGGTGTTGTCGGGAGTCGCTCCGGTCGTGTCGAACATCGTCGAACTGGGGATCGCCACCACCTCCGCGGTGGTGCAATCATCGTTTGCCGGCGGAGCGAAGGTTTGGGAGACGCTGAGGAGCGCCGAAGCGAATGCATTCCCAAAAGGGTATCCGACGCGAATGAGGTAACTCGTGCCCGATAGGGCCGCGAAGGAGACGCTATCGGTCCCTGCGCAGCTGACTTCATCGGCGTCGGTCGGACACACCCCGGGGCCGGGTGCGGTGTAGATCGCAACATCGACGGCGAAGGCCGTGGACTGGTTGTTCGGGTTCGCGTCGACCGAGATCAAGCCGTCGAGGGTCGGAGTCACCTCGTACCAGATGTCGCGATTCACGTTACAGGTGAGGCCGGGCGTACCGCTCGAACCGGTGCCATCGTAGGCCACCACATCGGGGAGGTTGAGGGTCGTCGGGCTCGCGCAATCGTCGTTGATTGGCGGCTCGAGGAAATCGATCGTCAAGATTCCGCTGACCCCCCCGCCTTGAAATGCGGAGAGTCGCACTAGATACGTCAATCCAGAGATCGCCGGCGTCAGCGACGCGTTTTGGTTGCTCGGGCTGTCGCAGTACAGCTGCTCCGCATCGGTCGGGCAGGTAAAGCCGGGGGGCAAGATGTACACCGCGTGCTGCGTCGGGTTGAAGTTATGGCTCACGGAGAAGAGACCGTCGAACGGTGCGATCGCCATGTACCAAAGATCTTCCCCGAAGTTCGCACACGCCGAGAGTCCGACCGAGGTTGTCGCGGTCGAAGTGTCGTAGGGGATGTCCTGGGGGAAATTGATGATCTGGATCGGGGTCGCGCAGTCGTCATAGAACGGCTGAGCAGCCGCCGACGCACAGAAGCCTGAGAGAAGCACGGCCGGTAGGAACCACACGGAGAGTTTCATGGGTCACAACTTTCCCGCTTGAGTCTGGGGCGATTCTGATTTCGGGCACAGGTATTCAGAGACTGGTTTTTTGGGGACTGGCTTGAGAAGAAGTGCGCTCGAAGAGTGCTCTTTCGCTGCGGCGCGTGTGGCTCCACACGACCTGAGAGACACGCCGAGACCCACGTGGGGCGAGGCGCGACCGCAGAGGGCGAAACCAACCGTAACCGCAGGATATCCAACATGCAATGCACATGCAATGCACATGCAATGCATAAGTGGAGACCCGAGCTTCGCGCCGGATTGGAACCTGGATTCTAACGTTGGAAGAGCCCTGATTGGAGAGACTAGCGAGGGATTTGGGCTGAGCGCCACCTGCCCTTGATTTGGGGCCCGCGGTCCTGAAAACTCGGCCGGCAGGAGGTGCCGATGTCCCCCGAACGCGATCCGTCCGCCACTCCCGCTCCGTCCCTGCTCCTCCGTCCCTGCTCCTCCGTCCCGTGGCCGAGAGTGACGCGGACGCGATCCTCGAAATCTACGCCCCCATCGTTCTCGACACTCCGATCTCGTTCGAACTCGAGGTGCCGGATGTGAGTGAAGTCGTGCGCCGGATCGGTGAGCACACGACCTTCGCTCCGTGGCTCGTCGCGTACCGGGGAGACGAATGCCTCGGGTACGCCTACGGCTCGGAGTTCCGTGCCCGCGCGGCGTACCGCCCCACCGTCGAAACGACTGTCTATGTGTCAGCGTCGAGCCGGCGGTCAGGGGTCGGGGAGGCGCTCTATTCGGCCTTGTTCACCGAGCTACGGGCCCAGAGATTTCGCACCGCGGTCGCGGGGATCACCCTGCCCAACGAAGCGAGCGTTCGGTTTCACGAGAAGTTCGGATTTCGGAAGGTGGGTGTTTTCCATCGCGTCGGTCGAAAGTTTGATGCGTGGCACGATGTCGGGTTCTGGGAACAAGACCTCGCGCAGAGTCAGAGCGAAGAGCGAGGGAGCGGCAACTGAGAGGCGGTCTACTCGTCTTTGGGGTCCACTTCCTCGTTGCAGCAGAGAGAGCCCAGGGCCGAATCAGAAGAGGGTCGAAGCAAGGAAACAAAGCCGCCGGTCGGGGCAAACTGGGCTGTTCTGGGACTCGTGCCCGGGATGACTCCCGGGACTTGGGGTGTGGTCTTCGTATCGAGGTCCCGACCAGGCGGCTTCTCATCGAGATAGAGAGCCGTTGTAGCGAAGAGGAAGAACCGTGGCAAGCACAAACTTGCGTCTACGCAATCGGTGTCGATATGAGCACGATTGAGCGTCGGCGGCACAAGCACGTCCCTCCGCTACGCGATGATCTCGCGCACTACCCGCCCCGACACATCGGTCAGGCGGAAGTCGCGCCCTGCGTGGCGGAAGGTCAACTGCTCGTGGTCGATCCCGAGGAGGTGCAAAATCGTCGCGTGGAGATCGTGAATATGGACTTTGTCCTCGGTCGCGTAGTACCCATAGTCGTCGGTCGCGCCGAAGCTCATCCCCCCCTTCACGCCTCCCCCCGCCAGCCACACCGTGAAACCGTGGGGATTGTGGTCACGCCCGTCGCCGGACTGAGCGGTGGGCGTACGCCCGAACTCTCCGGCCCAGAGGACCAGCGTATCTTCGAGCAGTCCGCGCACTTTCAGATCGTGGAGAAGACCTGCGATGGGGAGATCGACTTCGCGTGCATTCTTCTCGTGCCCGCCTTTCAGGTTCGTGTGCTGATCCCACTTGTAGCTGTGGGTGCACTGGACGAACCGAACCCCCGACTCGACGAAGCGCCGCGCCATCAGGCACTGCCTCCCGAAATTCTCTGTGACCGCATTGTCGATTCCGTAGAGGGCCAGGGTTTCCTTCGACTCCTTCTCGAGGTCCATCGTGGTCGGTGCCTCCGACTGCATCCGATAGGCGAGTTCGAAGGAGCGGATCCGGGCCTCGAGCGCATCATCGACTTCGCGCCGCCCCAAGTGTTCCAGGTTGATGTCGCCGATGAGATCGAGCTGCAGTCGCTGCAAGTCGCCGTGCCAGTGACGGTTTTTCAAGTGGTGGATAGTTGCCTGGCTCGCTTGGATCCCGGCATGCCCGATCGGGGTCCCTTGATGGACCGCGGGGAGGAATGCCGACGACCAGTTGTTCACGCCGCCGTGGCCGAGGGTCGGGCAGATCGTAATGAACCCGGGGAGATTCTCATTCTCGGTCCCGAGCCCGTAGTGAATCCACGACCCCATACTCGGGCGCACGAAGGTGTCGGACCCGGTGTGGAGAGCCAAGAGTGCCCCCCCGTGAGCATCGTTCGTCCCGTGGAGCGACTTGACGAAGCAGAGGTCATCGACGCGCTTCGCGACCTCGGGAAAGAGTTCGCTCACCCACGCGCCCGATTCCCCGTGCTGTTTGAACTTCCACGGCGACTTCAAGAGGTTGCCGGTCTCCGCGAACGTGACGCGCGGTTTGTTGAAGGGGAGCGGCTTGCCGTGATCGCGCTCGAGGAGCGGTTTGTAGTCGAAAGTATCGATCTGCGACGGGCCGCCGTGCATGAAGAGGAAGATCACGCGCTTCGCCTTCGGTGCGAAGTGAGGCTGCCCGAGGGGCGCTGCGATCGCGGGCTCGGCCGCCCCGAGAGTGGGCGCATAGCGACCGAGAAGGCTCGCGAGCGCGATCCAACCGAAGCCGCTCGCGCCACGCCGCAAGAGCTCTCGACGTGAACACGGCACGCACGTCTGGAGCGCGGCGGGCACCGAGGGCGCAGAGTGCGCGGCGTCCGAGTCGAAGGGCGGAGTCATGACGCTCTCTCAATCGAAGTACGTGAACTCGCTCGCAGCAAGGATGGCCTGAGCGAGCGCTTGCCACGCGAGCTCTTGGGGAGTGGGCGGGGGGATCAGGTCGTCTTCGGGGGACGATCCGTCCTTCGCCATGGGGTCGAATTCCAGGGAGGCGGCGGCGATCGCCTCCGCCTGCATGATCTCTAGCTCCGTGTCGCCGGCCGGAGGATCGGGGGTCGACTCGATCATCGGAACCGCGCGCGCGAGGAAGGCCAGCATTCGATCGGTCTCCCCCACCGTGGGCGGACGACCCCACGCGAGGCGCACCACTTGATCGATCCGATCGCGATCGCTCGCCGTATCACTCGCCGCATCGCTCGTCGCATCGACACTACGCTCGGCGAGCGCCTGGGCGGCCCCGATCACCAAGGGCGCGTTCAGGAAGAAGAGCGCCTGGTGCGCGACGACGGTCGCCGACCGGCGATCCACCGGCACCGACGGATCATTGAAATCGAACGCGCTGAACAGCTCGTACATCGCGTTTCGGATCACCGGCAAGTAAATCGAACGGCGTGGCGCGTCGTAGCGCGCTTGGTTCCGCGATTGGTCGTTCGTGACGTAGCCGCGGTTTCTCGTCGAGAGGAGCGTCCCTCCGACGGCGGGATCGAGCTGCCCGCTGACCGCGAGAAGCGCGTCGCGCACCCACTCCGCCTCGAGACGCCGACGTGTCTGCCGCCAGAGGAGCCGGTTCTCGGGGTCGATGGTCTCTCCGCGCGCGTCGAAGCCACTGGTCTGCTGCCACACTCGCGTCAGCACGAGCCGGCGGGTGAGCCGCTTCAGCGACCAGCCGTCGGCGATGAGGTCACGGGCGAGCCGATCGAGCAGTTCGGGGTGACTCGGCGTGTCTCCGCGCAGCCCGAAGTTCGATGGAGTGCGCACCAGTCCTTCTCCGAAGAGTCCCTGCCAGACTCGATTCACGATGACCCGGGCGGTCAAAGGGTGCTCCGGATGCAGCATCCACGCGGCGAGCTCGCGACGACCGCTCACTCCTTCGGGCACGTTCACGGGAGGGACCAGTGGATCCGTGATCGAGAGCGCTCCGCGCGGGGTCGGGTGCGCTGCGAGAGACAAGTGACTTCCGCGAATGTGCACGGGGAGGTCGCGCGGGGATCCCTCCCCTACCGCCATCGCTCGGGGGAGCATCGCGGGCTCGCGCTTCGCGATCTCCTTGCCCCGTTGTTGGGACGCCTCGAGTCGCGCGGCGAGATCGGGCGGGCACAGTTCGAGCCGTTTCTGCATCGCGATGGCGTAGGGGCCATCGGGGCCGCGGAGCGCCTCCTCGAGCGCAGCCGCAGTCAACCGATCAGGCTTCTTGTCCTCTTTCTTCGGAGCATTGGTTTTCTCGGGCTCCTCGGCCGGATCGATCGCCGCCAGGAACGCCTGCATTCGTCCCGCGAATTCGCGTCGGTCGCGGGGAGGAAAGCCGTCGAGCAGAGAACCGATCAGAGGAGAGAGAGCGTTTTTCTGCGCACCGATCCGCGCGCGCAATAGCGTCGCGCGCGCGGTGAACTCATCGGGAAACTCGCGGTCGGAGAGTCGCGCCAGCGCAAGCCACGGCGCAAAGAACGGATCGTCGGCTCGACCGGGACGCGCAAGGAAGTCTCCCCACCCGATGATCACCTCGGCCGGCAGTGAAACGCCGGGCTCGACGACGAGGTCGGGCCGTCCTTCTTGATCGACCGCCACCAGGCGCAGCCGATCGAGGTGCGGAATCGCCCCTTCTCGCTCGAGGCGCAGCCGGTGCGGGGCGGGGCCCAGGTCGAGGACGATCACATCGTGAAAGCGCTGATCGGCAGGCAGCCAGCCGCCGGTCGTCTTGGCGAGGGCCCGGGTCTCGAGCACCACTCCGTCGAGGGCGAGTGCCATCGGGCGCGATTCCTGTGCGGCGTAGCGAACGGAGAGTCTGTAGCTCCCCGGAACCGGAGCGGTGATCTCCCATTCGGCGAACTGGGGGCCCGATTGATGCGTGTGGAGCACTTCCACCCCCGGCGAGCCCCACTGTTTCGTGTCGGCGTGGAGATTGGTGGCGACCGCATCTTCCG